>JACQUC010000182.1 GCA_016210495.1 Chloroflexota bacterium
GGCTTTACCTGGCCATGGCCTGGCAGGCGGAACGAGAGGGCTACCCGGAGATCGCCGGAGCGTTGAAATCGATAGCCTGGGACGAAGCGCAGCACGCGATGCGCTACGCTGTCCTCAACGGCCTGATCTCCAGCAGCACGAAAGAGAATCTGCAGAAGATGCTAGCTGGGGAGCAAATGGCGAACAAGGGCAAGCGCGAGATGGCGATGAAGGCCAGGGATGCGGCGGGCGATGAGACACACGAGGTGTTCGACGACACCAGCCGCGACGAGGCGCGCCACGCGAGGACCCTCGCCGGGCTCCTGCAAAGGTATTTTGGAGCTTGATGAACACCCTCGAGAAAAGTACAGGACAAAGACGAAGCAAGCAGCGCGAGGTCATCCTGGAGGAGTTGCGGAAGCTCAAGAGCCATCCGAGAGGCGACGAGCTGTACACGCTCGTGCGACAGCGCATGCCTCGGGTGAGCCTCGGGACGGTGTATCGCAACTTGAACAGGCTGCAAAGCGAGGGAATGGTCACCGAGATATACTGCGGCGATTTCGTCCGCTACGACGGCAACACCGCGCCGCACGACCACTTCATGTGCCGTTTATGTCGTCGCGTGTGGGACTTTGAAGCCGAGAACTCCGGCGCCTCGATAAGTCCGCCAAAGATGGAGGACCAGGCGGGATTCCGGATCGAGGGGCAGTACACAGTGTTCTCGGGGCTGTGCCCGGATTGCCAGGCGCAAGGAAAGGCAATGTAGAGACGACCCGGCGGGTCGTCTCTACGGTAACGGGTAGTGGCTCGGCAGCAGATAGAACAACACATATGCGTTCAAGAGCGCAAGGGGAGCTATTGCTGCGCCGAGCATCCGCGTATGCATCCACACAGGGGCTAGCCTAAACATCCCAAGCCAAAACAAGATGACGATAGGGGCGTAGGCGGGCAGCATGAACCGTCCCTGCACAAATGGCACCCATCCGCTGGAAGCTCCCTGCCAGACGCCTGCGGCGGCGAAGAGCACCAGCGCCGCCATCGCTGCCAGCATCATTCCCTGCTGTCGGGAGAGACGGCCGCGCGCATAGCACAGGCCCACGCCAAAAAGCGCGACGACGAACGCCAGCGCGGCCACGACACCAAACGCGTAGAGCGGTCGATTCCACCACCACAGGCCCCAGAAGCCACGAGCGATCTCGCCGAGCATGGCCGGAAAGGATGCCTCCGGGGCGAAGCGAGCGACTTTGACGAACGAGGCTATGCCGGTTGGCTCGCCATAGGCTGCGATGTTGCGGTAGAAGAACCATCCGCTCACCAGGGCCGCCGTGGCGGCGATGGCGGCGCCACGAATGAGCCAGCTTCGGAAGCGCTCAGTGCCGTACCCGGCGACCCAAACGACCGCCGTCGCGGCGATCAATGGCGCTGCGCTCAGCTTGGCGAGGAGCGCAAGGCCTACGACAGCGCCGACAGCCATGCCGCGCTTGAGGTCGAATCCTGGTCCGACGCATTGCGCGAGCAGCAACAGGGCTAGCACCGACAACAGCTCGACCAGCACGTCGTTGTTGACCCGACTTACCGCCATAGCGCGCTCCGGGATCAGGGTTAGGGTTGTCGCCACTGCTACGGCCAGGATTTGGTGGTCGGGCCAGACGCCGCGTACCAGGACGTAACTGCCCAGTACCGAGAGGGTCCCCAGCAGGACCACCAGGACGCGCAACCCGTAGAGCTTCACCAGCATTTGATCCGGTAGAAGCGCGTAAGGGACGGACATGGTGACGTAGAAGAGCGGCGGCTGGTACGCCTCGTAGCTGAGACCCTCCAGGCCCCAGTCCCTCGGGTCATCATTGGGGGGAGGGGCGAGGCGAAGTCGCTGCCACCGATTGGTTTCAACGAGGGAGGCAACGATCTCGGGCGACAGGTAGGTGTCCCCCATTGTCGGCAGCTCGCGTCGCTCCGCGAAGTATTGAATGTAGTGTACGTGCTGCTCCTCGTCGATGAGGTCCCACGGAGGAAGCATCGCGGCGTAGATGGCGCCGAAGATCAGGCTGAGCACCAGGGGAATGGCCACCGGGTGGCGGTGCACAAGCCCGAGAGAGCGAGCCAGAGCTCCTCGCCTGCATCGCGCCGCCACCAATTCTACCACTCGTACCCTCCTGCTCCTTGACGGAAAGATATTATATCAGAAGGGTCGCCTGAACATGGGCTAGAGGTCACGCCGCCCGAAAATCGCGATGGCGCCGATCAGCGCGGCGACGATGTAGCCGGCGGACCAGAGCAGCATTGACGTGGTGGGCGGCGTGGACGACGCGAAGGGGATAATGGTGCCGGGGCTGGCGCTCTGGGCCAGGATCAACGTCTGTGGCTGCCGGTAATAGGAAGCGGCCTGCCACAGCACGTCGTTGGGAATGGCCAGGCTGACGCCAATGCCGAGGTTGACCATCGCATCGCTCTTGACGAATTGCCCGATGGCCTCGATGAACCCGGCCACCCGACTCAGGCCGAACAGCAGGAATGCGGCGACGCCATTGGCGAGGGTGGGCAGGAACGTGCCGCCCAGCGTCCCTAGGGAAAGCAAGATAAGCGCGCTCCAGGCGATGAAGGCGGCGGCCTGAAAAGGATACGGCGGGCTGTAACCCGCCGCGATCTGGGAGGCAGCCACCATGCCGGCCGTCATGACGGCCACGTATACGCTTAGCAGGACAGCCTGGCCGATCCACTTGCCGAGGACGACGTCGCGCCGGCGCAGCGGCCTGGCCAGCACAGCGTGAATCACCCCGGACTCGACCTCGCCGGCGATGGCGCCCGCCGCGGCAAAGATCGCCATCAGCGAGGCCAGGAAGCTGAGGGCGTAAAAGCCCAGCAGCGCCATCACGGCGCTGAACATAGGCAGCGCCGCCTGGCCCCCGGCGCCACTCGACCGAGACGCCTCTTGAGCAACCTCTCTGTGCAAGAGCCAGAAGCCGAGCGCAAAGAGCCCCAGGTATGCCAGGCTGAGGACCACGAGCGCCAGCAATACACGCCTGCGCAAGGCCTCCAGCAGAGTGTAGCGCGCGATTAGCAGGGCCGTCATCCTTCGCCGCCCTCCACCGCCTCGGCGAAGATGTCCTCGAGGGATCGCCGGATAGGCGTCAGGCCGTAAAGCTCATAGCCCTTGTCGAGGAGGCACCGTGCTACCTTCGGAGCCACCGCCACATCCGGCACCTCCAGCGAAACCGTGCGTGCGTCGACCTGGCGAGCGGCGCCAAAAGCCGCCAGGACGCCCAATGCGGTGGCGTCGATTCTGTCCAGAATGATGCGCAGCTCGTGCTCGCCCGCCAGTAGCTTGCCGAGTGCGCCCTCACGCACCACGCGGCCCCGGTCGATAATGGCCACTCTGTCACAAACCATCTCGATCTCGGTGAGCAGGTGCGAGTTGAGAAAAACGGTGGTGCCATCGCCGCGCAGCGCGCGCAGCAGGTCGCGAATCTCTTTGCGGCCAAGCGGATCGAGCGCCGACGTGGGCTCGTCCAGGAGCACCAGGTCCGGGTGTCCGACCAGCGCCTGGGCAATGCCGAGCCGCTGCTGCATCCCCTTCGAAAAAGAACGGATGCGCCGGTCGCCGTGCTCCTCCAGCCCTACCAGCACCAGGAGCTCGTGGACCCGGGCACGTCGATGTTCCGGTTTCAGACCGCACAGGCGGCCGTGGAAATCGAGAAGCTCGGCACCGGTGAGCCAGTCCTGAAAACGAAAGTGTTCGGGCAGGAAGCCGATATGCCGGCGAGTCGCGGGCTCTCCAGGCGGACGACCGAATATGCGCGCCGCGCCCGCCGTTGGAGCGACGAGGCCGGCCAGGACCTTCACCGCGGTGGTTTTCCCCGCGCCGTTTGGCCCGAGGAAGCCAAAGACCTCGCCTCGCGCGACCTGCAGGGTAAGGCCCTCGAGGGCCACCTTGTTGCCGTATAGCTTGCGGAGCTCGTCTGTTTCAATGGCGAGCATATGTTGGACCACCTGTCGAACGACAATTCGCTCACATTCGCACTGGGCGCGTCTCTCGTAGCCGCACCCTTCAGGGTGCGCGCACCCCGCCGTGCCTGAGCACGGCGTCTGTATGCAAAAAGCTGTCTCACCATCGCGAACGGGCCACGCGCACCCTGAAGGGTGCGGCTACAGGTGCTACCGCTTCAATGGCGCACGCTACCTACTTCAATGATCTCGCCACGTTCAGCAACTCTTGCTCGCCGAAGGGACCGCCGATGCCGTAGATGAAGCTGTCCTTCTGCCAGATGACGAAGCCGCCCAGCGCGCTGACGTCGCTCACGACGAGGACTTTCACCCCATCGACCTCACGCTCCTGCCATTTCGCTCTGTCCTTTGGCACCGGTATCGGCAACGTGTTTGCCCAGTCGTCCATAGCCGTGAGCTGGGCAGCCGTCGTTGGGCTCAGGCCCGGCATGCGCAGCAAGAGGTCGCGCATCTCGGACAGCGTGACATTGCCCGAAACCTCACCGCTGGGAGCCCCTGCCTGGCCCACCAGCAGTGGCTTGGTGCTGCTCTGTCCGTAGACCAGAAGCACGGCTGATGGCACGTGCAGGCTCAGCTTCGCGCCGTCGAATTTGGCCGGGACGCTGAAACCCGTCTCGCCGATTTTGGCCAGGTGGGCCTTGGCCTTGGCAATGTCGAAGGTAAAACTGAGCGTCGAGGCGGCCTTGACCGCGACCACCGGCTCGGTTGGCACGCCGGACGGCAGCGATCTGGGCTGCTTGACCGGAAATCCGGCGCGCTGCGAGGCCTCGGCGACGGAGGCCACCGGCGAGGGATTCATTCCGCGCAGTTGCGAAGCGTCGACCAGCCCGAGCTGCGACAGATCGTAGATGACCTTGGAGACCTCGCTAGGGTCTACGGTGACAACCTTGAGCTTCTGGGCGCGGAACTGGGCGAGGAAGTTCGAGGCGGCCGCCTGTCCCTGAGGTGTGAGGCCGATCAATATGAACGCCAGCATTGCAAGCGTTCCCGCCAGCGCAAGACGATGTTGCCGCACAAGCTTACGAAAAAACATGCTGAATCCCCCAAATGTTGAATTGAGCCGGCGGCCCCGCGCGGCCGGATTGCCTCGACGGCTGAGAACGGAGGCAAGCACATGCGCCTCGGGAACCCGCGCCGTAGCCGGCACATCTCCAAGAGCAGCCATTCCCTGCGCCACCAGGATCGCCGTGGTTCTCAGACGGTGCAATTCGTCACGGCAACGCGCGCAGTTGGCCAGATGATGTTGCAAGCGACCACCCCGTTGCTCTGGTAGCTCCCCGTCGAGATAGGCGCGCAACGTTCCCATATCCTCACATCTCATAGCGTCACTCCTTGTAGTTCGCTCGAAACGCCGCCTCTGCCCTGGCCAGTAGCGTGCCGACGGAGGTGGGCGCCACGCGGATGGTCGCGGCGATTTCCCTGTACGAAAGCCCGCTGTAGCGCAACATCAGGCACGCCTGTTGCCTGGGTTCGAGCTGCGCCAGGGCGTTGCGAACTCGACCGATGTCCTCAGCTTGCAGCGCGCTCGCTTCCGGGTCTCCCGGAGAACGACTTAGCGGCTCCTCGAGACGCGCGTGGCGCTGAAGGCGGGCCAACTCTCGCCTGCGAGAGCGAAGGGCATTATAGCCAAGATTGAGGGCCACGCGCCTCAGCCACGCCAGCACCTCCTCACGCGGCCGCCAGATCACGCGATCTTTGGACAGCCGGATGAAAGCCTCCTGGGCCTGCTCCTCGGCCTCCTCGCGGCCGCCTAACAGACGAAATAGAAGGCTCACGATACTCTCGTGGTGGTCGTTGAAGATCGCCTCGAGGCGGTCTTCGGCATCGCCGGCCAGGATGTCGACTGGTTGCGCCACGTACACCATTTGCCCTCTGTCGGTTTTGCGCGACTGAGTGCGTCGCCGACTCTAAGTGTACCACTCCCTGCAAGATAAACACCACTCCGTGCGCTTTTGTGACATATGATATCCCCGGTGCCTGACGGGGCAACATTCGCGGCGTATCGCAGGGGTCCGCCCAAGCCCTACGTGGATGCCCCAACCTTGTGAGACCAAGTATCCCATTCCGCCGATGCTCCCTGCGAGCGCACTAGGCCCATATTCCGCACCCCTTATGAAGGGTGGGGAGAGATGTAGGGTGAAGATAGATATCTGGCCTGATCAGTCCAAGACGATCAAGAATCTGAGCTTGAATCAGGCTGAGCGTAGTCGGGGTGACCATTTCGACTATCTCGGTCCCGATCTTCAGGCGTTGCTTCACCAGGCTGAGCGATCCGAATACTTCGATCACTCGGCCTGCGGTCACCGGCTGCTTATCCCGTCCTTCCGGCCTCAAGCCGACGAATGCCTGCCCGGTCTCCTTGACTACACGCCTTGCCTCTCGCTCGATCAAGGCAAAGAGGTACAGAGCCACCATCACAACGAAGATCAGGCTCTCGATACGCTTTGGCTGATGCAGCCAGATGGGGCGAACTTGGATGGGCAAGTGCTCAAACCCACGGAAGTGCCCTTCAACCTTGCTCTGGCCTTTGTTGGCCAATCCAATCGCTCGAGCGGCTTTCCAGCCTCCCACAGCGACAGGAGATTCTCCCGATCAGCTTGCGTCAGGCTGGTTGGACCAATAAAGCTGGCGCCCACTCGACAGAAGCCGAGCATATTGTCACGGGTGATCAACTTGCTGTCACCGATGACCAGAGGCCGATCCAGCTTCAGGTGTTTGCGCACCGCCTCAAGATGGGCGAGGTAGGCCCGATTATCGGAGGCGTTGCCGTCGCAGACCCGATACCAGGAGGGAATCGCTCCGTCAGCGCTGACGCTGAGGGAGACCGCCACTTGCTTACGGGTGGGATCTTCGTGACCGGTGTAGCCGTAGGTGATCTTGGCCAGAGGCTTGCCGCTCCCGTCTTCGGTGGCAACGTCGGTGTAGTCGCCCTCGAAAGGAACGCGCGTGACGTCGCTGTGCAACTGGCGAAGGTCGATGCCATACCGCTGAGCTCCCTGCAGGACGACGGACGCCCACAAGTGGCTCAGATGAGGATGGATATCATCGAGTGCGCGACCAATTCGGTCATCGTTAAGGGACGTTGCGACCAAACCATAGACCTCTTCGACGGCCTGGGTCTGGGCCCAATCCCCGATCTTGCTGATAGCCGACGGGCGCAAAGAGAGTCGATTCAAGATGAGCACCTCGATGACGTGGCCGGTAGGCACTTCCCGTTCCCGGCCTTTGGTGACGGTGTTCTCGATAATTTCGGCCACTTCGAGTTGGCGCATATAGGGATAGGCCAGCGCCAGGGAGCCAATAGTCTTCGTTACCGATTCAACGACCGCGATCTGCATAACCACCTCTGGTGGGGATGGTCTATGCGTGGGGCGGTCTCTATTCTACATCATTGCGCCACCCCGGTCGTGGGGTGCGGAATATGGGACTAGGGGATGGGGGCACGTGTGGCAAGGGTATTCACCTGCGAACTTCCAGAGAGTATAATATGAAGACGCACACATCTGTTTCCTCGTTTCGAGTGTTTTGAACACGCCTTGTCTGTTTTCGATTTGGAGATCAAACGACGGGGGGCACACAACGAAATCTCTCCGAGGGCAAAGAGGTGCGAGACGAATGGCCTCGGCTTCGGGCAAGAAGGTCCCTTTAGAAACGGTTGGCGGCTGGAGCCGAAGGCAGAGCCTCAGCCGGAAGCTGGGGCTTGTGGTTTGCCTCGGCTTTCTGATCCTGTTCGCCATTCTTGGCTTCCTCAGCATGCGTGCGGTTAGCGATAGCACCGAGCGGATTTTGCGAGAGCGGCTGGTCATCGCGGAAATGGCGGCGAACGAGATCGATCGCCTGGTCGCCAGGGCCTTTTACGAGTTGGAAAGAGCCAGCGATTTCGCCGCCTTCGACCCGGGCGCTGCCGATTTTTCCGCGGAAGAGCATTTGTTGGCACACGCCTACGGGAGGATAGGTACACTTTCCCTGGGAGTCTACTTTCTCGATGGGAGTGGAAGAGTGATTCTGGCCGAACCCAGTGGACCGTCGGCCGCCAGGCCTGATTTCGCCGCACGCCCGGAAATCCTAAGGTCGCTGCAAAACGGGGAGAGGAGCATTACAGCCCCTTTCATCGAGCGTAACACGGGTAGGATGACGGCCGCCGTGCTGGTGCCGATCAAAGATCCTCACGGTCGCGTGGTTTCCCTCTTGGGTGGTCTCCTGGACCTGAACGGTCCTTCGGTCAGAGGCGTTATCCAACAGGCGATGAAGCTCGGTGAGACGGGACACGCCGAGGTCGTCGATGAGCACGGCATGGTGGTCGTGAACACGGAGGCGGAGGGGTACCTGGGGCCGGGCGAGCACAAGGGCTTCTATGTGCGGCTGGGAAGAACGAGGCAGACCGGTGTAGAAGCGGTGCCCTACGACCTGGGCGACGAGAACCAGAACCTTGCTGCCGCTTCGATCCACGTAATGGCCTTTGCCCCTTTGTCGACGGTTCCGTGGGGAGTGGCGGTCGGGGGAGACCTTGAGGAAACCTTTGCACCCGTCACCGGGCTGCGAAATACCATCTTGGTTTTTGGGTCGCTCGGCCTGGCTGTCGTGCTCTTTGCCACCCTCTTCGGCACCCGGCGCCTGGTCCGGCCTATCGAAGCGCTCACCGCTTCGGCCAAAAGGATCTCCGCCGGTGACCTGGACAGCGGCGTGCAGGTCGTCGATACTGGAGAGATCGGGGTGTTGGCGCAGGCCCTCGAGGAGATGAGGGTCAAACTGGCGGAATCAATGCGCGAACTGACGCGCTGGGGGACCGAGTTGGAGGAGAGGGTTAGGTCGCGGACGGCGGAGAACGCCAGACTCATCGAGGAGCTGGGCAGGCTCGAAGCGATGAGTGAATTGGACCGGCTGAGGTCTGAGTTTGTTTCCAGCGTGTCGCACGAGCTCAAGACGCCCCTTGGGTTTCTCAAGGGCTACGCTACTTCTGCTCTTCGCACGGACGTTGTGCCAACACAGGATACGACGAGGGAGTTCCTCAAGATCATCCAACAGGAATCAGAGACGCTCGAGGAGCTTGTGGACAACCTGCTGGATACAGCCCGCCTCCAGTCAGGCAAACTTGCGGTGGAAAAAAGGCCGGTGAATGTGAGAGACATCGTCCGGTCGGTCGTCGACAAGGCAAAGGCCGTGGCGCCCGAGCGCACTTTCTCGCTGGAGTTTCCCGCCGAGTTTCCCGAGGTCTCCGCGGACGGCCGGCGTCTCGGGCAGGTCCTGAACAATCTGATCGACAACGCCATCAAGTACACGTCCCAGGGCTGTCGAATAAGACTGTGCGGGCGGGTACACGATGACCACGTGATAATCACAGTTGAGGATGAGGGTGCGGGCATTCGACCCGAGGACCTGGGCAGGGTATTTGAGCCCTTCTATCGAGTCGACAGCCCCTTGACCCACCGCGAACGGGGCAACGGTTTGGGCCTCTCCATATGTCGTGGCATCGTGGAGGCGCACGGTGGCAGCATTTGGGTGGACAGCACGGTGGGGAAGGGGAGCGCTTTCATCTTCAGCCTTCCCGTTTCTTAGACCGCGAACCTAGAAAGGTACACAGAAAGGAGTCGGAGGATGCGCTTGGCAACTGTACTGGTTGTGGATGACGAGCCGCGTTACGTTAGATTGATCAGCTACAATCTGGAGAGCTCGGGCTACACAGTGGCGGCTGCGAAGACTGGGGAGGAAGCCCTGCAGGCCGTCGCACAGGGAGACGTGGAACTGGTGTTGCTCGACATTCGGTTGCCGGGCATGGACGGCTACGAGGTTTGCGAGCGCCTCAGGGAGTTCTCGACGGTGCCTGTCATCATGCTGACGGCCAAGGGCGAGAACTGCGACAAGGTTAAGGGTCTGCGGCTGGGCGCCGATGACTACGTCACCAAGCCCTTTTCGGCGGAGGAATTACTCGCGAGGGTGGAGGCGGTGCTTCGCCGAAGCCGTTTCTCCGAGCATGCGAGTCCGCGCCCCAATCTGTCGGTGGGCGATCTTTACATCGACTTCGCGCAACGTCTGGTCACCGTGCGGGGTCGAGAGGTCCGGCTGAGCCCGACCGAATATCGCCTGCTCCACTGTCTTGCGGCCAACGCCGGTCGCGTCGTGGTGCAGGAGGAGATCCTGGAGAAGGTCTGGGGCCCGGAGTATCGGGGGCCGTTCGAGGGGCTGCGCGTATACGTCAGAAGGCTGCGCCAGAAGATAGAGGCAGACCCCGATGACCCGAAACACATCCTCACCCGGCCAGGCATAGGCTATTTCTTATCTATCAACTAGCCTCGCCATGCGCGCTGCCCTGGGCGAGCGTCGGTCATTCATCCTCGCTGACTACTGCACGAACCCTGCTAACGCCGCAAGCTTTAACATCGTTGTAACAGTCTCCTCAGCGACGTTAACCGAGATGTAACACCGGAATGATTATTATACCAGAACGACGTTCCCGGAGGGCCTCTCGAAGTCGCTGTAGTGCGCGGGTAGGCTATCTAGTCTGGCAAGCGCAGGAGGGGGTTCTATTGCAGCTTCGCCGAGGTCCTCACCACACTTAGACATATTATATGATACGGCAAACGGAGGCAGAAAGGAGCTAACAATGCGTCGATTCCGGCTTGTCTCTTTGATTGCTCTAGCGACGATTGTTCTCGGCCTTGTTCCTCAGGCGACCTTTGCGGAAGGGCACTTCCAGGATCCATCCAAGCAGACGGTTTTGATTGGCGAGGCCAACCTGGCCGATATGCGCGTCAAGCTGGAGTTGGAGCCTCCCAAGCCGATGACGATGCTTATGGACGGCCAGTGGACCGAGATGGCGATGGCTATGGGCAAGTACCACGTCGAGGTGAAGCCCGAGGATCCGAAGTCGAACACCCGCATCCCCTATGCGCAGGTTAGCTTCCTGGCGACCAACCAAGACACCGGACACAAGGTGGAGCTCGACCTTCACCCGATGTGGGGCGGCAGCGGCCTCCACTACGCCGCGAACGGCGACCTGCCCGATGGCACTTACTCCGCCACGGTGATCGTAGGCCCACCCAGCTTTATGCGTGCTGGCGACGACAGGCAGCGCTGGCTGATGCCCACGCAGGCCGATTTTGAGTTCACGCTGGACAACGGGTTGCTGGCTTCGGCAAAGGTCGTCGAAGACGCTGAGATGATGAAGATCGAGACCGCGCCTAGCGAGCCAATGCCCGGTATGCCGGGTATGCCCTGACGCGGCCTCGCCCAATACCCACATCTCCCGCGCTTTAGTCGGTTCCCGACAACTCCCCTCCCAGCCTAGATAGCTGTAACTAACCTGCAACGCTTCCTCGCGCCTCGTTCACCCCGCTGTAACCCCTCCCCTGTTAAGATCACACCGAAATCACCCATTGTTCCTGAGCGCGCGCTCAAAGGAGGTGCTCTGGGATGCAGGCGACGCTACAGATGCCGGTACGGGCTAGCAACCTCTACTTGGTGGCCGCTTTTGTCATTGCGTTTCTGGTGATGCTCATAGTTCCCCTCTGGTATCTGCTGGGCGCTGTGGGAGCGGGAGCCGGACACGCCCACGGCGGGGTTGTGATCACCGAAGACTGGTTCATGTCCAAGATCAACGAACAGCAGCAGAAGTACGGCCTGTCCGACGGATCGGTGCGCATTCCTCCGGGGGACAAGACCTACGTGACTATGCCGGATGGGTTGGTGATGCCCACTTCGACGAGCAAGGTCTACATTATGGCCAGGCAATTCGCCTTTGTGCCCAATACCATCAGGTTGCAGTTCGGCGGCCTCTATGACCTGATCTTCTTCTCGCCGGACGTATTGCACGGCGTATCTTTGATTCAAGATGGCAGCCTTAACACTGTGGTAATGCCGAACCTGACGTCAAAGATAACCATACGGGTCACCCAACTTGGGGAGATTCAGGTGAGGTGCGGCGAATACTGCGGAATCGCTCACCACGCAATGGTGGCCAGGCTCATAGTAGAGTGAAAGAAGGGGATCGCGATGGCTCTTTGGGATGAAATTAGCATCGAGCCCGCAGAGAGAAAGCTGCTGATAGCCTTTGGCGGCACGGGACTGGGCATTATGGCATTGGGAGGAGTCTTTGCCCTGGTAATGCTCCTGATACGAACGCCCGCCCTTGCGGTCTTGTCGCCGAACTTTTTCTACCAGGCTATCACCGGGCACGCGATCATGATGTTCATCTTCTGGCTCGGCTTTGTCCAGACGGCTTTGCTTATCGCGGCAGGCACCGTCCTGGCCGGAAGGCGATTGTGGAGCTACAAGCTGGCCTGGGTAGGCTTCTCCTTGATGGCCACAGCGGCGCTCCTGGCCCTGGCCGGCATCCTCCTGGGCGCAAATATCACCTATCACGCGGCCGTGCCCTTGGCAAAACAGTATTCAGCCGCATGGTTGATATACCTTAGCTTTATCGTCTTCGCGCTGGGCATGCTCGCAGTGGTAGTGGACTTCGCCTGGACCATTTTTGGCGCCGTCGAACGCAAGCTGAGCCTGGCCAATTGGGCGGACTTCTTCGCCCAACTGCCGATTGCCTCCTTTGCCGCAGTGGCAGGGCTGCTCATCGCCGTTCCCGGCTTGATCGCTGCCATCAAGGCATTTGTCCCGGCCCTCTTGTGGACGTTGGGCTACGTCTCCATCGACCCCAACGCCTACAGGCTGCACTGGCACATCGCTTTCCACATCTACCACTATATGCCTGCTCTGGCGCTGGTTGGGGTGGCCTACGTTCTGGTCGAGGCAACCACGGGCGCCAAGTCCGTGTACGCCAAGCAAGTGGCCAAAGCTCTCTTTCTGCTCTATCCGTTCTTCGTGCCTCCCACGTTCGTCTACCACTTGCTGGTGGATCCGAATCTTGCCTACGACGTGAAGTTCGTGGGCACCATTCTCTCGCTACTGGTTGGCGTCCCCACGGTACTGCATATGTTCATCATCCTGGGGATGCTCGAAGCGAGGATGAGAGGCGCCGGGCACGGGTTTGTCGGCTGGCTGCGACGCCTGCCGTGGGGCAACCCTGCCTTCGGGTCCATGATCGTCGGTATGATTACGCTGTTTGTGGGAGGGCTGTTGTCCTATGTGCTGATTCAGGGACAGTTGGCCCCACTCCTCCACAATACCTTCGTCGTGCCGGCTTACATCCATCCGATGGCGGCAGGCGGAGCCAACATCATGTACATGGGCGCCCTCTACTACGGTGTGCCGGCGCTGCTCAAACGGCGTCTCTGGGGTTCGGGCGTGGCGCGTGTGCAGCCATACATGATGGGGGCGGCGCTACTACTGATGTCTGCCTTTGGCACAGGGGCCGGCTTGGCAGGAGTTCCCAGGAGATATGCCTCGTTCTTTGGCGATACGCCGGAATCCTGGACCACCTGGATGAACCTCTCACTGGGAGTCGGGGGAATGCTGGCGATGGTTGCCGGAGTGTTGTTTGTGTTGATCATGGTTATGACCGCATTTGCGGGTTGGAAGGTGGCGACGTTGGCGGACGCGGTGGCGGGCACCGGAGCTTTTTCCGTCGCTATAAAACGGGAATACGGGCGCACGCCCACGGCTCTCATACCCTCCTCGGTCTTTGTGATCACGGTGATTATTGCTACCCTGTGGACCTTTGGCGTCATCTGGGCTCTGCCGATGCAGCTTCAGTTAAGGTAGGTGATCTATGGTGCAAACGACGGCAGTTGCTAGAGCAGACAGGAGCCTCGTCTGGCTGATGCTCATCACCATCTTGTTCGGCGCGTTGGGAACTCTGGCAGTCGCCTTCCTGGCTGACGTTATGCTGGCCAGCCTATCCAGCCCCAGCGGTGTGGCGGGGGTGGAGGCGGTGGCGATGTCCGAAGATGCGGAACTGCACCATTGGATTGGCTACAAGGTTGCTGTGGCCGGCGTTAACGACAAAGAGGTGTTGCACCACGTCGGGAAAGCGTACGCGCTGGCTACGAACGCGAGCCAGAAGATGGCCCTCGATGGAATTGTTGTGGAACATCTGCCGGCCGGTCACTTCATCCACACGAAGAACATTCTCAAGGAATTGCTGGGTGATAGGCCGGAGCCTGCCCAGCCTCTGGAACAACTGGAGGCAAAGCTGGCGTCGGCGCTGATAAAACAAAAGAACGTCGTCGAGGCACGGGAGCAGGTGGAGCACCTGGTCGCCGTGACCAGCGGCAAATCGAAGGAGGTGGGAGAGCGAACGCTGGAAGCCCTGCAAAAAGCGGACGAAGAGTTGGCCGGCCGCCTTCTGGCGGAGCTGGCAGGAGATTGATGATTCTGTAGATGGGAGGAGTAAGGCAAGATGAACCGCGTAGTTATGGGAGTAGTGGCCGTTTTGATCTCAGTGGCATTCCTGGCCGGATGCGCTCAAGGATCGGCGCTCAGGCCAGGGGAACGACTAGTGTATATGAACGCTATGGAGGTGAAAGGATCTACGACGACGGACGGTCTCGCGGCGCCAGACAAGAACCCCGAGGAGATGTCGAAAGGCTTCGCCTACCAGAAGCCCGGCGACTTCGACAAGTCGAATCCTAAAGCCTGGCAGGTTTCGTCTTACATGTTTGAGCCCAGCGCCGTTACGGTTTTTCAGGGAGACCGGGTGAAGATTTCGATGTTCGTCATCAACGGCAATAAGCACCGAGACCGCGTCGAGGACCCGGACGGGAAAGTTATTATCCCCGAGCAGGAGAGAAACCGCGGCAGACAGTATGAGCTTTCCTTTATGGCGGACAAGCCGGGAGTTTACAGGTTGGTGTGCGAGGAGCACAAGCCCACGATGACGGCCCTGGTCACAGTGGTTCCCAGAGGCTGAAGCAACAGGCCAGTAAGACGGACGGAGCCCTCTACCCCGCTATTGCGGTCGAGTTCGACCGCAGCAATGAGGTAAGGCTCCAGTCTGCTGGGAGACGGCAAGAATGGTGCGGTATCTGGCTCGGACTTGGTGGGCTCGATTGCCTGGGGACGTGACGGGGATGGCTCTTCTTGCGTTGCTGCTTGCCGGCTGCGTGTCGCAGGGCAGCAGCCACCAGTTGAAGCTCACTCTCGGCGACTTCTACTTCAAGCCCGACACGCTCCAGGTGAAGGTTGGGCAGCGCGTCCAGATAGAGATTATCAACGAAGGCAAGGTGGAGCACGAGATCATGATCGGCCATGCGGTCGAGCTCAAGAACGGGAGGCCCGAGCATTTCGAGCACGACTTCTTCGAGCGAGTGGTCGTGGAGCTCGGGGGTGAGAAAGCGCGTTTGGAGAGAGAAGAAGGGCACGGAACGATGATCGTCGTCGCACCGGGCGGCCGGGCGATCGTGACTTTCACCGTGCCGGCAAGCAGGTTGGGGGAGTGGGAAATCGGGTGTTTTCGATCTGCCCACTATGAGTCGGGGATGAAGGGCAAGCTCGTTGTCAGGCTGTGATTACGTTCGGCTCCTGAAGCTTAACATCGTGGGCCCGCTGCTGTTGGTTGCCTGGGCAGCGGCCGTGGTTGCCGGCAGCGCTGTCCCTGCCTGGGACCGGCTGCTGCTGCTTGCGGCGGCGGGAGGTCTCTCCTCGGCGGGGGCGAGCGTGCTCAACCACTATGGCGACAGGCGACTTGACGTCTTGATGGACCGAACGAAGGCCAGGCCTTTGGCCGCAAGTAAGGTGCGGGCCAGTGCGGTCCTGGGGTTGGGGCTTGCCCTCGTCGCCCTTTCCATTCCGTTTTCGCTTTGGCTCGGGCCTCTTGTTGCCGCCTGCACTCTCGCGGGAGCCTTTGTCTATGTGGTCATCTACACGTTGTGGCTTAAGCCGTACAGCCCGCTGAGTGTGGTAGTGGGTGGACTGGCGGGCAGCTTCGCCGCTCTGTCCGGTTGGTTCAGCACAAACGCTCCGCTGTCGTGGACGGCAGCCATCGTCGCCGCGCTGGTCTTTCTGTGGACACCGGCCCACTTCTGGAGTTTTGCCATAGTCCATCACCGCGACTACCAACGGGCGGGCATACCAACACTGGCCGTGGTGGCGGGGACGAAAGGAGCGGCAACCTGCATTCTACTTACCAGCGTGCTGCTGGCTCTGGTCTCTTTTCTTCTCTACCTGTTGAACGCCTTCGGCAGCGTCTACCTTATTGGCACAGTTTTTCTAGCAGGCGCATACCTGGTTTCAAACTTTCAACTATGGAGAACACCGAAGCAGGAACGGGCTTGGATTAGCTACAAGCTCTCAGGAGTCTTTCTGTTGGGCATCTTCATAGCAATGATGCTGGATGTCCTTCTGGCGCGAATGTAGGCGCCGGCCTGGCATCGTCCAACCCCGGCGCCCGGTTAGCAGTTGCGACCGGCAAATAGCAATGGACAAGGAGGAGCTATGCCTGATTATGCGGGAAGCGCAAGTCTCAGACTTGGAATTGCCACAATATTTCTGCTTCTGGGGTGCGCCAGCAGCCCGCCACTTGCCATGCCAACGCCGGCAACAGCTCCGCCGGCCAGGTCGAACACGCCCGCCCCGGCAACAGGATCGGAGGCTGCCCCAGGCGGTACCGGCGATGTTGCCAAAGGTAGAGTGGTGTACGATACTTACTGCTCGGCATGCCACGGCAAGAACGCTGAAGGACTCGCCGCACCGGACTTGCGCAAGGTGGGCGCGAATCGGGACCGCGCCTTCATTACCAGCTGGCTTGTCGAACCGACAGCCGTCAAACCTGGCACCACGATGCCAAAGGTTCCGCTGACCGATCCTGACCTGCGAGCCCTTGTGGACTTTCTCCTGACCCTCAGGTGACATTCCTCTCTAGGCAGCAACTTTTCGAGCGGTAGGTCCTCTTGATGCCCCGTGCGGTTCTCACGCTGCCACTAGCCAATGAGCGGGGTACGCCCCTGGGGCAGCGACATTCTGGCACGCTTCTTGCGTCCCCTTCCCGAAGGCGTGATTTGAGCCAGCGTGGTCTTTTTGAATTGAAAGGGAAGGTGTTGGCGTGATTTCCATCATTACGACGTTTCTGGGGATGCGCAAGCGACTCTTGTTTTTGGCCCTGTTGGTGACTATCATCGGGCTATATCCTTTCCTTGCCGGCTGCCAGCGAGGAGCGCCGGCGGAATCGAGAGGAGCAACCTCGATACCCGACGCGATCGTGGAGCCATCACTGAGCCTGGCGGCATCGACGGTGTGGCAGAACGGCGACTTCGGTCTATCGGTCGAAGGGTTCGCGCCGGGAGAGGCGGTGGTGCTCAGGGTCCTCGACGAAGAGACAAAGGGCTTCAAAGACGTGGGACGCGCGAAGGCCGACCTCGAGGGCAGAATCAACGAGCTAACGATCGAGCTGCCGAGCTGGGTCACCTCGGGCGCTCGAAAGGTCGAGGTCCTGGGCCAGAGCAGCGGCCGGCGCGCCGAGTCGACGCTGTACGTCAGGGCCGAAAAGCCGTGGCTAAGCCTGGCCGCGTATGCGACGAAGCAGGATGGCAAACTGGGCTTGGCCACCGGCGGATTCGAGCCGGGGGAGAACGTGAGCGCCTTCTTCGAGCAGGGCCCGCAGAAGGTGCTGGCGATGGCGGTGGCCGACCAGGCGGGCAACGTCGATTGGCTGGAAATTGGCGTGCGTGGCGTCCAGGCGGGGCAATACAACCTGATCCTGCTGGGGGAGACGAGTCAGACCAGGCTGACCGAGCCCATCGTGATCACGCCGCGGGTGGCGTGGGTTGACTTGCACACTTACGCTGTAGGACCCGGAGGTGCCGTTGGATTCGACGGCCACGGATTCGCGCCGGAAGAGAATGTGCGGGTATTTTTGGACGAGCCCACTGGCACGCCCCTGCTGGAGGCGGCGGCCGACGACGCGGGTAATGTTACTGTCACAAAAGCCTACGCGGCTAAGCCGAGTGACGTGGGAAGACGCAGGCTGATATTCGTAGGCGAGCTAACGAACGGCAACATCTCGACGGCTTTCGACGTGATGGCGTTTACGCCGTCATTTCAGATGACGACCTACTCGGGTCCTCCTGGCACGGAGACGTCGTTCAACGGCAACGGCTTTGCTCCCGGCGAGAAGGTGCACGTGTTCCTCGAAGGGCGCGAGCAGCCCGTGGCGACGATCGAGGCCGGCCTCGACGGGTCCTTCACGGACGCGGGCAGGTTTATGGTGCCACGCAACGCCAACGGCGGAAACCTCGGCGTGAGGCTTATGGGCGATGCGAGCGGCGCGCGACTGATGCAGGGTTTCTCCGTGGTGCGCATCCAGCCGTTCCTTGGTCTAGACGTTTACGCGGGCCCACCTGGGACGGTAGTCCGGTTCAGAGGACTGGGATTCGCGGCCGGGGAGAACGTGAAGATCCATCTGGGCAACCGCGAGGGTCCGACTGTGGCCACTGCCCGGACGGACCTTGAAGGTCGGTTCGCGGCCTCGACGCCGACCGGCGTGCCGGGTGGCACGACGCAGGACGTGGCTTTCACCGCCATCGGCGAAGAAAGCGGCGTCGAGGCCCAGGTGAGGTTCCAGGTGATCTTGCCGGTGCAGCCCTCGCAGGGGCGATAACGTTTAGCTTCCTAGGCTTGGGCCTACCTCTCTTCGCAAAGACAGGGTCACGCAGCGCGTGCCGTTCGTGCCCACTTGCAGCCCCGAGGCGTCGAACGGGATCACCTCAATGCCGGCCTCGCGGACTTTTGCAATCGTCCTCTCGGCCTGGGCAGGCATAATCACCCTACCGGGCTCGAGAATCACCAGGTTCGCCGGGGCATCACGGAAATGCTCCTCGGGATCGACCTCGATCAGCTTGAACTCGTGTGCCCTGAGCCACTTGAAGGTCTTGTAGTCGAGGAAGCCGGGATAGATCAGGGCCACGCGCAGGTCCAGCACCCCGAAAATCATGTCGATGTGGAACTCGCCGCCCGCGCGGAAGTCCTGGTAGATCGTGGTGCAGTCGGCAATCGGAATGTGCTTGTAGCCGGCGCGCTGCAGCACGGGAATCACCTGCTCCAGAGCTTCGTCGTTGCAGGCGCACGATCTGAAGGTCATAATGGCGTCCTCGGCGATTTGGACGAAGACGCCCGCTTCGCAAATGCCGTTGCCGTGAATCGTGATGAGGACTGGGCAGTCTATTTTGGCGAAGAACCGGTTGAAATTGACCTCCAGCCCGCGGATGAAGGAGGCGTGCCCTTGCCGAGGGAGGATGGCGCCACCCCGGATCACGATCGGGAAGGCGCCCATGAATAGCTTCCGCATCGGGCCGTAAGCGCCCATGGTTTCCGGCGTCTCCATCCAGTGGACCTGCACGCCTTCCTTCGTCAGGAGCTCGGCGTAATCGTCGATGGTCTTCTGCAGCCGATACAGGTCCACCTTTTCTCTTCTGAGCATGTAGAATTGTCTGTGCCTCTCCCACAGAGGATTCGTCTCGTGTGCCGTGGGTTTTGCCAGCGCTACTTCCTTCAGCTTCCCGATGCCCTGTGCCCCCCAGTTTTTGCCCCAGACCCTTTCCAGCTCGTCCAGGTAGCTGAAGCTGTCGAGAACATCGGTATGGGGAGCCTTACCAAGCTCGAAGTCGGGGTAGTTCTCCATAGGATAGTCTTCGATTGGGCCGTGGTATTCCTGCTTGGGATTCTTCAGCATCGCTTCGATCCTACCGCCGTCAGGCGCTTAGCGCCTCGACTTCCAGATGGCGGTCAGTGCCCCCTTTCTCTTTTTGTCTACGTGGAAAGCGCAAGAACGCGCTCGTGGCTGCTAGCCGTTGTGTTGGCAGGTAGCAATGAGGTCTGATGGCTTGTCCGATATATAGCACGCGCCGCAGCGGGTGTCAAGAGTCTATGCGCCCGCAATGCTGGCCGCGATATGATGTGCTGGGCGAGAGGCAAACCGGGAACGCTGCGCCACGCCAGGACTCTTCGTGATATAATAGGAGCGGACGAGGCGAGGAAGTGGAGGCAGCGCGCAACGAGTGGCAGCCAGCAGCCCGCATCGGGCGGACCGAGGCCAGTGAGGGCAGCCCAACTCCAGGAGATGGCGCAGCGCATAGCGCCGGAACTGACGAGGGAGACAAAGACGGTTAACCGCTGGAACGGGACAATTCGGCTAGATGCCGGGCTGGGTAGTGCGGGACGCAAGGAATGGAATTGCACGATTACGCTTTGGGATGATCCGGAGTTTCTCAATAGGCCTGCGCACTATTGGCCCATACTGAATCACGAGATGCTGCATGCGCTGTCCACCGGTCTGACCCCAGCTAGCCACTCGCGATTCCGTGGTTGGGAAGAGGGCGTGGTGGGGAAGCTCCAGCGAATTCTCGGCCCACGCGTGTTGCAGCAAATAGGAGAAGAGCCTTACGTGGGCAACTGGGCTTACAATCCCTATGTTGCTGGGTTGGAGCGATTGCGTACCTTTCTCGGCAGGGCGGAGCGGCCTTTCTACCTGAACTTGATCAGAACGCCACTGGCTGAGCGCGAGCAGTTGGTGAGAAGCATGGGCCCAGGTTTCAAGGATGCTCAAGCTTCCCAGTGGCAGCAATTACTAATGAAGCTTCGCCTCAAACCGCCCAGTGAGCGGTGGTACTACACAATGGTTTTCAAGAAAGGGTAAAATAGCTGGTGGAGAAGGAGGTTGATTCTGAGTATGTGCAACATCAACGATTTGCTCCGCCAGCACGTCA
>JACQUC010000165.1 GCA_016210495.1 Chloroflexota bacterium
AACTCATTATAGCATAAAAAAGGGCTCTCAGTGAAGAGCCCACTAGCTTGATGGGAGCGGAAGACGAGATTCGAACTCGCGACCCTCTCCTTGGCAAGGAGATGCTCTACCACTGAGCCACTTCCGCACCTATGTGCTCGCGGCGAAGGCGAGCCATTCGTTCATCGACGTAATTTTACAGCGCAGTGGGGAGCGGTGTCAAGTTTTGATTGGGGGCTGGGGGCTGGGTGCGGCTACAGGCGCGTGACGCGCACGCCCTTCTTTCGGTACGCTTCGAGATGGCCGTCGGCGGTGTAGATGACGGTGGCGCCTGCGGCGACGAAAGCGGCAAGGATAAGGGCATCGACTGCGGGGATTCCCAGCCCGTGCGAAAGATCGGCTCCCAGGAGCAGGTTGTCCGGCTTGTCCAGCCAGGAGAGGTGACAAAGGGCGCCGATGCCCTCGCGCAAGGTGGCTTCCGCCTGTGTAGCGATCGCCCCTCTTCTGGCGAGTCGGGCGAGCTCGAAAAGCGTCAGGCAGGAGACGGTCGCCTCGTCGCCGTCCATAATTCCAGACCATACTTCGGCTGCTTCACCGTGTCCCTCGAGGAGCTTGATGAAGTAGCCCGTGTCAAGACCGACCAAGGTCTTCTCTCCCCAGGTGAAGCTGCTCGAGGG
The DNA here is from genome assembly GCA_016210495.1 of Chloroflexota bacterium. Next base: position 657 of record JACQUC010000165.1, read on the forward strand.
CGTCAGCAGTTACGCCGGTCTTACCGGCCAGATCGAGGACTTTCCTGCCCAGCCGCCTGCGGTTCCTCTCCTTTATGAAGAACTCGACAGACTGAGCCACCACCGAAGACACCGACCTTTGCTCATTGGCCGCGAGCCTCTGCACTTCCTTAGCAATCTCGTCGGGAACGTGGACCGTGATGCGCACATCTCTCACCTCCCTACGTAAGAGCATAATATATGCGCATACTAATGTCAAGGCTAGTTCAGGGGCTGCGGTCCTTTCTCGGTGTGCCTCTGATCGTCGGCTCGGAGATGATAGGTCGGCTGGCCGTGTGGGGCGATACGCCGAGCGAGTTTGCGCTCACGCACCGCAAGGTCGCAAGCGAGATTACCGCTTCGCTGGCGGTGGCCCTCCAGCAGGCCCGGCTCCACGAACAGCTTCGCGCCGGGCGCGAACGACTTCAGGCGGTATCACGGCGACTCGTGGACTTACAGGAGACGGAGCGCCGCAGCATTGCGCGGGAGCTACACGACGAGGTAGGCCAGGCGCTGACCGGCCTCAACGTCCTCCTGAAGATCAGGGGTAGGGGCGCGATCAATTGCGTCCCCCGCGTGACTAATCGCGCCCCTACCCGCCGTCCGGCAAGGCGTCTACCCGGCGGAGGCAATCCAGTATCGCCCTTTTGAAGCCCGCGGCTTGTTCGATGGAGAAGAGGTGCCCGCAATCGGGCAGCAGGTGTAGCTCGGCACGTGGAATTCGCCCGGCGAGGTCGTCGGCCATGTCACGGATCGTGTAGGAGCACTCGCGCCTGTCGCTCCTGCCCACGTCGCGGTTGTCGTAGATCAGCAGGCGGTGGTGCGGCACCAGCGCATCGATCTGTCGAAACCACATCCACGAGGCGTAGCCGATCCCCTCGACGAGCGCGAGCGGCGAGCCCTCGCCGTGAAGCTCGTAGTGTAAACCTATGCCATTGACCCTGGCTTAGGGCATCGCTTCCCCTTAGATGCCCACGCTTATCCCGCCGTCGAGGAACACGACCTGGCCCGTCATGAAGCTCGCGTCGTCGGAAACGAGATAGAGATAGAGCTTGCCTACCTCTTCCGGTCTACCCATGCGCCCGAGAGGCACCTTCTCCTCGACAACCCTTTTGAGCACGTCCTGGCGCATCGCCTGGGTCATCATCGTGTCGATGAAGCCGGGCGCAACGCAGTTGACGTTGATCCCGAACTTCGCGACCTCCAGCGCCAGCGTCTTGGTCATGGCCGACACGCCGGCCTTGGCCGCGGCGTAGTTCACCTGGCCGATGTTGCCCAGCGAGCTGACGGAGGACGTGTTGACGATCTTGCCATAGCCCTGGCTGCGCATAATGGGCAAGACCGCACGGCAACAGTTGAACGTGCCCCTAAGGTTCACATCCAGGCACAGGTTCCACTGGTCATCGGTCATCTTCCACGACATACAGTCACGCGTCAAGCCGGCGATGTTCAACAAGATGTCGATGCGACCGAACCGGTCCAGCGTCACGTCGACCAGCTTCTGCACGCTCTTCGAATCGGTGACGTCGGTGACCATATGAACCACTTTGGCGCCGACGGTCTCGAGCTCCGCCGCCACGCCGCCCAGGCGGTCCTCGTCCAAGTCCAGGATCGACAGTTTGGCCCCCTCATGAGCAAACAGCCTGGCGGTTGCTGCGCCGATGCCACCGGCCGCCCCCGTGATGACGGCGACTTTGCCGCTCAGTCTGGCTCCATTGCTCTTAGCCCCGTTATTAGACAACATACCCCACCCCCGTCTTGTCCACAGTACATGCGGCATCATTCCGGCCGATGCCACAAAGGCAAACGTGATTATACATCCTCTATGTGCCGTATGAACATGCCCCGATTTTCCTATTGACCTCTGGGAGAGATTATCCTAAACTATTGGTTTTTATCGCGGACTAGCAGGGAGACCGCTGGCACAGGATGTGCAGAAGGCTGCGGTGACCGATTCGGGAGGTCAGTACTTGAGCGCGTTGCTCGCACTGCTTGAGCATGTGGATGAATCACGCCGGCGACTCGGCGAGATGCTCGACGCTATGGGGCTGGGTCCGATTGAGACGGCTTCCCGGATCGCGTTCGCCGGACCGGTCGTGACGCTCAAAGCCTACGGCGATATGGCCGGGGACAGGCCAGTAGTTGTGCTCGTGCCCGCGCCGATCAAGCGGGCCTACATCTGGGATCTCGCACCTGGCGCCAGCGTGGTGCGTCTGTGTTTGGACCGCGGCTTGCGGGTCTACCTGATCCAGTGGGAGCAACCGCACAGCGACGAGCAGGAGTTCGGGCTGGCACAATACGCCGAACAGATCATTGTCGATTGCTTGCAGGCCGTGGAGGCTGAAACCGGGCATCGCAGGGTTTTGCTGGCCGGGCATTCCCTCGGTGGAACGCTGGCGGCCATCTTCACTGCGCTGCACAGGGATAGAGTGCGGGGGTTAATGCTCCTCGGCGCGCCGCTCCATTTCGGCGCAGACGTCGGGGCGTTTGGCCCAATGGCGACGCTCGGACGCCCTAGCGAGCTTCCTCCTGCTTTTCCTGCGAACGTGACGGGCTCATGGCTGGACGTAGTGAGCTATGCGGCTGCTCCCCTGACGTTCGGCTGGTCGCGATGGACGGACTGGTTGCTAAGCCTGCCAGACCCACGGGCTCACTTGACGCACCTTCGCGTGGAACGTTGGTCGCTTGACGAGCTTTCCATGCCCCGGCGGCTGTACGAAGAACTCACGCGGCTACTATATCGTGAGGATCGGCTGATGCGTGGCACGTTGCGGATCGGAGGCCGGCGCGTGTCGCCGGAGATGGTATGTGCTCCCCTTCTCAACGTCGTGTACCCGGGCTGCGCGGTGGCACCGCCGGACTCCGTCCTACCGTTTCACGAGGCGGCAGGCAGCTCCGCGAAAAAGCTGCTGTGGTACGCGGGGGACATAGGCGTCGCGCTGCAGCACGTGGGGATGCTTGTCGGGCGAAGTGCTCGCGACGACATCTGGCCCGAGATCCTGCGTTGGATGCTCAGCCTGGCCGTGGTAGTGCACCACGGTTCGACTGATGAGTCTCATTCTGAACCGTACCGGAGCGGTCCGGAGTCCTTCGGACAGGGTGACAGTCATCATTCCACGTGTGACCGAAATCTACCCTAGATTCTAAGAACCCAGGGCACGTATGACCTCGTCGAGCCGGCACGAGGCGCAGTTGTCATATGCCGCCGATCTGACCGGCTCGTCGACCTTGATTCTTTCCTTGCCGATGAATCTGAAGTGCAGTACCCTGCTCTTCTTCGAGTGGCCCTCGGTCGCCCCTATTCTGCGCTTCATGGTTTACCTCCGTACACACTGCTATTACACGTGGAGGCCGCCATTGATGTTGATCTCCTGCCCTGTGATATAGTCGCCGTGGGCCGCGAGGAACCACGCGACTTTGGCGATCTCTATGGGAGAGCCAAAGCGGCCGAGCGGTATCTTGGCCCTGATCTGCTCGCGGATGTCGGCGGGCACTTTCGCCAGCATGTCGGTCTCGGTGAATCCCGGCGCGATGGCGTTGACAGTGATATTGTGCCTGGCCAACTCGAGCGCGGCGCTCTTCGTGAAGGATATCAATCCTCCCTTAGCCGCGGCGTAGTTGGCCTGGCCGACGTTCCCAGACTGCCCGATCACGGAGCTGATGTTGATAATGCGCCCGAAGCCCTGCTCGATCATCATCGGGATCGCGGCCGAGGTGCAGTAGAACGCACTGCTGAGATTGGTGTTGACGACGTCCAGCCAATCTTCGTCGCTCAGCCTGTAAAGCTTTCGGTCGCGGGTGATCCCAGCGTTGTTCACGAGGATGTCGAGCCGACCAAAGTGATCGACGACGTCGCGGATCAGTCGCCGTGCGCTCTCGCCACTGCTGACGTCGGCTTTGACCAGGATCGACGTGCCACCTATACTCGAAATCTGCTCGGCCACCGCGCGGGCCTCCTCCTCAGACACGCGATAGTTTAGAGCAACCTGCGCGCCAGCCACCGATAGCTCCATCGCGATAGCCCGCCCGATACCGCGCGAAGCACCGGTTACCAGCGCGACCTTACCCTCCAAGGAACGCTGCACCATGCCCCTCCCTTCTGAAAGCAACGGACCCAACTCAGGGCTAAAAGTCAGAGCCTCTAGCATATCGCTGGAGTTTGTTGCACGCTTGGCAAGCGAACCAAGCGCTCCCGCGTTGCAGATGGCGGTTGGCAAGGCACCTGCCGCGGCCCCGGTTGTGTCTACTTCGAAAGTTGATTGACGAAGCCCACGATACTGCGCACGCGGGCGAACTCTTCTGACGCCAACGAACGTTGCAAGTATCGTGCCAAGAAAGGCCGTGGGTGTCTGTTCCCTCGTTTGATACTAGGGGTCGGCATCACGCTCGGCGGCATCGAAAACGCCAGCCTCCAGCGTTACCAGGCCGACAATCGAGTCTTGACTCGTGCGGATGAACAGGGCAACCAGTTCGAACCAAGCACGATTCGCCACGGTGGCCGCATCGGAGAGGGTAAGCAAGGTCTGCAAACCAGCATTCTGGAGATCGTACGTGGCCCGCGTGCCGATCTGCAGAGGCACGCCCGATAGAGCAAAGAGGACTCGGTTGAAGACGACGTAGGACACAAGGTAGCGGCCGACGTCGTGCACAACATTGGTTGGTTCCTCGTGTTCCGTGAGCATGCGGGCGCTGACATAGGCCCGCCGAAGGGCCTCCTGGGCCGCCTCGATAGCTTCTGCGATGGTGTATTTTTGATTGTTTGAGTCCATTGTGTTGCACCATTTTACCAGTTACGCACGGCTGCGTTCCATAACACCCGGGTAGACGTTCTCGCCTCCTGTGATGATGAGGTCCTGTTTGCGGTGCCATATCACCCTGGCGCATGCCCCAGGAGAGGTTAGTGTTGATGGCATTCCAGAGCATTGAGCCGCGGGTCAGAACAGCACCCTTGGGACGTCCGGTCGTACCACAGGTGGGCGCCATGCACCAGGGCGTGTTCGGAGCGAGAGACAGGGCCGGCACTGCCTCTCGCTCCGGCGAAGCGCCTGGTAAGGCATGTCGTCTGCGACAGGCTCGTCGATGGCGACCAGACGTGCGCCAACGGATCGAGCCAGGCCAAGCGCCTGGTCGGCCAACGCCCGCTCGTAGCAAAGAAAGACTGGCCGTGCACTGGTGCCGATCCAACGCAGCTCGCCTTCGCTTAGCCTGTAGTTGAAAGCTAACGCTCTCCCTAAAAGGGAGAGGGGACCGTGCAGGCTACCGCTCCCGTTCGGCACGACCGCGCGGCAGCGTGGACTCCGCAAGGCCAAAGCAGGCGGCGAGCATCTTGGCCGTCACATCTTGATTCCTGCGGATGAGCTCCGCCGACTGGTCGAGCCAAGAGCGGTTGGCCTGGCTTGTGGCGTCCAACAGCCCACGCCAGGTCTGGAGACCGGCGTTCTGCAACTCGAACGCAGTGCGTAGGGCTGCCTGGGCACTTGCAGCCCAGGCGCTGAAGTAGGTGGCGTTGGTGGCGACGGACTCGTCCAGGTAGCGGCGAGCGGCGTCTTGCGCGACCTTGACGGCCTCAGCCGTGGCATCTCTGGCTTCTCTGGCAGTTTCAGCAGGCATGATGTTAACCTCCCAATTGGCGTTTGTTCGTACTTGTTCAGACTCCGGTCAAACTGTCACCCTGTCCGAAGGACTCCGGACTCCTTCGGAGAGCGGAGCGAAGGGTCTCGGCCCACGTGCACCGAGATTCTTCGCTACGCTGCGCTTCGCTCAGAATGACAGATCGCCGGCAACTCTGAACAGATACGTTTGTTCCCCGGCCTCGACTTTTCCGCCGAGTAGTGCTATAATGAGCGTTGTAGAGCGATTGCAGCTATATGCAGCATACACCTAGATGCGGCAAATGTCAAGACCAAAGTTTTCATCCCACACAGATCCATCCAAGGACTCCGCTCCTTCCAAGGAAGGGCCCCGAGCTGACCGGGCCAGGGACGGCGCGCGCGAGAAATCGGAAGCTGCTGCCGACGCCAGAGCCCGCGACCCTGGGACGTCGGAGGCGACGAACCCTGATGTGGCAGAGCTTTCCTACGGCTGGCCGGTCCGCGACTTCCTCGTTTCGTGCATTCTGCTCACGCTTTCGATGCAGCGCGCCCACGGCTACTTCATCGAGCAATGCCTGCAAGATCTGGGGCTTGCCAATGTCGAGCTGAGCACGCTCTATCGTACGCTACGCAAGCTCGAAAAGGACGGCTTGGTAAGCTCAACGTGGGAGCCAGGGCCAGAGGGTCCCGCCCGCCGTGTTTACAGCCTGACAGATGCCGGGCGCTGGTGGCTTGACATGGGTGTCACGGCGCTCCGGACCTACCGGGAACTCATCGACCACTTCTTCGATAGCTACGCAGGTATCAGTTACGAGCCCAAAAGCGACAAGGGCAGAAAGGAGCCATAAGCCATGACCGAAGGCCGTTCAGCGCAAGGCGCCGCTCGATCCGATCCATTCGAGGCATGGCGCGAGTTGTACCAGGACAACGAGCAGGCATGGACCAAGGCTATGAAGGACTTCTACGAAGCGAACGAGAAGATTTGGACCAAGGCGATGAAGGATGCTACCACCTCGCAGTGGTTCGCCGAGGCGCAAGGAAAAATGCTGGAATCCTTCCTGGCCTTTCAGAAGATGTTGCGTGAAGGCACCACGGCGCAGTTGAATGCGCTTAACCTGCCGACCCGTGACGACGTCTCGCGTGTCGGAGAACTCGTGGTCGGCCTCGAGGAGAAGGTCGACCAGGTGGAGGATCGGCTTGCGGGCCTGGAAGGACGGCTGAGTGAACACCGCGAGGAAAGGGTGGCCAAGCTGGAACTAGGCTTTTCCCGGCAATTCGAGCAGCATTTCGCGAAGCTGGAAAAAGAGCTACTTCGCCACCTGGACGAGCGGTTCTCCAACCTGGAGAAGCGCCTTGGCCGCCCGGAGAAGGGAACTGATAAGGGAACATAGCCAGTTTTTGGGGGAGGAGACAATACATGGCTGGGTCAGCCAAACACAATGGTTCGGGATGGCCCCTTCCGGGGCCGATCTGGACCTCGGCCGAACGGGCGCTCGATTTTGCACACGTAGTGCTGACTGCTAAGGAGGCCCCTATCGGCCAAACACCCAAGGATGTGGTGTGGCGGAAAAACAAGTCCCGCCTGTACCGTTACCGGCGGACAACCCCTGCGACCCAACGCACGCCGGTGTTCCTTTGCGTGCCACTAATCAATCGACCCGACATCTTGGACCTGCGTCCAGGCGGCAGCTTCGTCGAGTTTTTGCTCAGCCTGGGTTTCGACGTCTTCATTTACGAGTGGGGGCGGTGGGGGTCAGAGGATCGCAACATCAACTTGACAGATGTCTTGACGCGGTATCTGCCGCGAGCGGTGGAGCACGCAAGTGCAGCAGCGGGGACTGACGTCACGCTGCTTGGCTACTGCATCGGAGGTTCTTTGTCGGCCTGCTTTGCGGCGCTTTACCCGGAGGCGCCCATGAAGAACCTTGTCCTTTTCACGGCCCCCATCGACTTCGCCCACGCCGGCGACTTTGGGGTCTGGACCGCCAAGGGCGCCTTCCCCATCGACAAGATTCGAGAGGTGCTGCCGGCGATGCCGGGCGAGCTGATCGACGTTGCCTCCAAGATGCTCAATCCGCTGGTCAATACCGTCGGCGTTTACGTTCGCCTATGGGACAAGCTCGGCAATCCAAGCTTCGACGTGGAAGGCTGGCAGACGATGTATCGGTGGGTGAACGAGGGGACGCCGTTCCCGGCCGCCGCCTACCACCAGTGGATAACGGAGTTCTACCAGGAGAACAAGCTGGTAAGAGGCACGCTTGAGATAGCCGGGCGGCCCGTGCGCCTTTCGGCGATAAGCTTGCCGCTCCTCGCCGTGGTGGCCACGGCTGACACCATTGCACCTCGGCCATCGGCCAACGCGGTGCTCGAGCACGTTTCCAGTACGGACAAAGAGGAGCTGTTGCTGGAAGGAGGGCACGTGGGAACCGTGGCGGGAAGCGCCGCCAGGCACAGCCTGTGGCCGCGCCTGGCCGACTGGCTCGTGCGGCACGACTGAGACCTGGCCCCGCTATGCCGCCCTTGCGGTGCGGTGCAGCCTCGGCAGGATCTGCTCCAGGCTCAGGGTATTGAGCACGTCGCCTTTCTCTAGCCCGGCGCGGCGCGCAACGGCCACGCCGTAGCGCATGAACTCGAAATGGCTCGTGTCGTGGGCGTCGGTGTCGATTACAAGCCTGACACCGAGCTCCTTTGCTCGCCGCGCCCAAACGTCGTCCAGGTCCATGCGGTCCGGCTGGCTGTTGATCTCCACCGCAGTCCCGGCCTGCGCGGCAGCTTTCAGAACGGCCTCCAAGTCTACGGCGTAGCCGGCACGCTTGCCGATGAGGCGCCCGCGGGGGTGGTTGAGCACGTCGACGTAACGATGGCGGATGGCCTTGACGATCCGCTCGGTCATCTTCTCGATGGGCTGCTCGAAGCCGCCGTGGATCGAGGCGGTCACGATGTCGAACTCCCGCAGGATATCGTCGCCATAGTCCAACGTGCCGTCGCCACGTATGTTCACCTCGATCCCGTGCATAACGCGGAAGGGCGCGTACTCCACGTTCAGACGATCGATCAGGCGGCGTTGCTCGAGGATGCGCTCGGGAGACAGGCCGTGTGCTACGCCAAGCCCGCTGGAATGGTCGGTAATGGCGATGTATTGGTAGCCACGCCGCACGGCCGCGCGGACCATCTCTTCTGCCGTGCGCACGCCATCGCTCCAATCGGTATGCGTGTGAAGGTCCCCTTTGATATCGCGCAACTCGAGCAGCTTGGGCAGTTGGCCACGCATCGCGGCTTCGATCTCGCCGCGACTCTCCCTCAGCTCCGGCGGTATCCATAGCAGGCCCAGAACACGATAGACCTCCTCCTCCGTCTCGCCCGCAACGCGCTTGCCGGTGCGCTCGTCGAAAAGCCCGTACTCGCTCAGCTTCAGGCGCTTGCGAATGGCCAACTCACGCAACGCGATGTTGTGCTCTTTGGAGCCCGTGAAGTACTGCAAGGCCGAGCCGTACTCCTCTGGCTTGATCACGCGAAGGTCCATCTGCAAGTTTCCTTTCGTCAGGATGCTGGACTTGGTCGTACCCTTGGCCAGCACCTCCTTGACAATGGGCAGAGAGATGAACGCATCCATCACCTCGCGGGGCCGGTTCGAGGCGACGAGAATATCGATGTCGCCGATGGTCTCCTTCAAACGGCGAATCGAGCCGGCGGGGTCGATGCGCTCGACGGCGGAGTTCGTTTTGAGCAGCCTGATGACCTCCTCCGCCGCCGGCAGTGCAACACCCAGAAGCAGGCGGCGGCTGCGCTGCTGCAGCCGTTCGATCTCCCGGAGGATCTTCTGCTCGCTCTTCTCCTGGACGCCGGGCAACTTGCAAAGCCTGTGCTCGCGCGCGGCGCGCTTCAAGTCGGCGATGCTGCTGACGCCAAGATTGGAGAAGATGGTCAGCGCGCGCCGTGGCCCGATGCCCGGCACTTGGAGCAACTCCGCCAGCCCCGGCGCGACCTGCCCTTGCAGCTCCTCCAGGTAGCGCAGATGGCCGGCGCGCAGGTACTCGTCTATTTTGGCGGCGATGGATTCGCCGACGCCGGGGATGCTCTCGAGTCGTCCCTCTTCCTGCACCTTCGCGATATCCTCGGGCAGGCTCTCGATGCGGCGCGCAGCCTCACGGTAGGCCCTGATGCGAAATATGCTTTCCCCTTTCAGTTCGAGCAGGTTCGCGATGCTTTCCAGCAGCTCGGCGATCTCTTTGTTCCTGATAGCGCTATCCTCCCTTGCCACTCACCTTGTGGGCATCTCGCGCAAGGTAATGTTAACCGTTCCCTCGCGCCGGTCGCGCACGACGCGAACGGAGACGGTAGCCCCGATGTGTTGCTTGGCCAGCTCACGGCGCAGGTCGACGTCGTCATTGACCGGCGAGCCGGCGAGCTCTACGATGATGTCGCCGGCTACCAGGCCCGCGGTATCGGCCGGACTGCCACGCTGCACGTCCAGGATGATCACCCCACGGTCGCGCGATAGACCGTACTGCGCCGCCAGCGCTGGCGAGGCTGACGTCAGGGCAACGCCGAGCCACGGTCGCAGCACCCGGCCGTGGTTGATGAGATCGTAGATGATCGGCTTGGCGGAGTTGATGGAAATAGCAAAGCCGATGCCCTGGGCAAAGGCGACGATAGCCGTGTTGATGCCCACCACCTGGCCGGCCACATTTATCAGTGGCCCGCCGCTGTTGCCGGGATTGATAGGCGCGTCGGTCTGGATGAGGTCGTAAAGAGCGAAACCTCCCTGCTCGCGAATCGTGCGGCCCTTGGCGCTCACGACCCCGGACGTGACCGTCGGTCCGCCCGCCAACCCGAGGGCATTGCCGATGGCCACCACCTGCTCGCCGATCTCGAGGGCGTCCGAATCACCCAGGTGTGCCGTTGGCAAGGAGCCGTCGTCGACCTTGACGACGGCCAGATCGGTCGTCGGGTCGGTACCGACGATTCTGCCGATATAAGAGCGACCATCGGGCAAGATAACCGTAAATCGATCGGCTTGGGCCACGACGTGGTTGTTCGTGAGGAGATAGCCGGTCGAGTCGAAAATCACGCCGCTGCCGCTGCCGGCCCTGGGCACGGGGTGCAAAAAGGCATCGTATGCGGGCCGCGCCGTGACAATCTGCACCACCGCCGGCCGCACAGCGCGGATAGCTGCTATGACCGCGTTTTCGCCGGTGTTAGCCAATTCGTTCCCCTGTTCCGCAACGCCCCATCAACCGCCACACCACCACGAGGCCGCGCGAGACTCCAGCGCCGCCTTGTCAACATAACATGCCGCAAACGGTGTGCCAGGGTGGGGCAGCCCTCACCCTAGCCCTCTCCCAGAGGGAGAGGGGACAGGACGGTCGCCTTCTCCAGGCTGTCTCCAATCATCGCACTATCTTCTTGCCTCACGCGCATGGGGCGACCACACGGTCGCCCGCGATGTTTCCATTAGCGCGGCTCCCTGAGCCGCACGAGCACTTTGAGCGCGTAGAACTCGAGGGGGCCGTGCTCGTGCCTGTACCTGCATTGTATCATTCGGGAAGCGCGGGCAAACCTTGACGGGTCGCCATCATGGTGGGCGAGCGAAGGCTGGCCGACGCGATACTGGAGCACGGACGCGTCCACGAACGTGAAGCCGAAGGCTCGAATGGCGCGTAAGAAGAAATCGACGTCTTCGCAAACGACGAGCGAGGGGTCGTACCCGCCGAGCGACGCGAAGTGCTCCCGGCGAATCGTGCAAGCTGAATTGACGAGCGGCGCGTTGCGAAAGAGCATGTCGGCTACCAGGGCATAGCGATTGTGCGCAAGGCGTACCCTCCGTTCCGCCTCCCGGAAATACTCCTGCTCGTGGCGGAGCACCTGCTGGTCGTCGCCGAACGGCGCGATGAGGCCAACCGCCACGCCGGCGTGCGGTTTGTCGTCCAGCGCCCTCGCCAGCGCCGCCAGCGCGCCATCGGCAAGCCTGTCGTCATCGTCCAAGAAGTGTAGAAAACGCCCCAAGGCGAGCCTTGCGCCGGCATTGCGCACGAGCGCCGGCCGGCCCCCGGATGGTACCTCCTGCTTGACGTAGCGCACGCGAGGGTCCCCGGTCCCCTCGGCCGCTTCGCGCGCCGATCCCTCGGCGCTATCGTCCAGGACGATGACCTCGACCGAAACGCCCGTTTGCCCCAGCGCACTTTCGACGGCCTCGACCACCTGTTTCTCGCGATGGAACGTAGGAATGATGACGGAGACGTCGACCTGATTCGTTGCCACCGTCGAGCGTTCCGGCGCCTCTTCAGGCAGGTGCTCGACGACGCGGGCCGGCGCGCCGGCCACCATCGTGTTGGGCGGCACATCCTTTGCGACGACGGCGCCGGCGGAGACCACGCTGCCCCTCCCCACAGTCACGCCCGGATAGATTATGGATGCAGCGCATATCCAGGCGCCGTCCTCGATGGTCACAGGCAAGGACTTCATCGGTCCCATGCGGGCGTGCGATGGGCCGATCTCGTGCGTATCGGTGAGTATGACCGAGTAGCGACTGACGGTCACCCCATTGCCGATCCTCACCGGAGCGTTCAGATCGATGTGTAGTGGGACGCTCAGCAGGCTTCTCTCCCCGACAAACAGGTTGGAGTAGAAACTGCCATCCCCATTGAAGGTGATATTGCCGAGTATTGTGGCCGTTCGGCTGACCTTGAAGCCGAGCCAGCGATACAGCACACCCCTCAGCCACCAGCTAAAGGGATGGGGGATCGGCGCGAGGAGAAGGTGCACCAGCGCAAGCCGGGGATGGTGCAGATCGCGGGCTTGGCCCAGCAACCCGCGTCTCCGTCGGAGATTCCCCCATAGACCTCGCCTATCGTTCGCCATAGGAAGGTCAACCCCCGCCATACAGTGTTCGTCGCCAGTGTACAACATCGACCCTGCCCTGTCCACATCAGACAAAGCACACGCGCGATTCTTTGTCGCCTTCGGACATTGCCTGCCGGCGGTGAGCCGATATAATGACATTGCTGGCAACATATGTCGACAAATACGTTGAGCGTGATGGAAGCTGTGATCCGAGGGGACGGGTGTCGCGCGTCGTCGGACATCCGCGGGATTGGTCGCTAGGCCCTCGGGGAGCTAGTTGCGAAACCGGCCATCAGCCCTGATGGTCGGTTTTTGTCTTTGAGAAAAGACCTTCTTGTGGAACGGCCCCAATCCCAACGCAACTCGACGCGATACGCATCGAGCGAAGGTGATGTGAAGGATGTTGGTTAGACATTTCCTCGAAAGCAGCGCCCAGAGGTGGCCAAATAAGGCTGCCATATTGTGCGGTGATCAGGTCGTTTCCTACGCCGAGGTGGACGCCATGGCCAATGGCCTGGCCAACTCCCTGATCGGTGAGGGGGTCGCTCGGGGCGACCGCGTGGCCATCTTTATGGACAACTCGGTGGAAACGGCGGTGGCCATATTCGCCGTGCTGAAGGCCGGCGCGGTCTTCTGCGTCATCAATCCCACCACGAAGAGCGACAAGCTCGCCTACATGCTGGGGAATTCAGGCGCCACTGTACTGATCTGCGATCGCCTGCACTTCAACACGGCGCTGGCGGCAGGGGTCCGGGCGCGGGATTTGCGCTGCATCGTCGGCGTACCGGACTGCCCGGGTAGCTCGGAGCTCGGAGGGCCACGAACACTGGCGTTCCGCGACATCCTAGAAGGGGCATCGAGCGCGGCCCCTGTGATAGATTGCATCGACCTCGATCTGGCCACCATCGTCTACACCTCCGGCTCCACCGGCTTCCCCAAGGGAGTCATGGCTACAAACCTCAACGTCGTCGCCGCCGCCAATTCCATAACACAGTATCTCGCGAACACCGCCGACGATGTTATCCTGAATGTGCTTCCGCTGTCTTTCGACTACGGTCTCTACCAGCTCCTGATGGCTTTCAAGGTCGGTGCCACCCTGGTGCTGGAGAAATCCTTCGTGTATCCCTACCGCGTCGTCGATTTGATGCTGAGAGCGAAGGTTACCGGATTCCCTGGCGTGCCGACGATCTTTGCCATCCTCCTGCAGCTCAAAGACCTCCGCAAGTACGAATTTCCATCGTTGCGTTACATCACCAATACCGCGGCCGCCCTGCCGGTGGCCCACATCCGACGCTTGCGCGAGGTATTCCCGCACGCCGAGATATACTCGATGTATGGGCTGACCGAGTGCAAGCGTGTCTCCTACTTGCCGCCCGAGGAGCTGGATCGCCGCCCAGATTCGGTGGGCAAGGCGATTCCCAATACCGAGGTGTACGTTGTCGACGAAGGCGGGAGGCGTCTGCCGGCTGGGGAGGTCGGCGAGCTGGTCGTGCGCGGCGCTCACGTCACGCGAGGCTACTGGCGCGACCCCGAGGAAACCGCGCGAAAGTTCCGCGCGGGCCCACTGCCGGGCGAGACGGTGCTGTACACCGGAGACCTTTGCCGCGTGGACGAGGCGGGGTTCCTGTACTTCATCGGACGGAAGGACGACATCATCAAGACCCGTGGCGAGAAGGTCAGCCCGAAGGAGGTCGAGAATGTACTCTATTTGATCGAGGACGTCGCTCAGGCTGCCGTCCTCGGCGTTCCCGACCCCGTGCTTGGGCAGGCCATCAAGGCCGTGATCGTTCCGCGCAACGGCACACCCCTCACACCGCGCGAGCTGATCGCCCACTGCGCCCGGCACCTGGAGGATTTCATGGTGCCCAAGATCGTCGAGTTTCGCGCCGACCTGCCCAAGAACGGCAACGGCAAAATCGATAGGAAGGAGGTGACGTAGGGCAGGATGTGCGGTATTGCCGGCTCGGTAAACCTGGGAAGCGGCGAACAGGCTGATGTAATGCTGTTGCGGCGGATGCTGGGGATGCTCCACCATCGCGGTCCCGACTCCACCGGCTGCTATGTGGATCGCCGTGCTCAGCTCGGCAGCGCCCGGCTGAGCATCATCGACCACGCCGGAGGACAGCAACCGATCCACAACGAGGACGAGAGCCTGTGGCTGGTTTTCAACGGCGAGATATACAACTACATCGAGCTACGCGAGGAGCTGGTGGCGCGAGGCCATCACTTCTACACCGATTCGGATACCGAGGTCATCGTCCACCTCTACGAGGAACGTGGCCCATCCTGCCTACACGCCCTCAACGGCCAGTTCGCCATCGCCCTCTGGGACCGGCGCCGCCAGGAGCTGTTCCTCGCGCGAGACCGTCTTGGCGTGCGCCCGCTCTTCTACACGGAGATAGGCGGCGCGCTGCGCTACGCCTCGGAGATCAAGGCCCTGTTCGTCGATCCACGCGTGTCGCGCGAGATCGATCCAGTGGCCATCGATCAGGTCTTTACTTTCTGGTCGACGCTCCCCGGGCGCACTATGTTCCATAATGTGCACCAGGTGCCACCGGGACACTACCTGAGCGTCAAGGATGGCTGCTTCGCGCTGAAGCGCTACTGGCGTTTGCAGTTCTCCTGTGGCGAGGCCGGCCTTTCGGAGGATGACTACGCCGGGCAACTGCGAGAGCTCCTGGTGGACGCCACGCGTCTCCGGCTGCGAGCTGACGTGCCCGTCGGCGCCTATCTGAGCGGCGGGCTGGACTCCTCGATCACGGCGGCCATCGTCAAGAACTATACGAGTAATCGCCTACGCACCTTCTCGATAACCTTCGCCGATGCGCGGTACGACGAGGCCGGCTTCCAACACGCGGTCGCACGGCACCTGGGTACGGAGCACCAGCATTTCGAATGCACGGGAGCAGACATAGCGCGGTGCTTCCCCGAAGTGGTTTGGCACGCGGAAATGCCCTTGCTGCGCACCGCGCCTGCGCCGTTCTACCTTCTTTCGGAGATGGTGCACGACGCGGGCTTAAAGGTCGTGCTGACCGGCGAGGGCGCGGACGAGCTCCTGGGGGGCTACGACATTTTCAAAGAAACGATGATCCGGCGCTTCTGGGCCCGGCAGCCACATTCCAGACTGCGGCCACTGCTCTTGCGCCGGATGTACGGCTTCGTTCCCGATTTGCAGCGCGGTCCCCAGCCGTATCTGGAGGCCTTCTTCCGCCCGGGACTGGAGGACGTCGACAACCCGTTCTATTCGCACTTGATTCGATGGGAAAACACCAGGCGGCTGAAGCGCCTCTATTCACAAGAGATGAAAGCCACGCTGGCAGGCTACGATCCATTCGCCGAGCTTGGCATCATGCTCGAGATGGAGCTGGGGCGATGGCATCCGCTGGCTCGCGCGCAATACCTTGAAATCACAACGTTCCTTTCCGAGTATCTGCTTTCCTCGCAAGGCGATCGCATGGCTATGGCTCACTCCGTCGAGGGGCGTTTTCCCTATCTGGACCACAGGGTCGTGGAGCTCTGCAACCAGTTGCCACCACAGATCAAGCTGCGCGGCCTCGAGGAGAAACACCTGCTGAAGCGATCCTTTGGCGACCTTATTCCCGGGGAGGTCATCCGACGGGTAAAGCAGCCGTACCGTTCCCCGATCAGCGGCGCGTTTCTGGGCGACAGAACGCCGGACTACGTCGAGGAGCTTCTGTGCTCGAACGCTCTGGCTTCGACGGGTTACTTTGCACCCGCGGCCGTGGCGCGCCTGGTGCAGAAGTGCCGCGTAGGCACCCCCTCCGAGTGGGACAACATGGCGCTGGTCGGCGTGCTGTCGTTGCAGCTATTGCACGGGCTGTTCAACGAAGAATTCCGACGCGGTCGCGATGGCGCCATCGCGACTCCAACTTTACTGGTGATCGCCGAGGGCGAGAACATGGCAGACTATGGAGTGCGGGAGGCTTGCTTGGCTTGAGAATCTGTACGAAATGCGTGCTGCCCGAAACCTTCCCCGGTGTGCGCTTCGACGATGCGGGTGTCTGCAACGTCTGCCGCCAGGCGCCTACGCCCCAAAGACTCCTCGAGCAAAGGGCAAAACTTAGGGCCGAGTTCGAGGCGGCCGTGGAGGAGGTCCGGGGCAACAACTCCTACGATTGCCTTATGTCCTGGAGCGGCGGCAAGGACAGCACGTACACATTGGCACTGCTAACCCAGCGTTACGGCCTGAGGGTACTGGCCTTCACGTTTGACAACGGCTTCGTTGCCGAGGCGACGTTCGGCAATATGCGGCGAACGGCCGAAGCGCTGGACGTCGACCACGTCGTCGTCAAGCCCGCCTTCGGCCTCCTGCGACGCATCTTTGTGGCCTCATTAGATGACGGGTTGTATCCGAAGCGGGCGCTTGGACGGGCCAGCTCCATTTGTACCTCGTGCATGTCTCTGGCCAAATCGAGCGCGCTGCGGCTTGCTATCGAAAAGGAAATCCCATTTGTCGCCTTCGGATGGTCGCCCGGCCAGATACCCCCGACCTCGGCGTTCTACAGGACCACGCCGGCCATGGTTCGCGCGACGATGGGAGCCAGTTTCCGCGTGTTGGAAGAGATCGCCGGCGATGCCGTCCGGCCCTACTTCCCGGAGGAGGTCCATTTCGCCACCGGGCGCTTCCCGTATTTTGCCTCGCCGCTGGCGTTCCTGGAGTACGACGAGGAGATCATCCTGGCAGAGATCACCAAGCTGGGTTGGCGGCGACCGCTGGATACCGACCCAAATTCAAGCAATTGTCTGCTAAACACGCTCGGTAACGCCGTACACAAGGAGCATCACAACCTGCACCCGTACGCCGCCGAGTTGGCAGCGCTCGTCCGCGAAGGTCGCCTTACCCGCGAGGAAGGGCTGGCCAGGCTGCGGGAGCCGGAGTCCGCGGCGGTCCTGCGGCTCGTCACGGAAAGGCTGGGCCTGGCATCGTGAAAGGAGATACGAATACATTGATAACCCATCAGGCCATCAAGAAGCAGGTGAGGACATTCGTTTTCGACAACTTCATCTTCGATGAAGAGACCACTCTGGGCGACGACGACTCGTTCCTCGAGAATCGCATCATCGACTCCACGGGAGTTCTCGAGCTGATCATGTTCGTCGAAGAAACCTTCGGCATCGAGGTGGCCGACGAGGAGGTAATCCCCGAAAACCTGGACTCGCTGGAGAGACTGGCCGAGTACGTGATGAGGAAGGTCTATCTCGTCGCGGCGGCGTAACCTATAGCACGAGGATGCGTCCACCGCAGGTGCCGCGGGGGGTCTGAACCGCAGATTAAGCAGATTAAGGGATTTCGCAGATGCCGAATCTCGGTGATCCGGTAATCTGCATAATCCACTAATCTGCGTCAATCTGCGGTTCAGACTCTTCTATGGCGGCGGCCGCCGGTTCGGGTAGGCCGCCAGCAGGTCCTCGAGCGTCTTGAACCAGACGCGATTCCGCTCCGCCAGGTCTCGCCATCTGGGGTCGCTCTTCCGGTAGTAGTTCCTCGCGTTCGCGGCCCTGCTCGTCACCCACTGGCCCTCGACCTCGGGAACCGCCCGTGGGGGTTGGAGCGTTGGCTTTGGCACAGCGGTTGGGCGCGCGGGCCTGGGCGTAGCCGTCGGCCGCGGCGTCCTAGTCGGCGTGGGCTGAATGGCGGTCGCCATCGGCCCTCGCGTCGGCTGCGGCACGACCACGGTAGGAGACGGTTTCGGCACCGAAGTTGGCGTGGGGCGGATCGTGCTGGTAGGTGCAAGGGTCGCCGTCGGCGCCTCGGTCGGTGCCGGGGTCGGCGTCCCTGGCTGCGGTGAGCACGATAGCACAGATAGCGCTACGCAAAGAACCAGGCATGACGCAAACCGGAACGATGGCACGCGAAGACAGAGCCTCCCCGAAAAGCGTTATCTGCGCGGTATAATAGCCGCTAACCAGGCAGCAAGTCAATGCCCCCTGCGATGTTTGGGTTCCATTTGGTGACGCAGACGCGACGAGCCTGGCTGCCCGACCGATTACCGTCCCCTCGGAGTGGTTGGCGTTGGAGTCGACTGGCGCGGGCCTGGTGTTGGCGTCGCCGTCGGCGCAGGCTGGCGCTCCACGGGCGTCGCCGTGGGCCTTGTCGGCGATGGCGTGACCCGGGATTCGGGGGTCGCCGTCGCTCCGCGATCGGGGGTGGCCGTTGGACGGGTCGGTTCCGTCGTGGAAGTCGGCCTGGCGTCTCGCTCGGTCGGCGTGGGCGTGGCGGCTTCTATCCGTGTATCGGAAGACCCGGGAACAGTAGCTGTGTCAGTCGGCCGTTCGGACTCGGTCGAAGACTCCGGGTCCCGCGACGGTGCGGCATCCGTTTGCGGGCTCCCGAGGTCGGGGCTCGAGCCAGGCGGGGTCGTGTCGATGGCCATCGCCCGCCAAAGCGCATCGAAGGCAGCTGTCTTCTCTTCATCCGAGTAAGTCGTTTCGTATGTCGACACGACCAGTCCCATAGAGTCGTAAGTTGTCGTCAGCCTTTGAATAGTCTCAGTAATGTCAAGCTCTGGGGCATCGTCACTCGTGGATGTCTCCTGCTGTCCAACCACCCGGCCATATGAATCGTAGTGGTACTCTACTGTAGCGCGCAGGGTTTGACGGAGGACGGCCAGGTTCGTGCCTGCGGAGTCCCGATCCTGTTCCTCGTAGTACGTCTCAGTCCCCTGGGCATCGTACTGTACGTCCATGGGTTTGCTTGGTGTGAGCGGGCGTAGAGATGAGATTGGTGTGGGCGGGTGCTCGTGCTCAAACTCCTCAACGGGCGACTTTACTTCCCCTAGGGTATTGTACTCGACGTCCGCCGATCGCTGAAGCACGATTTCCCAACCGAAGCGTTCGCCACCGCGCCGGTCTTGCAGCCCGAACGGGCCATCTACCCATTTACGGTCGCCATCCGAAAAAGCTGGGAAGTAGTCGCGCCCACCGCTCACAAGCACGCCCGTCGTCGTGGCCTGGGACCACCGTCCGGTTGCCGCATCGTACTGCCCATCTTCGACGCAATCGCCCACGATGTCCGGAATCTGATCGCGGAGCGCCTGGAAATCGGACGCAAACCGGCAGTGTGACTCGGCACCCGAAAGGGCAGACGACAACACGAGGACGACAAGCATCAAGATTGTAGAACCCAGGATGGCAACTACTCGTATAAGGCGCATATGTAGCACTTTTCTCCCTTCGCCTGATTGGAGATACCGCTGGACGGGCGAGCACACATTCTATTATAAGGGCGATGTCAAGGGCTGGGGCTGCACTGCACGTGAGTCACACCACCCGCTCGATCGCTCCACGTGCCCACCCGAACCTGCTATAATACCCTTGAGAGTTGTTGAACAATCAAGGAGGAATCCGGGCCCGTGGGCTCGCTCTAGCAGTTTCCTTTTCAGCCGCCTGAATGCACGTTGTACAATACCGGCGAGCGGGCACCCGGCGGCCCACAGTACCAGTAGCTTGCGGCGCCACTGCCACCAGGCACCCCCGTCGGCATCATCACGCGAGCGTGCTAGACGGACGACGGTCTGCGCCGCCGCAAGCACGTCAAATAGGAGCGAGCAATCAACTGCGCTATCGATGAAGCCCTGGCCCGCGGTGAGGTTCGTGGCCTGCCGCGTGGACGGCCAGGTTACCCGTCGTGAAGGAAGGTGGGGCAGCAAGGATATGGCCAATAACTTGCTGGATCTTTCGTTCGGTTTCCTCCCTGATGGCATCGACGTCTTCCTTGCGCTCAAACGTCTCAAACGCAATCATCTCCGTATCACTCACCTGCACAAGGTGGAGACCGTGAAACCCTTTTTGTCCCCGGAGCCAGGGTACGGCAACTTGCTCCGTTAGCTTTCGCATCTCGTCGACGGTTCCTTGCTTCAGTTTGAAGTTTATCAAGCGTGCGAACATTTCGTCCTCCTATTTCTCGATTTCTCAAGCCTACCCATGGGAACGGGTAACCCAACTCAGGGGCAGCATGAAGCGTGCCAGAAATGGCCGCTCTTCGTCTACGTCATACAGGCAGCACGCACACATACGGCCTCCAATTCTCCGCAATAGTCCCAAAGAAGTATTGGAGCTCTTGATAGAAGAGGTGCACCGTTTCTTTTCATCCCTGTCCTTTATGCAGTCCGCGTAAGGCATTTGTTGCGCGCTGGCTTGTCTAGCCGGTCCCATCCGCAAGCCTGTATGTCACAAAACGGGTGCGGAACACGTTTCCGCGTCAGCCGGGCGTTCGCATAGGCAGGAAGACTGGCGACAGCGAGTAGACAGCGAATAAGCGAATTCTCCCCCCCCCGCAAGATCAGCACTCAGAGACGTCGGGTATGGACGAAGCCCCTGCCGCCGTCCTTGCCAGCACGATTGGCCACAGACAGTGGGGCGGCGAATGAGTAGGCGCCAGACCGTGGCCTTGTTCCGACGAGAGAGGCACGTCGATCGGGCGTCTACTCATTCGCTTATTCGCTGTCCATTCGCTGGCACCTCTCCACCTGCTCTCTTGCCGCGCGGAACACGTTTTCGCACCTTCACAAAATCGAGCCCGTGACAGCATACCAGTCCAGCGCCTATACTGTTGGCGCGGTACATAAGAATAGCCCTGGCGATGCTGCAAGATTCGCTAGACGATGTCGGGCGGCGTGCCCCCCGAAAACAAAAGAGCCCGAAAAGCACCGCTATATCAGTACTTTTCAGGGCCCTTTCACTGGTGGGGGAGAAGGGACTCGAACCCATACGCATTGCTGCACATGATCCTAAGTCATGCTCGTCTACCAAAAAGGACGGGTACATCAGCCTAGTTTGTGCACGTGTAGCAAGAATGTAGCAGCGCCGGGGCATCGGGAAGAGAGAAAACGATGCCCAACAACGCCGGCAGTGTCTACCAGCGAAAAGAGGATGGCCGCTGGCTAGCAGCGCTGACCGTGAACGGCAAGCGCAAGACGATCTACGCCAAGAACGAGCGTGAAGCCAGGAAGAAGTTAGCCGATCTTCAACGCACGTTGGGGACGTGTGCCACCCTGCCCGATCCCGGGAAGAAAACCGTGAATGATCTTCTGGCCCTGTGGCTGGACACGGCGAGCCACACGGTGCGAAGAGGGACACTGGCCGACTATCGGGACATCTGCGACCGCCACATCAGCCCCCACCTTGGGCACATCAGGTTGTCCAACCTGCGACCGGAACACCTGCAAGCCCTCTACAATTACTTAAGCGAGAAGGGCCACACCCGCATACCAAGCCTGGTGCACAGTCTGATCCATAGAGCCCTCAGAATGGCCGTTATGTGGGGCTGGCTGCCCGGCAACCCGGCAGATAGGGTGTTGGTGCCACGGCACAAGGCCAAGCGCAAGACCATTTGGGCAATGGACGAACTGAGCACCTTCCTTCACGGGACACGAGAGCACAGGTATGGCCCACTGTGGGCGGTGGCGGTGGCCAGTGGTTGCCGTATTGGTGAGTTAACTGCTCTGAAGTGGGACGATGTGCGCTGGGCAGAGAATACGATCACGATCCGGGCCACCCTGCGAGCCGTCAAGGGCCAGTGGGTTGAGGAACCGCCCAAGACGGAGGCCGGAATGAGGGCCATCGTTCTGCCCTCAGAGGCAATGGACGCTATGAGACGACAACGGGCACGGCAAGCGGAATGGAGGTTGAAGGCCGGTGAGACCTGGCAGGATGCGAAGTTGGTCTTCACTACGGAGACAGGGACGCCGCTGATAAGGGCATCCGTGGAACACGCTCTAACGTGGCAATGCAAGAGGCTGGGGATACCCGAGCTTTCACCCCACGGGCTGCGGCATCTTTGCGCCAGTCTGTTATTGGACAGAGGCTTACCGCTGACGGTGGTATCAGAGCGACTAGGGCATAGCAACTGCGCAATTACAGCGAACGTGTACGCTCATAACGTAAGGCGAAAAGACCAGGACGCCGCCGGCCTAATGCAAACGATCCTGAGCGCCAAGGTGGTATAATATTTTGAAGCCGGGTGGTTGGCCAGCCCGCAAGCTCTGACGCCGACACGTCGGGGGCCCGGCAACCCACTTTGCCTTGTCGGAGGTGCGACAATGAAACCGCCTGTCACTTTCACCGTCAAAGCGAGCCCGCTCGAATTCTTGAACGTCCTACAGAACGTCGGCAAGGATATCTACCGAGCCCCTATGGACTGGCAGGAGATGGACCCTAGCCTGTTGCACTCCCTGGCGGGACGCCCCGTGCCCATCCCGCCCAGTGCGCTTGCCGTGTCCCCACAGATGGAGGGCCAAATAATGGAGCTGTACTTCGGCGGCGAAGTCATTTGGCTCAAGTGGGTGGAAATTGCCGGGAAGCTGCTCGTAACGATGGGCACGTATGACACTATGGTCACGCCCCAGTTTGTGAAGCTGTTGCGGCACATACGCAACGTCTGGCCGGAGAACCGAGAGGCGATAGACGAATACCTGAATGGCATCGAGCCCGGGACGATGCCCAAAGGCAAAGGTTTACTTCTGCCCGACTTCAAGGAAAAGCTGCCCCAAGCTTATTGGAAGTACGTTGGCGAGAAGCACTGTCGACCCACCAACGCCGACTTGGCCGAGGTGCTAGTCGTAGACGAAAGCACCGTTAAGCGCCGAATTCGGGACTTTCGGAAACAAGGCGGTGTGTGGCCACCGCCCCGGCCTGTCTGAACGTTCAGCACCCCGTCTATCCTGACCTATTTGCTGACCCCGTATGACCCAGTTGCTGACCCCATGTGCTCCTGACAACGCCGCAGTGCGGCGTTATGCTGGTCTCACTAGACTACATTTTCAGGAGGGGTGCGTGAGACGAGTATATGTGAAACTGACCAAACTGGACCTTGAGCGGTTACAGAAGCTGGCCGAGCAACACCGGCGACACCCATCGGTAGAGGCAGCGGTGCTGCTCGACGAGGCTCTGCGACGGCACGAGCAGGCCGAGCGCCAGCGGCAGGAGGTGCCCGTATGCAGCTAACGAAAACTGCCCGCCCCCTGGCAGGCTGGCAGGCACGGCAGGGAAGCGGGCGAGGCAGTATGGCCGGCGCAACCGACCAACCACATTCTAGCGCATTCACGCCCGTGGCGGCGTTAGCGGTGCACAAACCCGGCCGGGGGACGGACGGCTGGCCCGTGGTGGCGGCGATCACGCAGTTTCTGGATGACCCGACGCCGATCCTGCGTGTGACCTGGCGGGGACAGCACGGCACCGACCGAGCCATCAGCCTGCCTGTGTGCGTCCTCGACTATGCCGCCAGGCGGGGTGTGACGGCGTTCTACCTGCGTGATGACCGCCAAATGAAAATGTGGACGTGCCCGTTGTCGACCTTCAGCCGGGGCAAGCTGCAAGCGGACGGCGAACGTTACGTTCCGCTTGCCTGGTTGACGCTAGTGCCCTGGCGAGACTGGCTATATGCTGATGACGTCGTCCGCCTGGGGGACACGCCGACCGAGCCGGCGACGGCACAGTTGGCGCTGGGGTGGTGACCGATGGCAACAGGAAACTATGAGGCAGCGCTTGAGTTAGCTCAGGAGCTTGGGTTGACGCCGGAGCAGGTGAAATATTTGCCCGGCGAGGTGCCCGGCGAGGTGATAGCGGTTACGAAGCCCACCGTGGCGGCGAAGCCCGCCTTTCGCCTATGGCAGCACGACGACCTGCTAAACGCCGACTTTCCCGAGCAAAAATGGATCGTGCATGACCTGGTGCCCGAGGCGTCGTTGATACTGCTGGGTGGCCGAAAAAAACTCGGTAAGTCCTGGCTTGCCTTGCAGATGGCCCAGGCGGTGGCCAGTGGTGCGCTATTCCTGCAACGCCCCACGTGCCAAGGGGGAGCACTGTATTTTTGTTTAGAGGACGGCGAACGACGGTTGAACCGGCGGCTACTCAAACAGAACGCCGTCAAGGGGCTCCCAATTCACTACGTAACGGGCCGTTTCCAACCCCTCGACGAGGGCGGCCTTAGCGATCTGCGAGCCGCCATAGTCGCACACCAGCCCGTGCTGGTTATCGTGGACACCCTGGCTGCGGCCAAAACGGGCCGCACCGACGAAAATGCCGCCGGCGATATGGCCGACCTGGCTAACGCCCTGCGAGACTTAGCCCAAGAGCACAACACGTCTATCGTTGTAGTTGCGCACCACGGCAAAGCCTCTTTTGGCGACCCCGGCCATGATCTGCGGGGCAGTAGTGCCGTAGCCGCTGCGGCTGACGTGTCCATCGGTCTTTACAAAACAGAGAGCGGCCACGTTCTGAAAGCCGAGGGCAGAGACTTAGAGGACTCCGAACTTCGCATACAGTTTGACGCTGCATATACCTGGTGCTGGCAACTGGTGGGCGATGCCCGGCAGATCGCACGTGAAGAAGCTGAGGACGAGGTTTTGCAAGCACTCGAAGCCCTGGGAGAAGCCGACGCCAATTCAATAGCCAAGGAGCTGGACAAGCACAGGAGTAACGTGCTTCGAGCACTCAAGCGGCTTGTCTTGGAGGGACAAGTATCTGCTAGGGGAGAGAAACAGGGGCGAAGCACACGCATGCTGTACCGTAGAGAGAACACCTTGACGGTGTGCGGGGAAAATACCGGAACCCCGCACACCCCGCACACCCCGCACATCGTCGAAAGTGAAGCTGACGGTGTGCACGATGTGCGGGGTGTGCGGCATATCTGTGGTGACCCCGCACATCGTGAAACGTGTTCCATCTGTGGCACCGACGTTGGCCCGTTCTTCAAAGTCGACGGTGCTTATCAGTGCAAGCGGTGCAACGATGCCTGGCTTGACGGAGACGTCGACGCCGAAAGCTGGGGCGGCCTGTTGGAGACGAAATGAACGCTTGCAAGCAAGCCCGACAACGCCGTCTGATGCGAGCCGAGGGCCTACGCCAGGCCATCGGCTGGGCCGAGGAAGACCTTCGCCACGCCCATCTTTTGGCGAAAGACCACTACCATAGATGGCAGATGGCCGAACAGCAGGCTAGGCGTATTGACCACCGTATCGAAAAGTTTCGCCAAGAGCTGGCGAAGCTGGTGGGCGAGGCAACGTAGATGCCTGATGGAGGCCCGGGGGACATAGCATCCACATACGCATTATATCATATTCAACAAGATACTTTAGTTGTACCCATTCAAACAGACAAGCACTATAACGTGTACTTGTCATAATACTCCTAGTTGGAAGTTGGAAAGTGGAGCTTGGACGAGAAATAGGGGCTTCTATGCTTGTGAGTGGCTGTGTACTACTCTCCTTGGCCTATAGCGCCTTTGCAGAGTTGGCCGTCTGGCTGTACCATCGGAGGCACATTAACAAAAGAAGATGCCCTGGCGATGCGGAAACATCCCAAGGCGTGGCCAGCCGGAGTAAGCGGCTGACGGAACGATGATAACACGAAGGCCCGTCAGGAGCAACACCGACGGGCTATTGCTTTGGGGACAGCAAGCTTGACTAGGCTAGGCAGCTAGGCAGTGTAGCAAAAATGTAGCAGAGTGTAGCAGCAGCTAGGCGGGCGACGATCCCAGCCCAAAGCCCCAGGTGGGGGAGACATGGCCGAAGATCGGGCGAAAAGCACCGCTATATCAGTACTTTTCAGGGCCCTTTCACTGGTGGGGGAGAAGGGACTCGAACCCATACGCATTGCTGCACATGATCCTAAGTCATGCTCGTCTACCA
>JACQUC010000169.1 GCA_016210495.1 Chloroflexota bacterium
GCCGGGGGCCGGTGAGAGTCGGTGTCCTTCGGCGCCCCGAGGCTTCGGAGCGCCGTCAACGCGCTTGGCAGGAGCTCGTTGCATCGGGGGAGACGATGGCCGGCTTGGGAGTCCTTCGGCGGGCTAAAGCCTCGCCGTCAACCCGCTTGGCAGATGCAAGTCACGCTCGCCAAGGGCAACCTGGTGAAGGTATTCGCGTGGTACGATAACGAGTGGTCGTTCGCGCTACGGGTGGTCGATCTGGCGACGTACGTGGCAAAGCGGATGCCGGTGGCGGCCTGATAGGGTCAAGGGTCGGGGGTCAGGGGGTCAGGGGCTACCCTCTCCCTTTGGGAGAGGAGATAGGTGGCCGGCGGCGGCTAGGTGGGCGAGGCGGGTGGGCTCGGGGAGGCGATGGCCGCGGCAGCACGCCAGAACCCATTGGACGGCGGTGTCGAGGTCTACTTTGTGTCCGATGGAGACGTAGAGGGGCTTGGAACCGACTCTGGTGCGGACGGCGGCGCCGACGACCTCGCCCGCATCGACAAGGAGCCCAGTGGCGCCTACTTCGTCGCCGAGTGGGTCGTGACGACCCAGTAGAATGGACTTGGCGCAGCCGATGGTCGGCAGGTCCAGGACCACGCCCAGGTGGCAGGCGATGCCGAAACGGCGAGGATGGGCCAGCCCCTGGCCGTCGACCATGACCAGATCAGGGCAGTGGGCAAGGCGCTCGAAGGCCCGTATGACGGCGGGGAGCTCGCGGAAGGAGAGGAGCCCCGGTATATAAGGGAAGGTGATCTGGGCCTCGACGTTTTGAACTTCCACGGGCGCCAGCTCGGGATAGCCGAGTACGACGACGCCAGCGCGACCGGTCTGGCCCACGCGCCCCACGGCGACGTCGACGCCGGCCACGCGGCGCACTTCGGCGACGGCGCTGTGGCGCACGACATGTGTGGCGAGGTCGATTTGGATGTTGCGCGCCTCCTGGGGAGTGACGTTCCAGGGATGGAGATGGCGGGGGCGGCAGGGATGCGGATGTGAGGCGGGGCAATGGGCTGGTAGGATGATTGGCTCGTTCATTGATGTTGGCTCCCTGACCCTAACCCTCTCCCAGAGGTAGAGGGGATTGGATACGCGCTCCAGCGGCGGTGTTCTGGCGCATTTCGCGCATCTGCGTTCTGGCTATGGGGGCGAACAGCCGTTCGCCCCTACATTAGGACGACGGTCCGCCCCACATCAGCGGCGGTCGGCCCTGCACTAGGAACGGTCGGCCATGCATCAGCGGCGGTCGGCCCTGCACTAGGGTTGGATGTTCGTCCGCACATTATTGATATGTGCGCCGAGATCTGGACAGGCTCTATTTTGGCTCGACGGGATAGCCGCGCTCGACCCAGGCGTTGAAGCCGCCCAACAGAGGGCGAACGTCTCGGAATCCCTTTCTCAGTAGCAAGTGTGCCACACGGGCACTGGTGCCTTCGTGCAGTCAGGTTCAATAGGGCACCATGAGCTTGTCGCGAGGCAGCTCACCAGAACGAGTCACGATCTCGCCCGGGTGGAAGCGCAGAGCGCCCCGGATCTTGATCGGACTGGCTTCGTAGTCGGCCGAGCCGCGCACGTCGACGAAGATGAGGTCGCGCCCGCGGTCGAGCAGGGCCTTGGCCTCCTCGGGAGTGATCCGGCTGGGCTCCTCCATTTGCTCCCCTCCTCTAAGTTAGTCAATCGTCGAAGCAACCGGTGCAAGAGGTGTGCCATCGCGTACAAGCAGACAGCAGCCTTGTCAGCCTTGCAGCCTTGGTGCACACCGAGATTGCGGTGGCACCAGACCGCCTCCCCCCGGGGCGGACAGCGGACCCTACGACTCCAGATCCAGTACGGTTTACAAAGGCGAGCTGGCGTCCCCACCCACCCTAGCAGGGGACAAGCCCCTGCACTACGGTCACGATGAGCACCTCTACCCGGAACACGACGATTTCCGCTAAGCAAACCTTTTCGCCTCTGAGTCACGGGCAGCGAGCCAGGCGGCGAGGAGGGCGGCAAGACCGCCCAGGAGGTAGCCGCCCACTACGTCGGTGAGCCAGTGCTCGCCGGAGTAGACGCGGGTGATGCCCATCAACACGGCTACAAGGCCGAGGGAGGTGAGCCACATGCCTTTGGCTGGCGATGGCCACGGGCGGCGCCAGACCAGGAAGGCGGTGTAGGCGCACAGAAAGGTGCCACGGGTAACGTGGCCGCTCGGGTACGAGAAGAAGGCGGATGACGCATCCGCCGTTGGGAAGAAGAAGGCGAACGTGTAGCGATGCTCGACGGCGTCGCCCGGACCCTCCTGCGCGATGAGCGACTTGAACAGCACTACCAGAGGCACCAGAACGAGCAAGAGAAGCAGGCCAGCCGCCTCGCGGCGCCGGCCGGCTCGGTGCAGCCAGAAGGCGCCCAGGAGGACGGAAGGAACGGTTACTTCGGCTGCGCCGGCCAGGCTGAGAAGCGAGGAAACGTAGTCGAGGGGGAGGCTCGACACGCTCTGAGCGGCCCTGGTGGCATCGAGGTCGAGGACGTTCAGGCGGAAGGTGGCTACGAGGTAGGTGACGACGGCGTAGGAGACGGCCAGGAAGATGGCCGTGATGCGGTTGGCGGTTATGGACGCGGCTTTTTTGGTCATAGCCGGACGATTATAGCATGAAAGGGGGTTGGGGGTTGGGGGTTCGAAACCACGGAGGCGCGGAGACACGGAGAGGCGCGAGGGTACGAGCTCGCCTGTTGGGTTCGAAACCACAGAGGCACGGAGACCACAAAGAGAGGCGTTGTATAAGGTTGTTTGTGAACTTTGTGCCTTTGTGGTGAATTCAGGTACAGGGCATTGCCACATAGTCTGAGAGATACGGTTGGCCGACGCGGTTGACAGACCCCGGGACGTGTGCTATCGTACGGCGCAAAGCAAGTAGAGGGACGTTGTCCCGCACGATCCTCAACGTTGTGACCGACAGGAGGCGGGAATGAGTGGGGATTTTGATCCGATTCGGCTGGAGATATTGTGGGGTCGGCTGGTTTCGATTGCCGAGGAGCAGGCGAAGACGCTGATCAGGGCGTCTTTCACGACGGTGGTGGGCGAGATGGAGGACCTGGCGTGCGGCATCTACGATCTGGAGGGGAACCTGATCGCGCAGGCGGCTACCGGCACGCAGGGCATTCTTACCGGGATGTCCGTGGGGATGAAACATATGCTCCGCAAGTACCCGATTGAGACGCTGGCGCCGGGGGACGTGCTGTGCTGCAACGATCCCTGGATGATCACGGGGCACCACTACGACATTGCGGTGGCGACGCCGATATTCATGGGGGATGCGCCGGTGGCAATGGTGGCGACGGTGCTGCACAGCTCCGACATCGGTGGGATCACGACGGCGGCCGATTCCAACAGCGTCTACGAGGAGGGCCTGGAGATACCGATTTTGAAGCTGTTCAAGAAGGGCGAGCGGAACGAGGGCCTGTTCGAGATCATCGCCGCGAACGTGAGGATTCCGGATCAGGTGGTGGGCGACCTGCTGGCGCAGGTGGCGGCCAACGCGGTGAGCGGGCAAAGGATCGTCGAGTTTATGGGGGAATACGGACTGACGACGCTACAGCCTTTGGCGAGGGCGATCATCACGACTACCGAGCAGGCGGTAAGAGAGGCCATCGCAGAGCTCCCCGACGGGGTTTATGCTTACGAATCGTGGGCGGATGGGATGGACACACCGCTGAGAATAGGCGCGACGGTGACAATCCGGGGCTCGGATCTCACGGTGGACTTCGCGGGCTCGTCTCCCCAGACCAAGAAGGGGGGCATCAACTGCGTCTGGAATTTCACGTTTGCGTACACGGCCCAGGCGGTGAAGTCCGTGCTGGCGCCGTATCTGCCGAATAACGACGGGCTGTTCAGGTCGTTCAACATGATGGCGCCGGAAGGGTCGGTGATAAACCCCAGGTTCCCTGCGCCGGTGATGGCGCGGTACATAATGGTGGGGCCGATATCGTCGGCGGTATTCGGCGCGCTGACCAAGGTGGCGCCAGACCGTTCGGTGGCGGAGAGCTGCCGGGTGACGATGTTGCCGTTCACGGGCACGGACGAGCGCGGCGAGCCGTTCGTGCAGTGGATGGTGACGAACGGCGGATCGGGGGCACGGCCGCGTCTGGACGGCTACGCCGCGATGGCTTACCCTTCCAACGTGAAGGCGGTGCCGGTGGAGATGCTGGAGACCGGCTCGCCACTTTTTGTGGTGAAGAAGGAGTTCATTCAGGACTCGGGTGGGCCGGGCAAGTTCCGAGGCGGCCTCGACCAGAGGACGACGATGAGGCTGCGGGAGGGGACGCAGGGATTTGCCCACTGCTTTTTCGAGGGGACGAAGTTCCCGCCGAGGGGTCACCACGGCGGGCTGAGCGGGCGGCTGGCCGAGGTGATGCTGAACGGGCGGCCGGTGGCGCCGAAAGAGAAGTACGCGCTTGGGCCGCAAGACGAGTTCGCGTTCAGCTTTGGCGGCGGGGGCGGGTACTATGCTCCTGCCGAGCGGGATCCGGAGCTGGTGCTGGACGACGTGATCAACGGGTACGTCTCGCCGGAGGCGGCGACAGAGCATTATGGGGTGGTGGTGGATATGGAGGCGAGAGCAGTGGAGTGGGCGAGGACGGGGTGGTTGCGGAAGCCGCCACCCCACCCCGGCGGGGCGCGATGAATCGCGCCCCTACGCGCCGTGCTGCTCGCGGCGGAGGAAGTCCTCGACCTCTTTGATGAGGCGCTCCGTGGCCACGGCTGGATCGTCGGAGCGCTCTGTAGTTCCCTCGTACTGTTCCTCGAGCTTGCGGACGTAGAAGCCAAGCTCCTTGTTCTGCAGCAAGAGCTTGCTCAAAGTCTGGTCGAGGTACTCCCCGGCGCTTTTCAGGTCTTCCAGACTTATGTCGAGTGGGACTAAAGCGGCGAGACGGCTGAGGAGGGCGTGGCAGCCTTTGGGGTTGGCCGGCGCACGAACGTACAGGGGGCAGTGGGCCCAAAGGCTGACCGACTCTACGTTCATCTCCTTGCACTTGACAGCAAACGATGTGTGGATGCTGCTGGGACCGTGGTAGTCGACCAGATGAACGCCGACGGCTGGCAAACGTGCGCTCAGGGCCTCGCCGGTGGTCGCACCAGAGACCTTGACGTCTCTGGTGTGCGGGACGGCGTCAAAAAAGGAGCCGAAGGTGATTGACAACGTAACCTCGTGCTCGTGAATTACCTGGAGCAACAGGTCGAGATACCCTCGCCAATGCAGGTGCGGCTCGGTGCCCAAGAAGATGATCAGATCGCGGTCCGATTTCTCATTCGTGTGGTACAGGAAGTCGTTGCTTGGGAAGCGCACGAACTTGACCGTGCCCTGCTCGACGGAGGCCAGGGGACGCAGAGTCGAGAAGTCGTAGAAGTTCTCGGCGTCGATCCGGGCCATCTTGCTGGCGCGGGATTTGACGGCCAGGTACCTGAGGGCACCGGTGGCGACCTCCCCGGCGTCGGGCCAACCAGCGAAAGCGGCGACAAGAATGGGCCGGCGAAGGCTTGGCCTTGCCAAGATGGTCAGTTCGGAGTTGTCGTCTACCTGCACCGCGTGACCTCCTCGGTTGTCTCCAATGCAGCATGATACCACATTTTCGAGCAACTTGGTACGGGGAGGACGGAACCACGGAATAGACGGAAGGCACGGAAAGGCGCGGGGGGGCGCGAGGAGGAGGGACGAAGGGACGAGGGCGGCTTGCCGGCGCACTCCACCGCACTCCACAGCGTGGGGCGGGGTTGGCAGAAAACGGGTCAGGTTATGTAAAATTGTGTCTGTCAGCTTCTGAGAGGTACGTGGTGAGAGGGATTGGCTATGTTGCAGATGGCAAACGCTTTGCGCGTGGTGCGTGCCAGGGACGCCGATGGGCAGTCGGAGGAAGCGCTGCGACGCATGTTCCGGGAGGTGAGCGGCGACGGGGCGGTCGACGCTCAGTTTCTCGATGCACGGCAAATATCGGTAGTTGGGGCAGCCGGAATGGCTTACAAGGCGCCGGTGGTAAGGGAGCTCCTGAGCGACGTCGAGGTTTACCGATTTATAGCTGGCCTTTGTCGGAACGGGGAATCGGTGCTGGTGATGGGCGACGCGGAGGGCGAGGGAATTACGGTGTATGTTACGCAAGGTGGCGAGCTGGACCGAGGCGTGGTGGATGGCCCCCGGAGAACGAATCGGACGAATGGGACGTGTCGGGCGCGTGCGGCCGTGGCGGCGCACAGCGGGTCTCCGGATGCTGCAGGAAGTGGGAGCCGCGGTGATGTACCACAGAGCGTGGCCGAGAGGATGGCGGAGATTTTCAAGGCGGTTTCTTTGTGGGCGGGTAGGATTGGCGATGAAGGCGAGCACATTATCGACCTAATGTCCCCGGCGCCCGGCCCTCACTTCTTCGTCAACGTGCTGCTGGGCGACCGCATCGGGTATCCAAAGCCGCTGCAGACGACGCCGAAGAGCGTGGTTGACCGCCTTGGCCGCGGGAGCTTTCGCTCTCACGCGGCAACACAGGTGCTGGCGACGAGATGGGACATGCTGCCCGAGGAAAACGGCTTCCCCGCCAACCGGCAGCTCTATTTAGTGGAGGACGGGCAACAGATCTTCTACTCGGCCGACCCGGCCGATGCCAACGTCGCGTCCGCCTATGCCGTTCACTCGCAGAACCGGACCACCATTCGCTATCGCACCAAATGCGGTCTGGAGATCACGCGCCTGATATTCCTTCTTCCCTACGACGCGGGCCTTCCGCTCGCGACGGAAGTACAAGCGGTCTTCATCGCCAACGATGGCCCGAGGCGACGCAGCCTGAAGCTGGTGGCCACGGGAATGTTTGGTGCGGCGGCCCCAGGGGCGCTGCAAGAGGACGTCATTTACACGAACGTGAGCATGCAGGCCGAGGTGCTGAAGAACGGCGACGGCTCGATTGCCGCCATCAGTCCGGCCTACAACTCAGCCTGGAACAGGGAGGACGTACGCTTTCACGCGATGGTGATCCACCAGGACGGGCGGGTGCGCTACCCGACCGAGTTTTGCACCAGCTACGGCGAGTTCGTGGGACAGGGAACGCTGGAGCGCCCGGAAGGCGTGCGCCAGCTAAGCAATCGGTTGTCGCGTAAGGGCCCGGGGTTTTTCGCGCTGGGGGCGAATTTGTCGCTGGAGCCACACGCGAGCGCACGGGTGGACGCGTTCACGGGTCTGGTGTCGCAAAAGAGCGATGGTGGGGCGACCAATGACGATGGTGGGCCAACCAACGGTAGGGGCAGTTCGCGAACCGCCCCTACCGACGAGGACGAGCGCCTCGTCGAACAGGTGGAGCGACTGCTGGAACGGTACGGGCGTGAGGGCGAGGTGGATCGGGCGCTGGAGCGGCAATTGTCTTTCCTCGAAGCTTACGGCCGGCACTTGCAGATACAGTCAGACGACGCTCAGTTCGATCGCTACGTCAATCACAATTTGCCGTTCCAGATTCTCTACCAGACTTTCGTGTCGAGGTCCTTCTGCCAGACGCAGAAAGGGTATCGGGAGATCGGCTTCCGCGAGATCCAGGACCTGTTCGCGTCGATGCCTTTTTTCATCGCGATGGGCAAGCAGGAGCTCGTGAAAGAGCTGCTGAAGGAATGGGCGAGCCAGGTTTTCGAGCTCGGCTACGCCTACCACAACTTCTACTGGGTAGGCAAGGAGCCGGGGGATTTCTCCGACGATGGGTTGTGGCTCGTGCAGGCGGTGGATATGTACCTGAATCAGACGGGCGACTGGGCTTTCCTGGACGAAGAAAGCGACGTCGCGGGAACGAGTGTAACGCGACGTCGAGCGATCTATGAGACGCTGCGGGCCATCCTGCGCTACTCGGGCGAGATCTCGGTCGGGAAGCACGGTATGCCGCTGCTGGATCGGGCTGACTGGAACGACACGCTGCGGCTGGACTACGACTACCTGAATGGGCCGCAAAAGGAGGAGGCGTACCGAAAGCAACAGGCGGCAGGGGGCACGCCGGGCCAGCCTCTGCAGAGCGACTTCTCGGAGAGTGTGATGAACGCCTTTCTGTTGAAGGTGGCGCTCGACGCCGTGCGAGAGATGGCCGTGCGGCGAGGCGACGACGGCTACGCCGCGAAGCTGGCAAAGATGTCCGAGTCGCTGACGGGCAACATCCGGAAGCACGCCTGGAAAAACAACTTTTTTGCGCGGGTGCTGCTCAACAAGTTCGCCGACGGCCGCTACACGTATCTTGGCGCGGCGGGTGACGGCCTCTCGGACGATTCCAGGCTGGACGGGACCTATTTCCTCAACTCGTTCAACTGGTCCATTCTGGCCAACGTGGCCAGCGAGAAGGAGATCCGAACCATGCTGGACGTCATCAAAAGGGTGCTGCTGACGCCGCATGGGCTCAAGCTGTGCTCGCCGGTGCGGTATCGCGAGTTGACCGCGCGGGGGGGCAGCGGCGAATACTTCCCCGGCGACAGGGAAAACGGCGGCGTGTTCAAGCACGCAGACATGATGGCGACGGCGGCGATGCTAAAGGCGGCGAAGGAAGTGACCGATCGGCAACTGGCGCGCGAGCTGGCCGATCTGGCGTACCGGATCATCGACGTGGTGCTTCCGTATCGGATCATGACCGATCCGTACGTGCTGTGCGGGAACCCGCGATTCTGCACGCAATACAACAACGGCGAGACTGGAGAGAACATCGGGCCGATACTCAGCGGAACGTCCACGTGGCTTTGGCTGACGCTGGCAGCGGCGTTCGGGGTGCGTATCACGCCCGACGAGATCGAGGTTAACCCGATTCTGCGTGAGGAACAGCGCGGGTGCGAGGTGAAGCTGGCGACCGGCAAGACCAGCTATCGGATCAGGATCAGCAAGCCGGAGGGATTCCGGCGGGCGCGCGACGGGCAGATGCGGGTCAAGGTGGATGGGCAGGAGATGGCCTCGAATAGAATTCCGCACTTTGGGGATGGGAGGGTTCACGAGGTGGAGGTTGTGTTCGTTGTGTTCGGCAAGTCTTGACGTATGGCTCGCTTTTGTGCTAGATTACTTGCAGATGAATAGCGGATTCTCCGAGCCAACTTGCCTAAAGGCAACGCTCAGGGCAAATGGCCAAGTGGGTGCCACGAGGAGGCGCCCCGCTGGTGCAGGGGGAAACACCTGCGCCACCCGTGCTTGGGAAGGAGAACGCCAGGTAGCCTGGATTGCAAGGCTCAGGAGTGAACGGCGTCTTCCCAAGGGGAAGGCGCTGTTTTGCGCGTGTGGGGGTGGTCGGGTCTGAAGACGCCGACGCTACGGGTTTCGAGCCGACGGGCGGTCGCGGGTTGGGGCGGCGCAGAGGCGCGCGGGGCCGACGCGGTGGAGCACAGCCAAAGCGGTCGGTGGGGCAAGGAGAAGCGCGCACGCCTAAGGCGGGCGGCTACGGAACGCGCGGCGGAACGCGTTGGGATTCGGAAGCGGAGTTAGGGTGAATGGAGCTCAGACAGATTGGGGTGGTGCACTCGGACGTAAGAAGCACGAAGGAAATGCCGACGCGAGGGGCACCGGCCCAGGTGGAGGTATTTCCCGAGTACGCGCCGGGGCTGCTGGGGATCGAAACGAACAGCCACATCGTGATCGTGGGCTGGATGGACCTAGCGGACAGGCAGACGCTGCGCCTGGATAGGACAGGACCGGACAACCTGCCGATAGCGAGGGGTGTCTTCGCGGTGCGCTCGCCCTCGCGCCCCAATCCTATCGGCATCAGTCCCACCAGGCTGCTGAAGGTCGACGGCTCGGTTCTGCACGTGGAACGCCTGGACATGGTCGACGGCACACCGGTGATCGACATCAAGGGCTATTCGTTTGGCTGGGATAGCATTTTTGGCGCCAAGAGCTTCTGGGATCGAGTGCCGCCGTCGGAGCGGAACAACAGGGTGCTGTCCAGCATCGTCCTTACTCTGGCGGAGAACTTCCATGGGAGAGTCTGCCCCGGGCTGGTGCTGGGCACCAGGATGGTCTTCCACGCGATGGCTACCTGGAACTTGTCTTATCACGATCCAGAGCTCAGATTCAGAGTCGGAGACGACGGCTGCGTGGCGGACGCGATTCAAGGCGCGACGGGCGCGACGTTTGGCAATGGCCGCCTGCGTTACAGCCCCGGAAACACGTTCCGGGCCGTGTGGAGGGACCGTGAGCTGACGTTCGTGGTTCTGCCTTCGCCGAGTGAAGATATCGAACGCCTGCTTACCGAAGAGGTCGAGGCGCTTTTCATCGTGCGGGAGGGTGCGCTGTCCTCGGAGAGAAACGAGAGGCAGCCGGGGTACAGATGCGAGGGATGAGGTATTGACGGCTCTATGAGCTGCTTGCGCGATGGCTTCAACCGCCCCATAAGCTATCTCCGCCTGTCGGTGACGGACAGGTGTAACTTCAGGTGCTTCTATTGCATGCCACCCGAAGGGGTGCCGTGGCGCCAGCCGGCGGAAATCCTGACCTATGAGGAGGCGACGCTTGTGGTCAGGGCAGCCACGGAGCTGGGGGTCAAGAAGGTTCGGCTCACGGGGGGAGAGCCGCTCGTGCGTTCCGGCATCGTAGAGTTTGTTCGGATGCTGGCCGAGATACCCGGTATTGACGACCTGGCGCTGACGACGAACGGGCTGCTGCTGGAGGCCAAGGCAAAGGCACTGAAGGAAGCCGGGCTTCGCCGCGTGAATGTGAGCCTGGACACGCTCCGGCCGGACAGATTCAAGAGCATTACCGGCGTGGACGCCTTCTCGAAGGTCGTCGCGGGCATAGATGCAGCCTATGCCGTGGGGCTCACGCCCGTCAAGGTCAACGTGGTGGCAATGCGGGGTGTCAACGACGACGAACTGCTCGACTTCGCCGCCCTGACGATGGAAAAGGAGTGGAATATCCGCTTCATCGAGCTGATGCCCCTGGGGCAAACGGATGCCGGCAAGAACGGCGCCTACCTCTCCGTGTCAGAGATGAGAGACATCATTTCCCGCCTTGGGGCTTTGGAGCCGGCGCCTCCTCGCGGACACGGCAACGGGGCGTACCACGAGGATTTCAAAGGCGAGCACGTTACCGACGGCGAGAATACCGTGGTCGTCGACGGCCCGGCCCGATACTTCCGGCTTCCCGGTGCACCCGGCACCATCGGGTTCATCAGCCCGGTAAGCGAGCATTTCTGCTTCAACTGCAACAGACTGCGGCTGACGGCCGACGGCAGGTTGCGGCCTTGCCTGCTCTGGGACAAGGAAATCGACTTGCGAACACCATTGCGGGCCGGGGCGACTCTGGAAGACGTGAAGCGGCTCTTCGAGGAGGCGGCCTGCATCAAACCCGAGGGACACCGTCTGGCCGAGCACGTGGCGCCCGAATGCCGCACCATGTCAGAGATCGGGGGGTGACGGCCCATTGACCGAGAAACAGGGAGGCTTAACACACGTCGACGCCGCCGGGCGCCCGCGTATGGTGGACGTGAGCGGTAAGTCCGACACGCTTCGCGAAGCGGTGGCGAGGGGCGAGGTGGTGGTGCTGCCCGACACGCTGGCGACCATCAAGCGCGGTGGGATCGCCAAAGGGGACGTGCTGGCCGTGGCCCAGGTGGCAGGGATTATGGCAGCCAAGAGGACCTGGGAACTTATACCTATGTGCCACCCCTTGCAGCTCACGGGCGTGGAGATGGATTTCGAGCTCGACGAGCCCAATAGCAGGGTCAGAATCACGGCAACGGTCCGGACGACGGGGAAGACCGGAGTCGAGATGGAGGCGTTGACGGCGGTATCCGTGGCGGCGTTGACGATCTACGACATGTGCAAGGCGATCGACCGGGGGATGACCATTCGCGAGGTGGCGCTGGTGCGCAAGAGCGGTGGGAAGAGCGGGACATACGAGAGAGCGAAGCAGACGTAGGGGGGACGAGGACAGGCGGACGAAACCACGGAGACACGGAGGCACGGAGGGCCCGGGGGTCTATGAGGGGAACGGAACCACGGAATACACGGAAGGCACGGAAAGGCGCGGGGCAAGTGGCCAGGGAAGTGTAGATGCAGGCGATGGGACGGCCCCACCCTAACCCTCTCCCTCTAGCCGCGCTAGCCGCGAGGGAGCGGGGACTCGCTGGTCGCTCTGGCATAGGTTTGCCGGCTACCATCAAAACTGTCCTCCCCCGAGCCCTTCCAGGGAGAGGGGATAGGACGGACGGACGGGTGGATGAGGGTTTTGCAGGTCGACTACAGGCGCCACCGGAATGACTGCCTTGCGCTCTTTTTGCTCCTGGCACTGGTGGTCGTTTTTTACAACAAGATCATCCTCTTCGGCCAGATCCTCGTCGGCTACGACATACTGACGTACTTCTACCCCAACGAAAGCTACGCCGCCGAAGCGCTGAGCCAGCTTAGATTGCCGCTCTGGAATCCCTACCTGTTCACGGGGGTTCCGTTTCTGGCCAACCTTCAGACAGCCGTCTTCTACCCCTTCAACCTGCTGTTCCTGGTCTTCGCCATACCTCACGCGTTTGCATACTCGGTGGCTCTGCACGTGTTTCTGGCAGGATGCTTCATGTAC
This sequence comes from Chloroflexota bacterium, assembly GCA_016210495.1. The sequence goes on from JACQUC010000169.1 coordinate 12,555, forward strand.
CTCTTCGGCCGGGTCGCGCTGAGGCTTGGCGTCACAGCGGCGCTGATTGCGGCGGTCGTATTCGCGTTCAGCGGCTTCGTCAGCTCGCTGGTCGGCCACATCAACCAGCTTCACGCCGCGGTGTGGCTGCCCCTGCTACTTTTGTCCTTCGACCTGAGCTATCGTCGACGCAGTGTGCGGTGGGCACTCGTCGCTGGGCTGGTGCTGGCACTGCAACTCACCGCCGGGCACGCTCAGGAATCTTATCTGACGCTGTTTGCGGCGGGGATGTTCCTGGTGTACCGGGCGGTGGTGCGGAGGGTGCGCCCTCACCCTAGCCCTCTCCCAGTCCTTCCCTCGATCTTCTTCCAAACGAGGGAAGGACCAGAGGGAGAGGGGACAGGACGGCGGGAGAGCCTCAAGGGGGCAGCAGGGAAGGTGGCACTGTGGGGGTTAGCGTTGGGAGCAGGCACGGGGTTGGCGGCGGTGCAGCTCGTCCCTGCACTAGAGCTATCGGGCCTTTCCATCCGGGCCGGGGGGATGAGCTATAAGGAAGCGGTCGCCTTTTCGCTGCCTCCCTGGCTCGCGCTGAAAAGCTTTCTGCCGGTGTTCGCAGACCCGCAGCCGTTCAGCGAATGGCTGGCGTACGTGGGTATCTTCGCGATGGCGCTGGCAGCGCTGGGCATCATAGCCAGGTGGCGCTCGCCGGATGTGGTCTTCGCGGTGGTGTTGTGCTGCGTTGCGCTGTTCTTCGCGTTCGGACAGTACAACCCGCTGTATCCGCTGGCGTACAAGGTCGTGCCTGGGCTGGCCCTGTTTCGGGTCCCGGCGCGCTGGCTGTATTTGTACACTTTCGGCGTGGCCGTGCTGGCCGGCGTGGGGGCGGATTACCTGGCCTGGGGACGGGGGTCAGGGGGCAAGGGCCACGGATCAAGGGGCAAGGGTCAAGGGTCAAGGGTCAGGGATCGAGGGTCGGCTGAGTTGCCCCTACAGGCCCCCGCGGGGAGCGAAAGCGAGTCGGCGGAGAGAAAACGAGTGTTGCGGCGACTGGCGATGGCTTGCCTGGGCATGATGGTGGTGCTCGGATTGAGTTGGGCGGTTTTGCGGGGAAGGGTACCGGTGGAGCTGCCCAGCGGCGAGACACGGACGATATGGCTGGCGCTGGGACTCGTGGCAATGGTCGTGGTGGCGGGGGCCATCGCGACGGGCCGGGGGCGACTGGTGCAAGGGGTGCTGGCCGTGCTTGTGGCAGGAGAGCTCTTTGCCGCCAGCCAGAACCTCGAGATGAACCATGGAAATATCGAGGAGGCTTACACGAATATGCGGCCGGCCATTGCGCACTTTGTGGTAGACAAAGGGCTGTACCGCATACTGCCCCTGAGCGAAAACAACTTCGACCCGGGCGACCTCAATGAGATGCGGGAGGTGTTTGGGAAGGCGCTCTCCCCCGAGCGCGTGTACGACTTTGTCGTGACGGTGAAGCTAAAAGAGACGCTGATGCCCAACCTACCGCTGCTTTACCGGCTGGCAACCATAGACGGCTACGACGGCGGCATGCTTCCTTTGAGGCGCTACGCGGAGCTCAAGCGTCTGTTCCCTCGGGAGCGCGACGTCGCGGCCGACGCTCGGCTGAGGGAGGAACTGGCGACGATGCCGGACAGCAAGCTGCTGGGCTGGTTGAACGTGAAATATGTGCTGATGGACAGGACGCGGGATGCCTGGGTAGACGGCGTGTATTACGATCTGGCACTCACGCGCTCGCTGGACGCCAACGGCGCCGATCTGTCATTGCGCGCCAATCTGCCGCGGTTCGAGGCCACCTCGATTGGCATCGTTTCCAACCTGAGCGGCGCGGGAGAGCTGGCCGACGGGATGACGGTGGCGTGGGTGACGGCTATGGACGTTGCGGGGGTCTCGGCTACCATCCCATTGCGAGTGGGCCTCGACACGTCAGAGGGCAGGTACGCCCAGATCGCCGGCAACACGCCGTCGCCCCACCGGCAGGCCAAGAAAGCGAAGTCCTGGAAGGGCGAGCCCGAGGCCTGGGATTACGCCACGAAACTGACGCTGCCGAGGCCGATGATCCTCAAAGAGATCGCCGTGCGGTACGTCGAGAACACGGGCCGGTTAAATCTACGGGGCGCCAGTCTCGTCGACGATCGGACACAGGCCAGCTACCCCGTGGTCATCTCCGATGCGCTGAAACTGGTGCATGTGGCCGACGTGAAGATCTACGAAAATCACGACGCGCTGCCGCGCGCCTTTCTGGCCTACGACAAGGTGGTGGTCGACGACGACGCGGCGGCGCTGGCCGCGCTACGCGACGGCGCTGCCATAGCAAACGGGCGGGTGGTTCTGTTCGAACGCGATATTGCAGGCGTGGCGAGCTTTGTGTCCTCACCGGCCCGGCCCGACCTTGAAAGCAAGGTTGAGATATTGAGCTACGAACCCGAGCGGGTCGTGATGACGGCGACGCTGGATCGCCCGGGCTGGCTGGTTCTGACTGATTCGTACTACCCTGGCTGGAGCGCGCTGGTGGACGGGTCCGAGCGCCACATTGCCCGGGCGAACTACATGTTTCGCGCCGTCCAACTGGAGCCAGGTGAGCACAGGGTGGAGTTCAGGTACGAGCCGGACACGGTGGGGAGGGGAGTTTGGATTAGCGTGGCGACGCTAATCGTGGGAATCGCGGCGTTTGTGCGATTTCGTTGAGGACAAGCCCCACCCCTCCCGAGCAGGGGACAAGCCCCCGCACTACAGTTCTTTGCCAAGCGCAGCAAACGAGCGAAGGATGGCCCTCACCCTAACCCTCTCCCAGGGGGAGAGGGGATTGGGGTTCGCACGAGCTAGAAACTGGGTCTCTCGCCGTCAGGCTCGGCCCAGGAGATATGGCGGGCGATCTCTCGAGGGTCCATAAGCGCGGGGCTTGCCGCCCACCTCCCCAGCGGCTCGATACCCCACCAGACGATGCCGATATGCTGGTCCCCGTCTGCCGCGAGGGGGTCGGGGAAGGGGATGCCGAAGAACTGGCGCAGGCTCTCGATCTGCGCCTTCTCTCCGGTCAAGAACAGCCAGCCGGGTTCTGCCTGGAACTCTCGGGCATAGCCCGCGAGTAACTCTGGGCTGTCGAGATCCGGATCCAGGGTAATCGTATAGATGAAGATGTCCGGGCCTACTCGCTGTCCCAGGACCTTCTGAAGCTGCTTGAGGTTGGCCACCGCCAGATGGCCGTAATGGTCATCGCTGGACGGGATGAAACTGATCACGACTATCTTGCCCTTGATGAGATCGTCGTAGAAACGAACCTCCTCACCGTCTTGGGTGCGGAGGACAACGTCGGGAAAGCGGATCGGGCCCGCGCCGGCGAGGGCTATGTCCTGGGCCTCTTCGTCCGCGAGTCCCGGCCTAGCCAGGGCAGAGCCAATGGCAGCGGAGCCAAGGGTGGCTCCCAGGGCCAGGCCGAGGAATTTTCTTCTGTTCATAGGTTTTCAACCTTTCTTGAGTAGAGCGACGTGGCGGTCGCTACGCGTTGGCCTCGGATGGGCAGGTTTGAGGCCCTGCCCCGCCCCTGGGCGGACAGAGACGTCCGCCCCTACGCATTCTTGTAACCCCTCCTTTCAAGAGTAGAGCAACTTGGCGTCAAGGCGGCCATCCGTCCGCCCCTAGGGCACAACCTGGAAGCGGAACATCATCGAGTGGTCCTCGTGCAAGATGTTGTGGCAATGCACAGGGTAGTCGCCAAGAAAATCGCGGAACTGGAGAAAGATCTTCAGCTCGCCGGTGTTGCGTGTCCCCTCGGCATTGCGTCCAAGCCGCACGATATCCAGCCGGGAGATTTCGTCCTCGGGAATAGGCTGATCGGACCTGGACAGGAGCAGGAACTCCTCGAGATGGATGTGGACAGGGTGGAGCCAGCCGTTGCCGCTGGTCAAGGTCCATCGCTCGGCCGAGCCCTGTTTCGGAAAGGCGCGGATGACATCCGGCTCGAACATCTCGTTGTTGATGGTCCAGGCGCCACCCTGCCGGTCGAAATGGAAAAGCCTTTCCCGGGCCACCGGCCTCTGGTCGGGCAGATCCAGCAGTTGGCCGGGCACCCGACTCGGGTCGGCGACGTTTTCGGGGCCAACCACGCGGAACTCGACGATGTCGGTCGGGGCGACGATCTTCCCGGTGGGACCCCGCCCGTCCTCCTGCTCGAGGCGGTTCTGAAGGTAGATCTTGTCCCCGACACTGGCCCCGGAGAAGTCCGCGATCACGTCCGCGCGCTCGGCCGCCGCCATCCGCATGCTCCGGCGAGTCAGGGGCCTGGGCAAAAGGTTCCCATCGTTGGAGATCTGGATAAAGGGCTGGCCGCTGCTGAAAAAGAACTCGTAGACGCGCGCCGGCCCGGCGTTCAGGAGGCGGAAGCGATACCTACGCTTCTTGACCTCCAGGAAGGGCTGGATCTTGCCGTTGACCGCGAACTTGTCGCCCAGAATGCCGTCAATGTTGAAGAGGTCAAAAAAGAGCTGGCCCGTGGTGGGATCGAAGACCTTGTCTGTAAAGACCATCGGGATGTCGAACTCGCCGCTGGGGAGCCTGAGACCCGTCGTTTCGTCCCCGGTGTCCAGGTCGATATCATCGCTGAACAGATGATAGAGGCTCAGGAGCCCCTTGTAGACGTTCTGCGCGGTGAAGTCGAAGCGATGGTCGTGGAAAAAGAGGAAGCTCATCGTCTCGCGAACGTCGCCGGGCACCGTTCTGCCATTCAGGGTGCTGGTGGGGTGGGTGCTGGCAAAGCCGGCGCGGACGTTGGGGTAGTGGAAGTCTTTGAAGTGGCCTGCGTCGTAGAAGTGAGTGGGTCCGCCATCAGACTCCGAGGCCGTGTGGCCATTGTGGAGGTGAGTTGAGGTCTGATTGATGCCGAAGCCGCCGTTGTCAACAGGCAAGGCGTTATGAACGCGATGGAGCACCGGCTCCCCGTAGCGCGCCTGGAGGCGAAGAGGCCCTACCTTTCCGGTGCCCGCCTCGACGAACGTCCAGAGGGTGCTGGGGGGCACCCCGTCCACCGTTGGGTAGTAGTGATGAGGCACCGCCATTTCGATGGACTCGTACTGTCGGCCCGAAAAGCCGAGAAGCGTGTCACTGACGCCACCGAACTCCGTCCAGCGCTGGTGCTCGGGCCTGGCTGCCTCCGTGAAGCCGCCAACCACGGGGCGAGCTGACGGAACGGGGGTCGGATTGGTGGCCTTCGTCGGGGCGGGCGAGAGAGTTACGGGTGTCATAGCCGAGGGAATGGGCAGCGGATCTTGAAATGGCGTGTTGGGCGGACTGATGAGCTGGAGATCGGCAGCGTGGGCCCAATAGGGCCGGAAGTCGCGCATCCCGGACACAGCAAGGATACCAGCACCCCCTGCCACGAGCCCCATCCTGAGCAGCTCGCGCCGGCTGAATCCGGCCTTTTGGATGTCCCTAATCTCTTGCACATACCGGCCGACGATCTTTTCCTGTTTTCTTCGCTCCGACTTGACGATATGGATGCCCATGACTCCGCCTCCCCGTGTGGATGGAACTTGACGACGTTAGGGCGAATGTGCCCTTGTCATAAAGCTTATCGTACACCAGGTTGGCTGTAAATACGCCATTTCGCATAGGTACGGTAACCACGGAAAACACGGAATGCACGGAAAACACCAGTTTGAAAATGTGAAAATGAGTCCCTTGTTTGCGATGGTGACACGTGGTACAATTCGTACGGCCGGTAGGCAGTATGATAAGCGAGGGTGGGATCGTGAGAAAAGTGGCCGAGACGGCGCGCCATTTGACCGTCGTAAGTCAAACGGTGGAATGGCGTCCGACGATAAAGGACCTGCCGCAGGATGAGCGGCCGCGCGAGCGCCTGGTGCGGCACGGAGCCTCCGAGTTGTCGACGCCGGAGCTGCTGGCCATCGTACTGCGGACGGGCGTACCGTCGCGCACGGTGACGAAGGTTGCCGAGGACCTTCTGCTGGACTTCAAGGGGCTGACCGGATTGGCCCGGGCATCGATCAGCGAAATCTGTGAGCACCGGGGCGTCGGAGAGGCCAAGGCGACGCAGCTAAAAGCCGCCCTCGAGATTGGCCGGCGGCTGCTGCTGGAGCAGCCGGAAGAGAGGCGCCAGGTGCGTTCCCCCTTCGACGTGTTCGATATGCTGCGCCTGGAGATGGCGCCGCTGGAGCACGAGCAGTTCAAGATAGTGCTGCTCGACACGAAGAACCGCGTGATGACGGTCAAGAAGCTGTACGAGGGCAGCGTGAACACGTCGATCGTGCGCGTGGGGGAGGTGTTCCGTGAGGCGGTTCGGCAGAACGCGGCGGCGATTGTGGTCGTGCACAATCATCCCAGCGGTGACCCGGCACCCTCGGCTGAGGACGTGCGTGTGACGCAGGAGATGGCCCAGGCGGGGAAACTGCTGGACGTGGAGGTGCTGGACCACGTCATAATCGGCGGCGCGAGCTTCGTGAGCCTGAAGGAGCGGGGGCTGGGCTTTGCGTCGGTTGCTCGTTGACATAGACTTTCCCCCTCCTTCGCGGCACTAATGAACTTTAACAATTTAATCGGGAGCAAACAATCCCACGTATCGCAGCAAGTCCAAGGAACCATCGGCATAGTTGTGGAGGAACCTATTGACCTCCTGTCTTAGCTTACTGAAGTCGTCAGCCAGCCGGTGCAAATGCAA
>JACQUC010000161.1 GCA_016210495.1 Chloroflexota bacterium
ACCGATGGCGTAATGCCACGTCGGCTGGGCGTGATCCACATCTGGATGAACTGCATCGGCTCGATCTTGGAGTGGTTGCGCTCGGAGTGCCAGGCGCCCGAGCCCAGCGTCATGCGCTGCGCGGACCCGGCGGGCAGCACACCGCCGTTGCCGAGGCTATCGGCGTGCTCGAAGGTACCGGACACGACGTAGGTAATACCTTCCACGTCTTGATGCGGGTGCGCGGGCCAGATGGCACCGGGAACCAAGGTATCGTGGTTGAAGACCCGCAATTTGCCGATGCCCATATTGCTGGGGTCGTAGTATCGATCAAAGCTGAAGTGCCAGCGGGCCTGGAACCAGCCCCCTGATGCCGCGTAGATCTCGGCATCGCGGCGTATTTGGAGAGGAGCACTGCTTCGAGTCAAGGTTACACCTCCTGTGGCAGGATTATTCTTCGCGCAGCTTCGCCAGCGCAGCATCGTCAATCGGGTTTGTGCCAGCTTTGAGCGCTAGGAGCCAATCCGAGCGCGTCGATCCGTAGCGCATGCGCAGACTTTCCGGTTGCCCCGCGAGCCAGTCCTGAAAGGCCTGTAGCTCCAGGGTGGCCTCCGGCAGACGCCCCAATTGAGCGTAGGCGATACCGCGCGCTTCGCGGGAGTATCCGGTGGAAATACGGCCGACCGCCCTGTCGCAATACGGTAACGCCAGTGCCGGCTGCTTGTTCAATATTCGGTGAGCAATTCGGCAAAAGTGCGCATCGACTAACCCCAAGCTAGCAAACACACGGCATTACAGGCTGCTTACAACAAGTGTAACACTATTGGCCATTGAAGTGTAACAATACCAGCCCTTATAATCAAGGCACAAAAGCAAGCAGAAGGGGCCCCATCTGCAAACAAGCCACAGATGACCAAGGATGCCGATATGATGCGGAGGTACCAAGACACGCTGTCAAAGTGGGTTCAGAAGCAGACTGGTCGAGCGCCTCAACCATTGGAGGGTGGTGGAGCGAGCCAGCCGCCCCAATCGATCGGGGGTAGCCAGCCGGGAATGAACCCCGGCGGCACCCCGAGCATCCCGGCGCTAGATATCAGGTGAGGTCAATCTGTCAAGTAGGGGCGGTTCGCGAACCGCCCCTAAACGGAGAAGCGTCGATGAAATGGCTGGCCGGGCTCTTCGCCATTCTGCTAATACTTGTCGTCGTCGCGGCAGATCGGGGCCAGCTCCCGGGCGTGGTGAGGGCGCTCTACGCGTTCCCCGGCGGGGACAAGGTCGGGCACTTCGTGCTATTGGGAATACTGAGCTTCCTGGTGAACGTGAGCATCACTGCCAGGCAAGACGGCTCGCGACGCATTGTGCTGGCTAGCCTGGCGATTGCCGTGTTGGTCACCATCGAGGAGTGGTCGCAGGTTCTTTTTGGGACGCGCAGCCCTTCCTGGGAGGATCTGGCAAGCAGTTGTGCGGGTATCGCTTTCTCAGCCGGTCTTGTGTGGCTGGTTAGGCGACATAACTAGCGACCGCCGGCCATTTGGCGAACTGTGGACGGTGCCGGAACCGGCTTACACGGCTTCTCGCAACCTGCCTTGGTGTAGTACGACCAGTTCAGAACAGCGCAGACCAGGTAGAACGCGAAGAAGATGTAGAAGGCCATATTGGGGGAACCGAAGCTGCTCAAGGCCCACCCGAAAAGCACCGGAAAGATGAACGCGCCATAGGCCGCGATGGAGGTGAAGCCAAGGACGGGCCCCGCTTCTTCGGGAGGAAAGATAAAGGGTATCTGCTGGAACGTCGAGCCGTTGCCGATGCCCGAGGCGAAGAAAAGCACCAGCATCCAGATCAGGAACGGTGTGAAATCCGCTGCCGTCTGAGGAGACGTAGACGCGGTGACGCCAACCACTCCAACAATCAGTAAGATACTGCACACCAAGGTCACCAGCCCGCCGCCAACTTTGTCCGCCAGCCACCCGGCCGGTGGACGGATAATTGAGCCGATCAGTGGCCCCAGGAAGGCGTAAGCCAGCGGCTCCGGGGCGTTCGGCAGGTGCCCAAAGACCTCCCTGATAAGGAGCGGGAAGGAGGCCGAGAAACCCGAGAACGAGCCAAAGGACATCACGTAGAGCAGGAACATCACCCACGTGTGCTTGCGTTTGAAGATCACGAACTGCTTGCGGATGGGCCTCCTGATGGGCAGATTCACCAACCCGAACCAGCAGAGAACGGTGGACAGGACAACAGGAATCACCCAGATGTAGCCGGCGTTTTGCAGCCACATGGACTTGGTTACCTCGCCGGCGACCCAGGCCTGGGGCTCCCCTCCAAGCCCCCCAAACATCGACATAGTGACGAAGATCGGGATCGCGAATTGGACGAGGCTCACCCCGAAGTTGCCAATCCCGGCCTGAACGCCAAGCGCGGTTCCTTGCTTGACCTTGGGGAAGAACAGGCTGGTACTAGACATGAAAGAGGCGAAGTTACCGCCACCCAACCCAGCCAGGGCTGCCAGAACCAGGAGGAGCCAGAAAGGAGTGGTCGGATCTTGCACTGCCATCCCCAGCCCGATAGACGGAATTACCATCGATGCCGTGCTCAAGGTGACGACGGTTCTGGTGCCAAACCTGAGGATCAGGAAGCTGTGAATGAGGCGCAGGGTGGCCCCGGACAGACCAGGCATGGCGGCGAGCCAGAAGCCCTGGGATACGCTCAGGTTAAACCCGATGCTGTTCAGGTGAACAACCGCGGCGCTCCACACGAACCAGGTTGCAAACGACAAAACAAGGGCCAACGTCGTGATGACGAGGGTTCGGTAGGCTATCGATCGACCCTGCTTCTCCCAAAAAACGGGGTCCTCCGGCGTCCACTTATCCATCTTCGTGCCTGTCTGCACCTCCATCGATTTCGGTCAGGTATTTCAATACGAGTATTCGGACGCGCTTATCTCTTCAGCCCCACGTAGCTTCTCATCGAGATGCGTGGCCGGCTGATGTAGGCAAAGGGATAGCTGAAGAGGTGCACCAGCTTCGTAAAGGGCAGGTAGGCGAAGAAGGCAAAGTTGGCGATCATGTGCAGCTTGATGGTGAGAGGGGCTCCCGCGACCAAGGCGCTGTTGGGCTGTAGCGTGAAAAGGCTGCCGAACCAGGGGCCCACCGCATAGGACACCCCGAAGGCCAGTTGGATAACCGAGTGAAACAGGCCAAGCCCGGCGATGACGATCAAGAAGACAAGCACGATGTGGTCTTCGAGCGTGCTCATCGCCCGCAGTTGGGGGGAGATGAGCCGGCGCACCAGGGCCCAGGATGCGCCGTACAGGACGAGCATGCCGCCAAACATGCCGGCCCACCTGAAGAGGTCGACGAGGAACGGCGAATTGAGCGCCCCGCCGATGAACCCCAAAATGTGGAAGACGATCACGGTGATCACGCCCCAGTGCAGGCTCAGCGCCGCCGGCCCGATGGAGGCGCGCCCGAAAAAGCCGGTCGACCGCGTCGTCCACAGCAAGTCCCCTCGGGCGCTCCAGGCCAACCTGCCCCTGTACGCGGTCTTGACGCCGGTAAAGGCCCTGTAAATCGATCCACCGATGAAAAGGACAATGGCGACGTACGGCAGCGCGATAAAGAAGAAGTTGTCAAACATGGCTCACCCTTTCTTCACTTGCTACGTCCAGCTTTAGCACCCGCTCCAGCGCGTCCAGAAGATGAACGTATGGGGTCTTCAACTCCGCCAGCTTGGTGCGAAGGGGCGGCAAATAGGGGAGGATGTACTCCTTGATCAGTTTCTCCCTGATCGGGTCTGCCGAGTCCACCGCCAAGGAAAGGAACTCGACAACCAGGGGCAGGTAGTCCGGCAGCTCCTTCCCATTCGGCGACAACCCCAGATGCCTGTAAATCCCGAGCAACTCGATCATATACCCGTTGCGGTCGGAAACGCCGGCCTGGGCGCAGGATTGCGGCTCCGCGAAGACGTGACTCCCCAGATAAAGAGAGCATTGGGGGTTGAGCTCGAAAAGCTCGACGTACTCTTCCTCAGAGACAGGATTTTCCAGGAATCGCGCGAGCAAGCCCGCGCCCTGCGGGTCTACACCGTTCAACCCGGCGATGACCTCTGCCGCGCCCTTCCTGGCCCCGTCCATGTCGACATCCTGCGGGCTGCACCACAGGTCTGCCATCGCGGCATAGACATCCCGCAGCAGGGCGGGTGCCAAACCTGCCCCCACGATTGGCTGGTCTGGCAGGGCTAGCTCACTCATAGCTTTTCTCCGGGGTATGGTGCGCCTTGGTGTAGCTCTTTCGCCGCTTCATAGAGGTCCACGGGCCCATGCCGGGAAAGCCGGCGAAGCCTCGCTCCGTGTAGGGGCTGATGTCGGCCCCCTCGCGCTTCGTGGTAGGCACGACAAACCGCTCGTTATAGAAGGCGTGCGACAAACCTCGCACGATCCCCTTGGCGTCCTCTTCGGTTAACCCCACCCGCTCGAGCACGTTGACGTCGGGCTTGCCCTCCACCCGCAGGCTTCTCTCGTAATGCCTGACCGCGAGCTGCCTCCTGAGCGACTTCTTTACCTCCTCGTCGTTCCCCGCCGCCAGCAAGCTCGCCAGGTACTTGATGGGCAACCTGAGCCTGTCCAGCTCGTCCAGGCCGACCAGCACATCTCGGGTACTGGCCATATCGAAGATATCCGTGTCCGACGGGGAGTCCTGGCCCGCGCTGGTGGCGACCGGGCTCAGGGGAGGTATGTAGAAGAGCATCGGCATGGTCCTGAACTCCGGATGGAGGGGCAGCGCCAACTCCCATTTCTTGAACAGGTTGTACGCCGGCGAGCGCTGGGCAGCCTCGATCCAGTTGTCGCCGATCCCGCTTGCCCTGGCCTGCTCTATCACCTTCCTGTCAAAGGGGTCCAGGATGATACTTCTTTGCGCACGCACCAGGTCCTTGTCATCTGCCAGCGCGGTCTCTTCCACCCGGTCCATATCGTAGAGTACGACGCCGAGGGAGCGGATCCTCCCCACGCACGAGTGGAAGCACACGGGAGGCAAGCCGGACTCTACCCGCGGATAGCAAAGGATGCACTTCTCCATCTTGCCGGAGACCCAGTTGTAATAGGGCTTCTTGTAGGGGCAGGAGGAGATGCAATATCGCCAGTTGCGGCAGCGGGCCTGATCGATGAGGACGATGCCATCTTCTTCCCTCTTGTACGCGGCGCCGGAGGGACAGGCGGCTACGCAGGCGGGATTGAGGCAGTGGTTGCAGATGCGGGGTAGATAGAAATAGAACACATCCCGCAACTTGAGGTATGCCTCTTGCTCCGCTTTGCTGATGTCCTTGAAGTTCACGTCGTACTGCCCGGTGATGTGGGTGCCTCCGGCGTTGTCCTCCCAGTTCACGCCCCAGGTGATGGGGATATCCTCCTGCTCCGTGACCATGGACTTGGGCCGCGCCACGGGCTGCTGGGTGAGCTGCTCGGTCGTGTGCAGGTCGTCGTAGGTAAAGGTGTACACATCCCCGCCGTAGTAATCGGCCATCTCCGGCGTGTGCGGGTTGAAGAACAGGTTGAGCAGCATGTACGGCTTGCCGCCGTAGCGGAGTTGCAGCTTGTTCCCTTTGCGTACCCAGCCACCCTTCCACAGCTCCTGGTTCTCCCACCGCTTGGGAAAGCCGATGCCCGGCTTGGTCTCGACGTTATTCCACCACATGTACTCGGCGCCTTCACGGTTGGTCCAAACGTTCTTGCACGCTACCGTGCAGGTGTTGCAGCCGATACACTTTTCCAGGTTAAAGGTCATGCTGAACTGCGCCTTTACCCTCACGTTTCCCTCCCTCTCAGGCCTTCGGCAGCTTGTGCAGATCTTCTTGCCGGTAGATCACCCCGTTCTTCTCGGCGAGGGGCATCTTGCGAATGAGCACCCCGTGGTCCCTTTCCGAAGGGCTGGGCCCCCAGAAGTTAATATAGTAGCTGAACTGGGCATAGCCGCCGATCATCGTGTGGGGGTTCATCAGGATCCTTGTGGTCGCGTTGTTGTTTCCGCCCCGCTGGTCGGAGCAGTTGCGCTTGCTCGCCAAGGGCGAGAAAGGAACGTTCATATGGCGCTCCACCTGATGGTAGGTGATGGCCATATTCCTGGGCACCTGATGACTGACCACCGCCCTCACCACCTCGATGCCGTTTTCGCAGTACATCTCCACCCAATCGTTGTCGTTCACGTCGATCTCTCTGGCATCCTGCGGGTTGAGCCACACGGTGGGGCCGCCCCGCGACATGTGCATCATCGGCCAGTGATCGCGGAAGGAGCTGTGAATCTGCCACTTGCCGTGCGGGGTGATGAAGCGAAACAGCTTGGATTTTGCTTCGGCCTTGTCCAGATTGATGTCGCCAATCGCCACCATATCTAGCGGCGGCTTGTTGGTTGGCAGCGCTTCGCCGAGCTCCCGGATGCCCTGGTGGTCGTAGAAGATCTCCTGTCGCCCCGAAAGGGTGTGCCAGGGCTTCAGCCGCTCCACGTTCATCGTCCAGGGCCCGAAGGTCCTCTGTTTGCCGTTTTCATCGCTGAGGATGGCACTCCACTGCGGCGTCGTATGAATGCGGCGCGGCTGCGAGATGATGTCTTTGTAATGGACTTTCCTGTTCTTGACCTCTTTCACCAGGTCGGCCAGCGGCAGGCCCACCTTCTTTTCCATCTCTTTGAAGAACATATACGATAGCCGCCCGTTGAGCTCGGGGGAAATCTGAAGGATGAGCTCGCAGACCTGCTCCGGCTTCTCGAAGTAGACCCGCCCGTTTTTCACCTCCAGGTTTTCGTTGTGCTTGAGCTCTTCTTCGACGATCGACGTCAGGTCGGTGTACTGCCCTTTGGAGCCATAACCTTTGGGCTGACAGACGAGAGGACCTAACGACACTAACCTGTCGTAAACCTTAGTGTAGTCCCGTTCGACGATGGCGATGTTAGGGAATGTTTTGCCCGCGACGGGTTCGGTATCTCCCTTTCGCCAGTCCTTTACCTCGCCAAAGGGCTGGGCGAGCTGGTCGGGGCTATCCATCCACAGCGCATTCGCCACCACCTCTTTGAACGGTCGCGGGAAGTGCTTCTTCGCAAGCTCGGAGAACTTCTTGGCGATGAGCTTGAATGCTTCCCAATCGTGTTTGGCCTCCCACGGCGGCTGGGTGGCCGGCGTCAAGGGGTGCACAAAGGTGTGCATATCGCCAAACGTAACGTCGTACTTTTCGTACCAGAAGGCCGCCGGCAGCACTACGTCGGCATAATTGGCGGTCGAATCCATCCGTATGTTCAGGTTCACCAGCAGGTCCAGCTTGCCGATCGGCGATGGCTCCTGCCAGTTGATCTCTGTCACCAGGTCCTTTGCCGGCTCCTTGTCCCAGAGCACGTTGTTGTGCGTGCCGAGGAAGTGCTTGAGGGCCAATTCCTGCCCCCGCATGCTCGTGCCGATGAGGTTGCCACGATAGACCGTGAGCACCTTCAGACGGTTCTCGGGCGCGTCGACGTCGTGAATGGCGAAATTCAGCTTGCCATCTTTGAACTGCTGCACCACCCATTCTTTCACTTCGGCATCGGTCTCACACCCCGCCCGAAGGGCCTCCTGATAGATCTCCAGCGGGTTCTTCTTGTCGAACTGCGGGAAGAACGGCAGCCAGCCGGACCTCACCGCCAGGGCGTTCAGGTCGGCGGCGTGATTGTAGTCCGGCATCTTCTTGGCGCCGGTTGCCCACTGCGTATCGAAGGTCATCGGGTCGTAGCGCCACTGTCCAGTGTGGAAATACCACAAAGATGTGGAGTTCATCAGGCGCGGCGGTCGCGACCAGTCGAGGGCACCGCCGAGATTGACGAAGGCAGCGTTCAGCCGGGTGTGCTGGGTGCCAACGTAGTGGTTGAAGTTGCCGCCGTTCACGCCGTTGCAGCCGCACAGGGCCAGCATCACCGCCTCGTTGCGATAATACAAGGACGCACCGTGGTAAAAGTGTTGTATCCCCGGCCCTGTTATGAACAGGGATTTTCCTTTTGTCTTTTCAGCATTCTCGGCAAACTCTTTTCCCACCTGTATGGCGAGATTTCTGCTCACCCCGCTTTGAGCTTCCTGCCAGGCTGGGGTATATGGCTTGGGGTCGTCGTAGTCCCGCGGATAATCCCCTTTGAGTCCTCTCGACACCCCCGCGTGCGCCATCAGAAGGTCGAAAGCGGTGGTCACGAACAGCTCCTGGCCGTCTATGATCACTTTTTTGACGGGGACCTCCCGCAGGACCTCTTTGGCATTCTGTCCCTTCCCCTTTGTCTTGCCAAGATTGATGCTGAACGTATCGGTGAAGTCGCTGAACGAGACCATTTCCTGCCCGTCGTGCTTGCCGAGCAGGGTAAGGAGGGGATCGAAGTCCTCTTTGGTGACGGAGTTTTTCAGTTGGAGGTTCCAGTTGCCCGTGGGCTCCTTCTCCCACCTGAAGCCGATGGAGCCGGTGGGCACGTGGAACTTGCCGCTGGCGTCGGTCATAATTAGCTTCCAGGCGGCGTTCTCCTCGGCGGCGTACTCCGCAATGTCAGAGGCCCGCAGGAACCGCCCCATCTGGTACTTGTCCCCATCCTTCTCCAGGACCACCAGGAAAGGCAGATTGGTGAATCGCTTTACGTAGTCGGTGAAATAGGGGGTCTCCCGGTCGGCATAGAACTCTTTCAAAATGACGTGGATGCAGGCCATCAGGAAGGCGCCGTCGCTGCCGGGCACGAGAGGAACCCACGTGTCGGCATATTTTGCCACGTCCGAGTAATTGGGCGACAGCACCACCACTTTCGTGCCCCTGTATTTTGCCTCGGGGAGGAAGTGGCAGTCGGCGGTGCGGGTCATATTGATGTTTGTACCCGCCACGATCCAGTACGTCCCGTGGTACCAGTCAGAGCTTTCGCAGTTTTCCGTCTGGTCGCCAAACATAGAAGAGGAGACGTGGGGCAGGTCGTGATACCACTCGTAATAGCTGCAGTATATGCCGCCAAGCAGGTTGTTGTACCGATGCCCCGAAATGAAGCTGAGCAGGCTCATCGCGGGGATGGGCGAAAAGCAAGCCATGTGGTCGGGCCCGTATTTCTTGATGGTGTAGATCTGCGCCCCGGCTACCAACTCCACCGCTTCGTCCCAGGTAACCCTTTTCCACCCCGCCTTACCCCTGGCGGACTTGTACTCTCTGGTCCTCTCCGGGTCTTCGACGATGCTGGCCCACGCCTCGACGGCGTCCTTGCCCTTCTTGAGCTCATCCTGGTAATAGTTCCACAGAACCTTGCGGACATAGGGATACTTGGGCCTCAGTGGGCTATAGGGGTACCACGAGGCAGTCACGCCCCTCTGGCAGCCTCTGGGCTCGACGTTGGGGATGTCGGGGTCGATCTGGGGGTAGTCCGTCTTCTGGAGCTCCCAGCAGATGAGCCCATCCTTGACGAAAACCTCCCAGCTACACGACATGGAGCAGTTTACGCCATGGCCAGACCTCACACTGTAGTCATACGACCACCTGTTCCGGTAAAAGTCCTCCCACGAGCGGGAATCCGTGTTTACGGTGAACCATTTGCTCTTCACCGCCTTACCTCCACCCTTTTGGTACCTACGACGAGCCCTATGATAGTGATCCCAGCTACGGCCAGTCCGCCTATCGCCAAGGTGAGAAAATATAGATTGGGTATGGCCGACGGCGCCGTGTCCGTCGCTTTCGTTTCCGTGGATTTCAAATAGGCTAGCATCGCCTCGACCTGCTCATTCGTCAATCCAAGGTCAGGCATAGGAATACGGAATTGCTCGAGGTTGGCTTTGGCGATGGGATCGTTCTGCGCACGGTGCGCTGAGGGGGACTGAATCTGGACTTTCAACCACGACTCCTGCCTTCGCTGGGTCACGCCTTGCAGGTCAGGACCGACCATCACGCGTCCAAAGGCGTGACAGCCCGCACAGTTCTGCCCGAAGATGGCTTTGCCCTGGTCAGCGCGCTCCTGCCCCTCTTCCGCACCGGCGCTCGCCGCGGCAAACGCCCAGACGATGGCAAGAAGGAAGAGCCCCAGGCCTCCTGCGAGTCCCCTCTGCCAAATGCTGCCTTGACTACCCATGCTTACCCCCTTTCACCGCCACGTTGCCGGGCGTCACCCGCACAACAGAATCCCTTCCGACCACGTGAACGCTGCCCGTGTTAGCTGGAATGTCCGGTAACTGCCAAAACAGGTCTATTTAGTCCAAGTGTAGGCCCATCTTCCAACCTTGCCCCCATCCTAAGGAGTAGTCTTTTGGGGCTTGAAAAGCCCGAGTTGCCTACCCGAACGGGTAGGCAACTCGGGCTCCCACGTAGCCCCGCTGGCACGGCAATTGCTCTGGCAGCGACTGATGCGTTTGTTGGATCGATTACCCCGCAGCGGAGCGGCCAGAAGCGCGCTCGTGATAGCAGCCCTCGCGGTGCTGGCGATCGGGGCATTCCTGATCGGCCAATTCCTTCTCACCCCGGCGTGCGCCAACGACCCAGCACAGTTGCCCATATCCCCGAATCGCCCGGACGGCAAGCCAGCTAACTACCTGCATACGTGCGGCAGCGCCATCTACGATTCGCGCGGGCACAAGATCAGGATCACCGGCATCAACTGGTTCGGAATGGAGACCGAAACGTATGCGCCACACGGCCTCTGGTCCAGAAGCTACAAGGCCATCCTCGATCAGATACGCTCCCTCGGCTACAACTCGATAAGACTCCCATTTTCAAACGAGGCGCTTGAGCAGGAGCGGCTGGCTGGGGGCATAAGCTACCAGGCCAACCCGGACCTCGTGGGGCTCACGGGCATCGAGACGATGGATAGGATCGTCGAGGCTGCGCGCGAGCGGGGCCTCAAGGTCATCCTCGATCGCCATCGTCCCACGTCCAAAGGGCAATCGCCACTCTGGTATACTGAAGACGTGACCGAAGAGCGCTGGATAGAGGACTGGAGGATGCTGGCGTTGCGGTACTTAGGCGACGACACCGTCATCGGCATCGATCTGCACAACGAGCCTAGGGAAGAAGCAACGTGGGGCACCGACGACGTCAATACCGACTGGCGCCTTGCCGCGGAAAGAGCCGGCAACGCGGTCCTGGAGACGAACCCATATCTCTTGATCTTCGTGCAAGGAACGGAGCGGTTCAGCGACGACTACTATTGGTGGGGCGGCAATCTGCAAGGCACAGCCGACCATCCGGTAAGGTTGAGCGTGCCAAATCGAGTGGTCTACTCTCCCCACGACTATGGCCCCGACGTATTCCCACAGCGCTGGTTTCTGGATGGCGCCTTTCCAAGGAACCTTCCGGGAATATGGGACCGGTACTGGGGGTACATTCAACGTCGTGGCATTGCCCCTATCGTCGTGGGCGAATTCGGCGGCCGTTCGGTGGCGAGCGATGCCGTAGGCCAATGGCAAAGAGCCCTGCTCGCTTACCTTCATCAAAACCAGATCGGCTTCATCAACTGGACGCTGAACCCCAACACCGCAGACGCCGGTGGATTGCTCAGCGATGACTGGCTGACCGTCGTGGCCGAGAAACAGGAGCTCTACCGGAGATTCCTGGCTCCGCCGATAGGCAGCCCCGTTACCGCTCGCTCTGATGCGAGCAAGCTGACGGTTCTGTACCATCCGTCGAGATTCGACCAGAGGAATAACATAGGCATCAGTCTGCAGATCGTCAACGACAACCCCACGCCTATCGCTTACTCGCGGCTTGAGATACGCTACTGGTTCAGCGCGGAGCAGCTTCGCGGCCGGACGCAGATATTAAGCGTCGACTATGCACCGGTCGGAGAGAGGTACGTCATTGGCAAATTCGTCCAATCGGGTAGCGGGCCAGACTATTACCTCAGCGTCACCTTTGACGAGAATGCGGGCACGCTCCCGCCGTACGCCTCGTCTGGCGAGCTGATCCTGCGCGTACACAAGTCCGACTGGAGCGATTACGACCAATCAAATGACTTTAGCTACGGACCTTTTGGGCAGTTCCAGGAGTGGGATCACATCACGGCATATCTGGACGGAAAACTGGTTTGGGGCAGAGCACCCTGAAGAGAACAATCACGATTCCTCCTCGAGCGATTCCTCCTCCGGGGATTCCTCTCCCTCAGCTTTTTCCCGCTCGCGTTCCTGCCTGTTGAGCTGGTGGTGTCGCCAATCGTCTCGCAGGCCCTTGTAGCGCAGCAACTGGCCCTTCAGGTTGTCCACTACCGCGTCGACTGCCACGTAAGGGTCGGCGGCCTTGGCCTCGGCTCTAAGCAGTACCTTGCCATACAAAATCAGATTGACGCGGGCGATGCGGCGGGTCTCCACCCCGCGTGTCGGCTCCAAAGACAGCTCGATGTCGGCCCGCTCCAAATCCAATAGGTACCTCTGAAGCTTGGCAACCTTCTGCTGTGCGCGCTCTCTCAGCCGTTCGTCAGGCTCAAATTCGGTCGCCCTGAACGTAATGTCCATAATAGCACCTTACCTGCTGGATTTCCCACCGCGACCGCCACCCGGCGGGTGTCCCGCTCCCTCACCGTGGTGAATCGAGGGCCTTTTCAGCCCTTTGTCTTCTCTGGTGGATTGTTTGCCGGTCCCTCGCACACTCGGGTTGACGGGAGCTTTCAGCCTCTCGAACCTCCTGTCGCCCACCGACTTCTCGCGCTTCACCACAGCATCACCTCCTCATAAGACAAGAGTCATTGCGTGCAGCACGAACCGTGCCGGGTGTCGGTGAGGAATCGCAAAAGGGTCTGAACCACAGATTACGCAGATTAGGGGATTTCACAGATGCCGAATCTCGGCACTTTGGCAATCTGCGTAATCCCGCAATCTGCGTCAATCAGTGGTTCAGACTGCCCGGTATCGCCCCGGCATGGTACAATCCATTAGCGCTGATAGGCCGTACATTTCGCTTCGGGCCGACGACTAACAGATATGGAGATCCGCCAGCAGGTGATCCTTGGAAGCAATCCCATCGTCCGAAGGCGCTGGAAAGGAGACCGCGTGGAGCAGTCGGCGGGCGACGTCGCCGGACTGATTCGCAAGGCAAAAAACCTGGATCGGGCCGCGTTCGCCGAATTGTACCGTTTTGCCGTCTCACCCGTCTACCGGTACCTTTCGGTGCGCTTGAACACGACACAGGAGGCCGAAGACCTGACGCAGGAGGTCTTCATGGCGGCGCTGGCGGGAATTCAGGGGCTGCGCGCCGAGGACGAGGTCGGGCTGCTGGCCTGGCTCTTTCAGATCGCCCGCCACAAGCTGGCCGATCACCTGCGGCAGCGCTATCGACGGCCGTCGACGCCCCTGGGGGAGACAGAACACTTGGCGTCACTCGATGCCCAGCCGGCCGAGGTGGCCGAGGCGGGGGATGAGCGAGCCGAGCTACGCCAGGCGTTCCAGCTTCTCACGGCGGAGCAGCGCGAGGTTCTGGTGTACAAGTACGTTTTGGAGATGGATAACGAGCGGACTGCCCGCATAGTCGGGAAAAGTGTCAACGCCGTGAACCAGTTGCACCATCGGGCACTGGGCAGTCTCCACCGGCTGCTGGCGAAGCCGGAGAGGGTCAGGTGATGACAGTGGAAGAAAATGTACGGTTTGGGATGGCCTTGGACGAATGCGGCCGGCGGGTGAAGCGTGGCGAAGGGCTGGCGCGGTGTCTGGAGGACTACCCTGCCGAGTATCGCGACGAGCTGGCTCGCCTGGTCCCGCTGGCGGGGCGCATGGCACACCTCGGTCAGGGTCCCTCGCCCGAGTTTCGAGCTCGCCTCGAGGGGCGTCTTCTGGCTTCGCTGGACGACCTGCGCCAGACGCGGCGGGGCGGGGCAGTGACGCGCATGCGCCGCCTCTTCGGCATCTCGCCGCTGGTGCGCTTTGCCGCACTTGCGCTGGTGGCGCTGGCGATCTTCGCGGGCAGCGGCATTGGCGTGATCCATGCCTCGGAAAACAGCCTTCCCGACAGCCCTCTGTATCAGGTGAAGACGGCGCGCGAGTGGGCCGAGCTCGCCCTGGCCCGCAACGAGGAGGCCCGGGTCGGGGTTCACGCGCTGCAGATCCCCAAGCGTGGCCGCGATCTGCGACTGGCGGTGCAGACCAGGAAAGCCCGTCCGATGGTGGAGTCATTGGCGCAACGCCTGACCTGGTCGGTCGAGCGCATCGTCGACCAGGCGCTGGAGCTGCGCGGACGTGGCAATCCGGCGCCTGCCGCTCGGGCCCAGGCGCTGGTGCGCCGCGCCCAGCGCCAAGTGGGTCGTCTAATGGCCCAGGCCCCGCCCGAGGCCCAGCCTGCGCTCCAGCGCCTGCGCAGCGTCCTGGAGGCGCAGGAGCGGCGGCTGGTCTCACAGTAGAGAAGCTTGACTTCTGCACCCTGTTTCACCGGCAGTGGGGTGGAGCAGGCATCGCGGCCCTGAAGGAAGCGATTCAAGCCAGCGGTTCCAGCGCCCCTGTGTCTATGGAGAGCCTTATTAAAGCAAATTTGCACAGCCACAGGTCTTGTTAAAGTGACACGTGATATGCTTTAATAACATGTCGTACGCTAAGCTGAAGGCAGCGCAGGGTGCAACTTCCCTCGAAATAATGACGTAGAGTAGAAGCATGCGTAGTGGGTCGTTCGTGAGACAACCAGCGGGTTACGCCGCATTCATACCCGCTCCCCTTCCCCCCGACCCGCCGATCAATGGCGAAGTGGTCAACTACGTCACGGCGATGAACTACGGCCTGACACGGCTGAACACGTTACCGCTGTCCTTGCGCCTTATACGCGAGATCCACGCATTGCTTCTGAAGAACGTGCGCGGTGCCGAGCGCCAGCCGGGGGAGTTCCGTACATCTCAGAACTGGATTGGTGGTGCAGGTATCTCACTTGAGCAGGCAGCCTTTGTCCCACCACCGCCCCACGAGATGCTAACAGCACTTGGCAATCTCGAATCATTTCTTCACGACACGTTGCCCATCCCTATTGCTATCAAGTGCGGTCTGGTGCATGCCCAGTTCGAAACCATCCATCCTTTCCTGGACGGAAATGGCCGCGTTGGTCGCTTGTTGATTACGTTTCTTCTAGTCCAGCAGGGTGTCCTGCGGAAGCCCTTGCTATATCTATCTCTCTACATGAGGCAGCACCGCAGCGAGTACTATGATCGCCTTCAAGCTGTGAGAACGGATGGTGATTGGGAGAATTGGCTCAAGTTCTTCTTGCGTGGCGCTGCTGAGGTTGCTGATATGGCGACGAAGACAGCCCGTGACATCCTGAATCTGAGGGAACAGCACCGGCAACACATTCACGAGAAGGTGCGCGGAGTAGCAAATGCTTTGCACTTGTTAGACTATCTCTTTCAACAACCAATTCTCACGGTCGGGCGAGCCACCGAGATGTTAGGAGTCTCGTATCCCACAGCTAACAATTTGATCGACCAGTTCGTGGAACAAGGGTTGCTACACGAAGTGACCGGCTCTTCTCGGAACCGTTTGTTCAGGTATCATCAGTTTCTCAAATTGTTCCAGTAGTCGGCACGTCCTCGACGTAGCTTTGCCATCCGCTGCGAGGCTAGCAGCGCAAACAATAGAGCGCACAGGAAGCATAACCCTGAATATGGCCTGCTGCGCACGGACCCATGACAGCCGTTAGCCTAACCTGTGTGCCGCTACCTAGTACGTCGGACTGGGCGTTTTGTGCGGCCAGTTGATTTCTCGGCAAGGCTGATGAGGGAGCGCAACGCCTCGTTGACCGCTTCATCTGTCGGGAAAACTTCAGCCACGTCGGGGCTGAGCAGCACCAGATTGGTGCCCTTCTGGTACGACTCGTAATACTTGCCGCGAACTCCCTCCCCAAGGTCCTCCCGCTTGTACTCCGGGCGGAGCTCGTCATTCTTCTTAGCCTTGCTCATAGCCTTGCCCGGGTCCCATTCAAACTTCACCCCGGCCCCTCCAGCGATTATTATATCAGAATGGGCGAGACGCGACAGGTTACGGCGACATTTCTATTGAGCCGGGCAAGCGTGGTGGCCGGCCGTGCAACCAATGGCTCTTTCAGGAACTACGCGCGGCGTATCGGCTCATCGGGACGATTACGAATAGCGCCGGATAGGCGATGGACTCAGCGGTCTTTGCATCGCGTGCCGTATGGTTATGATCGTAACGCTGGTGGGCGGATCGCCGTTGACGCGGTAGGAGACTTTGTAGCCGTAGGCTCGCTCGAGCTGCGAACGATACGTGGTCGGAAGCTCAGGAACCGGGCTGCCTATTGAGGCATGGTCATCCCCTATCCATGTTACGCGAGCGAGAATCGCCTGCAAGACGGAGGGTAGGATAGCGGGGTTCTGCCCGAGCCAGTAGCTTTCGATTCGTGTCAGGTCTCCAATTGCTCTGGACGACCAGCCAATGCTAAGCACGCGATTTCGCCCTGGCAATCATATCGGATGCCAACCGGACAACTTCCTCGTGGGAGGTAATGTGGGCTTCACCACGCGCCTCGGCGGCCTCGAACTCGTCCACGATCTGCTTGACTTCCAGCGCCTCCAGTTCCTCGGCCAGGTCGTACAGAGCCTGCAGTTCGTCGATGTCGACGATCGCGGCCACAGGACGGCTACGTCTGGTTATGATCATTGGTCGCTTGGTTTCGACGACACGATCCACAACCTGGGGTAAAATGTCGCGCAGTTCAGTAACGCCTCTTATGTCCTCGTTTAGCCTGATCGGTCTCGCCAATGTGGCACCTCCTGGTTGCTATCGCCCATATTATACCGCTCGCCGTACGGTCCAGCAAGGGGATAGAACGTGGTAGTGTACTAGCCCTGTGAAAATGGCCTCCGAAGTGCTTGACGACTTTCTCCACTCGGCAGCAGAGGACATTGAGGCCTGTCTGCCATTTGCCGCAGAGCGAGAGCGGAGCATGATTGACAAGCCGGTATTTGGTCGCGTTACCGCTGGCAATGTGCGCCGTGGCTCCCCTTCCAGATAGGCGAGAATAGCCCAGCTATCCAGAACGTAACGCACAGGATCAGGATCCGGTTTCTTCACGAGCCGCGTCCTCTCGCCGTGATTCAAGTAGCGCCTTGACCAGAGGCTTCCCACCCTTGAGCATTCCGTGCGCCGTGCGGACGGGATCGCCCACCGCCGGCACGATTGCCAGCATTCCTCCGTAGTCGACAACCTGGACGCGATCTCCATTCTTCAGGCCATATCGTTGGCGCAGTTCCTTGGGGATTACGATGCCCCCTTTGCCAGAGACCTTGGTTGTAGCCAAAGACACCCCTCCCGGCCCGTACGATCTACCCAATACTATACACCAAATAGAGCGACGTAGCAGATGCTACCTGGCGTGGCAGGACCCATGCACTCCCTCTTGCGTGGCAAGCGGGCGTACCAAGCGCGGGGCGCGTCCACTTGTAGCCGTCCGCCTGAGGCGGACGCGTGCCTGTTCGTGTGGCGAGATATCGAAGCAATGGGTGCCGCGTGCTGTGGCGAGGCCATCTTCGCACGTGCCTGGTACAGCAAGGGCGCGCGTCCTGCGGAGCAGGACGGCTACGGGGCCGGGGCTACGGGGTCGGGACGCGTCCTTCACTCGTTCTCTAGTACTAGGCGGCTTCCCATCGTCTACTGCTCTGGCGCGGATTGTCCAATATGCCGCGATACAGCGCTTCGTATTTCACGATGGAGCGCTCCAGGTCGTGGCGCTGGGCAATGGCCCTGCTTTCGCGCCCCATGCGGTGCGCGCGACCCGGCTCGCTCAAGATGGCGAGAATCCTGTTCGCCATCGCGGCGCTTTCGCCCTCCGGGAAGAGAAACCCGTTGCTGCCCTCCTGCACCAACTCGGGTAGCGCGCCCGCGTTGGCGGCTACGATGGCGACGCCGGAGGCCGCCGCTTCCAGCGTGACGATGCTCTGCAGCTCGGCGGGCGATGAAATGGCGAAGATGTCTGCCAGCGAGTAGACGTGGCAATAGTCCGCGGCTTTCAAGAACCCCACGAAGGTGACGTGGCGTTCCAGTCCCATCTTGCCCACCATGGTCACGAGTCGTTCTTTCTCGGAGCCGTCGCCCACGACGACGAAGTGGGCATCGAGCTCCTTCAGAACGTCCGGGATGGCGCGGATCCAAACGTCCATACACTTCTCGGAGTCCAAACGTCCGGCATACAAGACCGTGGGCTTTCGAGGGATGCCCATGGCCCGTGCCAGCTTCTCGTCGCGGGGCCGTGGCTTGAACTGCCGCAAGTCGACGCCGTTAGAGATGACATGCACCGGTCGCTCCAGGCCGTGCTCCCGCAACAGGCTCATTGCCGTCGGCGTGACGGCTACGACGGCATCACACTTATTGTAGAAGGCGACGATGAGTCGCCAGAGGCGCGAGTTCAGGGCCCTGGCAAAAGGTCGCAGGAAGGGTAGATTGTAGATCAACCATTCGGGCATGGTCCCCGTGATTCCTACCGTGGGGATGCCACGGTTGCGGCTCGCGGTAAGCGCCGCCCGATTGAGGGGAAAAGGCAGGCTTAGCACCACCACGTCGGGGCAAACCTCGTCGACGAAGCTCTCCGTGGGCCTGGCGGGCAGCGCCGCCAACCTCCAGCGGGCCAGAAGCACCCTGATGGACCTGACGCGACATACTCTGATATGAGGGTTCGACTCTTCGTAGTTGGCGAATCTCTGGCTGGGGGCCAGAATGGCGACCTCGTGCCCCTTGCGTGCCAGTCCCAGCGCCTGCCGCTCTATGGAAATGCCGACGCCGTCGATGTTCGGTCGGTACGAGTCGAGGGCGTAGAGTATTCGCATAGCCTGCATCTCGTGCCATCCTGCAAGGGCCGCCACGCAGGGTTGCCCCTACGACCTGGGCTGCCCAAGGGCAGCCGCACCGGGCTAACCCGACGGACGGATAGAATGGTATTGCTGAAACCTGCCGGTGCAATAGTTATGCCAGTTGGGGAGGCAGGAGAGGCTATGCCAGGGGCAGGGTGAGGTAGACGGAGGTGCCTTTGCCCAGCTCGCTCTCGGCCCAGATGCGCCCGCCGTGCGCTTCGACCAGCATCCTCGTGATGTAGAGGCCCAGCCCCAGGCCCTCGGCCTTCAGGGCGTTGCCCGATCGATAGAAGCGCTCGAAGATGTGCGGGAGGTCCTGCGCCGCGATGCCCACGCCACGGTCGCGCACCGTGACCAGCGCCTCTCGGCCTACCCGCTCGATTTTGACGCACACCTCGGTCTCCGGCGCCGAGTATTTCAGCGCGTTGCTCACGAGATTCAGCATAATACGCTCCAGGCGATCCGGGTCCGTGCAGGCGGATGGCAAGTCGGCCGCTATGTCCACCCTGACCCGACCCACGCTCATCACCCCGGCGGCGCGCCGGAGCATATTGGGCACGGAGAGCTTCAGGTCCAGCGGCCACTTCCGAAGCTGCAGTTGGCCGGTCTCCAGGCGCACTGAATCGACCATATCTTGAATCATCACGTTCATCTGTCGAGACCCCGTGGCGATGGCCTCCAGCGGCATGGCGCCAAGGTCGAGCAAGCCGGCTTTTTCGAGCACTCGCTGGAGCAGTTGAGCATGGCCGCGGATGCTCGTCAGCGGCGCTCTCAGGTCGTGGGAAATCGTATGAACGAATGCCTCCCGCTGCGCCTGGAGCTCGTGGAGAGCCGTGATGTCGGTGAAGATAGCGACGGCACCCAGCAACTGGCCATCTGGGGTTCTGACCGGCGCCCCGCTGACCAGAGCCCACAAGGTCTCTTTGCCATTGCGAATGGCGCTGATCACGCCATGGACGGTCTCGCCGTGCAGCGCCCTCCACGCGGGCATCTGCTCCAAAGGAAATGGCTTGCCCTCCGGCGTCTCCACGCGCACCCGCGCCAGGCGCTCGGCCATAGCCAATTCGCACTCCGCCGGGGTGTAGCCGAGCATTCTTTCGGCAGCGGGGTTCATGCGCACGATCTGTCCGCCAGGAGCGTAGATCACCAGCGCGTCTGCCACCGAGGTTATCACGATATCCAGCTCAGCCGCCCGGCGTCGAATCTCCGCCAGGAGCCGTTCTCGCTCTTCCTCCACCACTTTGCGCTCGGCGATCTGGGCCCGAAGCTCCTCGTTGATTCTCGCCAGCTCGGCGGTGCGCTCCCTGACCTTGGCTTCCAAATCGTCGTAAGCGCGTCGCAGCGCCTCCTCGGCTCGCTTCCTATGGGTGATGTCCTCGCCGAAGCTCACGGTGCCCACCACCTCGCCATTTGAGATGATGGGGGTCGTGTTAACCTGCACAACGAACACCTGGCCGTCGCTGCCGAATGCGCTCACCTCGTAGGTCTGAGCCTTGCCCGCAAGCGTCTCCGCGAACACCCGTTGCACCATAGGGAGGTCCTCAGGAACGATCATCGGGGCAAACGACTTTCCCTGCCAATCCTCTGACTTGTAGCCACCTAGCTCCTCGGCGCGTCGGTTAAACCACACGTAGTTGCCCGCACGATCCAGAATCCAGATCGCATCGTTGCAGTGCTCGACCACCGTGCGATACTTTTCTTCCGAGTCCCGGAGCGCGTGAACCAGGCGCATCCTTTCCGACACGTCCAGCACGTACTCTATTACGTACGTGACCTCGCCGCGATCGTCTTTGATAGGGTGCGTCGTGATCTCGACATAGGTGTCCTCGTGAACGCTGGTGTGAAGGATATGGGCGGGTTCGCCGGTGCGGAACGTGGTCCCAGCAGGACATTCGACGCAAGCATGCTCGGCGTCATGGAACAGCCGGAAGCACTGTTGACCCCTCATTTCCTCCTGTGTGCGCTTCACCCAGTCCTGTATGAACCGGTTGGCAATGATGACGCGATGGTCACGGTCGATGACCACGAGTCCGGCCTGAATGGCATCGAAAACCGCGGGCTGAAGCGTGGCGAGAGAATCGGATGTTGTGGCAGATGGCTGGGAGAGGCATTTAGACGGCTTCGTCACAAGGCACCTCCTGTCCAATTCGAGGTTGTCCGACCCCGACCCCGATCCCGCGCCGTTCCAAACGAGAGAACTCGCCCGGAGGCACGGATTCAAGGCCAATTGCCTGCGCTATTATAGCAGGCGATTTGGTGGGATGCAATTGGGTCGCGAATGGGAGTAAGAGCGATGGTGGACCCGGTGAGGAAAGCAGCCGGACTCAGCCACTGGAGGGCATGCTGGTCTCTGCGGCGGCGTTCTGCCCGGCGATTCGGCCAGAGGTAAAGCACTCGCCCAGGTTGCTCTCCAACTCGTAAAGGTGGCCGAAAAACGAGCCCAGCTCGCCTACTGAATATAGCCGAGGGATAACCTGGCCGAAAGAATCGACCACCTGCTGCTTGGCATTGTGAACGGGCCCACCCTGGGTGTTGGTGATAATGGGCCACACCTCTGCCGCGTAAAAGGGAGCCGTCGCAATACGCATCATCGTCCCAGGCGGTCGGTGGAAAGGGTCTTTCCCACTCTTCACGTGGCCGTTCCATTCCTTCACCGTACCCTCGAGCCGCTCGGCGTCCATCCAACCCTCGTTCTCTGGGCACCGCTCTCTGATTGCCGCCGCTAGCTCCGTCAAGGTGTCCGCCCGAATGATCCAGCCCTTCTCGACCTCGCGGCTGTTGTCCTTGCTCCACTCGTACTCGTAGCCGGGGAAGACCATTGGCCGGGCGATAGCCCCCATCTCACGGCCATCCTCGTCGAAGACGATGTAGGAAGGGATGCGCGGATAGCCGGGGAGATCGGCGTCAAAGAGCTCCATAGCGCGGTGGGCGGTATCCTGGGGAGCCGGGGGATACTCGTTCATGTATCGCGAACCGAACTTGTCCACGACGATCCAGGGCATCCTGCGCTTGGGGTTTCGCGGGCCACCGAAGGGATGCCTGTAGGCGACAGGCGATTCAGGCGTCTTGAAGCCATAGGACCCGTGGATGTGCCACATGTGCCACAGGGCCGCCCCTACCTTCTGAGCCATAGCGATGCCGTCTCCCGTGTGGGTGAGGGGAGCCATAGAGTAGAACGGCATACCCTGCAGAAACTGCTCCTGGTACCACTTGCTATGCTCGAAGCCTCCGGTGGCCAGAATCACCGCGCGCCGCGCCCGAATGGCGACCTCCCTCCCGTCGCTTTCCGCGACCACGCCGATCACGGCCCCTGATGCGTCGGTTATCAGGCGGCGTGCTGGCGCAGAGAAGATGACTTCGATCCCCCGGGCCTCGACGTTGTCGATCGCCAGTTTCATAAGGAACACCCCGCTCGGGTACTCGAAGTGCTGGAGCCAAGGGAAACTGGTGAACCCCGGAATCTTCGAAATCCGAATCGAGTACAGAGACTCCCGCCCTGGAAATGGGTACACCCCTGACCCAGTGGGTAGTCTTTTCATCTCCGCCCCGTCGACGGTGGCCAGCTTTTTGACGAAGGCCTCGTTCTCTACCAGGGCCTCGCCGAAAGTGCGGATTAGCTCCGCTTCCATCCGGCCGCCCGAGATGGCGGTGAGATACTGCAACGCCCCTTCCGCGTCGTGCGCGCATTTCACCTGGCCGCCAGACAGAATAGAGCACCCGCCGGGGTACTGGCCCTTTTCTACGATCAGCACCTCGGCCCCGGCGTCGTGAGCGACCGAGGCCGCCACCGCACCAGACAGCCCGTAGCCCACGACGACCACGTCAGTATCCCTATCCCAGGTTATCGACATAAAGGACCTCCTGAGCAAGGCCAACGCGCTTCTCCAGGCGAATACTCCGCTCCTCCAGCAGTACCCGTAGCCGGAAGCGATCAAGTAAGCAGCGACAAGACTAGCAGCCGCACCGACTACGCTGCCTCACATTTTCCGGCTGTTCACAGCGGCCCGTTGGCGCGACCATTGGCGGAAGAGGCCCAGGTACCCCCGGGCGTAGCCATCCCGTCCCAGGAGCAGATCGGCGGCGGCGATGCTGAAGCGCAGCGCGTCGTTCGTCGGATCGGTGATCGGGCAGTTCAGTCCGGCGAGGATCGCCAGCGGCAGGAAAGCGGCGCCGACGCGGTGCCGCTCGGGCAAGCCGAAGGAAACATTGCTCGCACCCCCGGTGACGTTCGTCCCCAGCTCGCCAACCACCAGGCGGATGGTCTCCAGCACTTGCAACCCGGCCATGTCGTCCGTCGCCACACTCATCACCAGCGGGTCGACGATGATGTCCTCGAGCGCGATTCCTCGTGCGGTCGCCGCATCGCAGATGCACCGTGCGATCGCCAGTCGGGCTTGCGGTTCGCCCGGAATGCCCGCGTCGTCCATGCACAGCGCGACCATCGCCGCGCCGCGCTCGGCGACTACCGCCAGCTTCTCCGAGAGGTCGGCGGCCTTGCCGGAGACGGAGTTCACGAGCGGCTTGCCCGGGCAGACGGCGAGTGCCGCGGCGAGGGCCTTGACCTTGTCCGTGTCCACGGCGATGGGCACGTCGACGGCGTCGGCGACGGCGCGCACCGCTTCCGGCAGCAGCGCCACCTCGTCGAGGCCGGGCGCGCCCACGTTGACGTCGATGAGGTCGGCGCCCGCGGCGACCTGGCGCCGGGCCTCGTCCTGAAGGTAGCCCCAGTCCTTCTCGGCGAGGGCGCGCGCCAGGCGCGGCTTGCCGGTCGGATTGATGCGCTCGCCGATGATGTAGCTGCGCTCGCAGCGGCAGATGCTCAGTGCCGCCCCTCTTCCCTGCACTATGGTCGTCAGACTCATTCGCCGGTACCTCCCACCTTCGGGCCACCAAACCGCGCCTCTCGATCACGCGGTTTCCGCTATTATCGTCGCCGGACGTCAGGATGGCAAGGCGTGCGAATCCTGTGCGCTATTGCGCGGACAGACCTGTCCGTATCGAAGCTCGAACCAGGGCTCGCATATTATCTGCCGCAGTTGCCGGCGGCACAGCGCAGTCCGGACTCAGTAGGAAGCCTCCCCCCTGCCCTGCCTGATGGAGGCAAGCCAGCGCAGCGTCCTCGCAGTCCCGCGGCGTGCCAAAAAGCATCGTGTCCGTCGACTTGACGTTGCCCATCAGGCTGGTGGTAGATCCAAGGTCACGCTTCAGTGTGCCAAGATCACATTCCGCCCCAACGTGCAACCCGTCCACGTGATCGACGAGCAGATCGAGTCGATCGTTCCACTTGCCGCACGCGTGGAAGACTATCTTGCCGCCCCGCCCTTTGATCGCAGCGCATACCTGTTTCAAGTATGGAAGATTGAACTTCTCGTAGAACCTCTTGGATAATACCGTGGCACCGCCCATCGGGTCGGGAATCCAGACGACATCCGCCCCGGCGTCGATCACCGCCAGGGCGTACTCGATGGCCGGCGGCGTGCACTTCTGCACTAACCTGCACACTTCCTCAGGCCTCCGAATCAGGTCCATATAGAGATTCTCTGCGCCCAGGAGTGTGGCAGCAAGCCGGAAGGGCGGTGCGGCCAGCGCAAAAACAGGTACGTCGGCACCACCTGCTTCCTTGAGCCTCGCAATGACCTCGAGAAGAAATGGGACCCGCGCTTTGCTCCCAATACTCGCGAACTCCAGAGCGAAGATCTCGTCGTAGCTCAGCGTCGAGGACTCATCGATGTCCGGAGGGCTGTCCTCGGAGATGCAGACGGTAGCGCCAAGCGCTTCGCCCACCATCGCCGAATTGCAGAGGTCAAATAGCGCGTCGACCCCCAGCGCGTTGCGCATCGTGACCTGCGCGTGCACGAACTTGCCAGGATCGCGCAGCACCTCCCCGAACTTGTACCCGGCCTGGCGGATGGCGAAAGCCGGCGCAGCAGGTACCACCGGGATGCGGTCGGGCACACCTAGTAACACAGCAGTCATAACCCTCTCGTAAGGGCTCATCTCAGCAACCATGCCCCACTCTCCTCCTGTCCATTCAGCCGGCTCGCGTCAACCGCTGGACGATGTCTACTGCTTCGACCGCGTTCCGCCCGACTGCGTCCGCCCCGACGTATGCCTTCACTGTCTCGTCGACCGGTGCGCCGCCGACGACGATGTATCGTCCTGCGCGCAGCCC
>JACQUC010000162.1 GCA_016210495.1 Chloroflexota bacterium
AGGATGATTGAACATAGATGACACCTCTCTCAAGATTGTCATCGACGATACTAGCTAGTTTCGTGCCAAGCCAATATGATAGCGATTCAAGCGGTGGTAAGCATGTTGATTCCCGATTAAATTGTTAAAGTTCATCAGTGCTCCCCCGATGCCGTGGACAACTGGTGCTGCGGCCGGACGCGGATAAGTCCCGAGTATCTTAACCAGCTCTGTTCTTTGCTCACCACAAAAGGTGTGGACTTCAATCAGATTACCCAAGTCCACGAAAGAGCTATCCAATCCCACGGCTTCTCCTCGCGCTGGTCATTCGGCTATCGGCCACGAATGGAACATACGCTGTGCGTTCTTGGCTCTCTCGCCTATCGCAAGGAACTCTCGATTCTTCAAGCTATTTCGCACCATATTTGCGACTTCAATCACACTACCCTGCTCCTGCACTGCGGCGACAACGTGGACATGGTGCTGTCATCGCTTGATCTGACCAGGCAGGTACATGTGGTTAACCTTGTCCTTTGCGGCATATCCCTGCCGGCTGATGTCTACAAGGTAACACTTGACAAAATGGAGAAGCAATCCTGCCGTGTGGTCTTGATCCTTACTAACTGCCCCGCTGACATCATTCACTCGCACTCCAATGCCTATGCCATAACCTGGTCCTATCATGATCTTGCCTATCGGGCTACTAATATGCTGATCCAGGCGGGACACACTCGCATCGGGACCGTGCATCTGGAGAAGTACCGAGATCGTTGGCTCGGTTATCTGCATGCCATGAAGCATGCGGGAATCGCCCTAGACCCCAGCAGAATAGTTGAAGCCGGCCAACTGGTCAGCGACACTAGCATCGTCGACTCCGATATTATGCGACGTATACAGCACTTCGTCCTGGAAACCGATTCGACAGCCGTGTTTGCTCCAACCGAACTGCTCACCTTGGCGATACCCATCCAGATCTACAAGAACCAGAACAAACTACAGCATGTGATTTCCGTTTATGGCATGGCTTACCCTGGATGGATCGGAGAAGGATTCAACTTCCCTGTTGGCTACATACGTTATCCGATAGAATCCGTCGTTCAGAAAGCGCTGGCCATTCTCTTTCAGAAACCAATGACGGGCAGCGATTCGCCGGAAAGCCGACATATCGACCTTACGGCATTTGCAGCAGCCGTTGAACCGGCTCCAAACCCTCACTAGTGCGCTCACCTTGCTTCTCACTGACCCGCGGGGTCACCCGTTCCTACCCCTTTAGGTACCCTCGAGCTTCTCGTACCAGGTCTTCCCACGCTGGCGGCAGATCTATTTCCACACTTTGCGCAGGTCCCCCGCTGTAGCCGGTGGTCATCCAGATCGTATGAAGGGTATCACCTCCGGCGACCACGACAAGAAATCCCTTCGGGCTGCTCGCTACAGGCACCAGTGCGTCCGGAGGCTTACCCTCGACAAAGGGTTTGAGCCAGGGCCAGGCTCTGAGCCAGTGGTCCGGATGCCCCCAGCAGGGGCCAAGTTCCGAGAAATCTTTGACTGAGACCCGTGCCGCCGAGAAAAGCGCTTCCTTGACATATTGCTTGGACCAGCCTCTGTCCGCAAGTTGCCTCGCAGTGCGCCCGGGAGACATGATACAGATTCCTACTTCTGCCCACCGCTCCTCTCTTGAGCCAACAACATTCCAGTAGTCTCTACTTGGGATAGAAATATGCTTCGCGATGTTGCGTATCACGGCTTCGGCTTGCTGGCTTTGAGTTCCCGGGTACTCGTTGCAGGCCGTGCTGTGAATATTCAAGGTGCCCGCAACGCCGAGAACGGTGACTAGGTTGGTACCTGCGGGATACCCCCGGTCTACGCTCAACGGCTCCCACGGGCTTTCGTCCTCAGCCTCGGCGAATACTAACCCGGTATACTTGCCCGGCTGCCCGTGCCCTGCCATATCGGTAACACCAGGTATCGCACCACCTATATTCATCAGGGCCAATCTGATCGCACGTCCGATGGTCGCTCCTGCGGGGAACTCGGGATTCGGGCCCAGTAGGTTATATCTGGAATTTAGGCCGATCTGTTTGGCGATCGGCCCGTTCACGACTACCGCAGGCACAACGGGGTTCATTGTTGCCTGGAGTTCTCCCAAATCGAATTCCGGTCCTATCATTGCCTTCAAAGCCGCCACGATTACCGGCATGTACTCTGGGCGCGCTCCTGCCATGGCGGCATTGGCTGCGATCACCTCCACAGTGGCAATCCCCTGCCTGGGAGGGATTCGGCCCATAACCGTGTTGCGAGGCAGCTTCACACCCCTAAGAAGCCACCTGATTCGTTCTTCGGTCGGGGGTATCAGGGGAAGACCATCACCCCACCTCTTGCGCAGGAATGACCTATTCATTTCATCGACGGCATCCTGATAGTCGCTGCCCTGAATAGTTATTATCCCGCTCGCTCGTGCAACTGTCGGTGCCGCTGTTTTCTCCGGATGCCACCTGGTGAGGGAATCAATGATCTTCTCAACAGCAGCCGCACAATCGTGGTGAACATCTCGAATTCGGCCTCGAAGCATGTCCTGGGGGACTACCGCGAGGGGAAGCTCCTCGAATCCCATGCCCAAATGAGTATTCCGAGCCACTTCCACGAAGTCCGACCCGACAATTGTTACCGATGGAACACCTGCCTCCTCGGCCGCTGCCGTACTGCGAGAAATCGCAGTTGTGCAACCCCCTCAGCCGCCATTTCCACCCACGAATACATCACAGCCCTTCTGTCTAACTGCCTCCTTGATCTGTTCAACGCTGGCATGCTCTATCGGTAGCTCATCGAAGGGCACGATCCTGGCATCAGGAAATCTCTCTCGGAGCAACTCCCGAATTACGGGGAACGTTTCGTTTCCCCTGAACGTTCCGTTCCACTGCTCACAAATAGTCTTGCCATTCAGGTTGTCGACTCTTGTCGCACTGGTCCCGGCCATCTCGATGGAACCGATCGGGGTGTATACCTGCAACCGGACCTCTCCGGCTGACGGCTTATCTGCCATTTGGGCCACGAGCCTCCTACTTCATCATGTTGGGCAACGTGAGGGTTATGGCAGGGAAGGCTACGAGCAATCCCAGGGTGATCATGTCCGTGATCATGAAGGGGCTGGCCGACTTAAAGATATCTATAAGGGTCATATCTGGAATAACACCCTTGAGAACAAAGACGTTCAGACCCACTGGTGGTGTTACGAGGCCGATTTCCATATTCTTGACAAACAGGATGCCAAACCAGACCGGATCAAATCCCAAGGTCACCATCACCGGAAACAGGAAAGGCATGGTCAGCATCATTATGGGAAGGGCTTCCATGAAGCAACCCAGCACTAGGAACAAAGCCATTACTGCGATCAAAACCACATACCTGTTAATGGGCAGGGTGGACTCCACCAAGAAATCAGTCGCGGCTTTCATGAAGCCGCTCACGGACAGGAACTGCGTGAAGAAAATGATGCCGACAACGACCAAGAGCACCATTGCCACAGTTTGCGTGGTCCGAACCATTGCCTGCTTATAAGCATTCACGCCCGGCCTCCGGCCCAAGGAGACTATGAAGGCTGCCACGCAGCCAACGGCCGCGGCCTCACTCGGCGTGAATATCCCGGAGTAAATCCCTCCTGTCACTATGGTCGCAATAATTATCAGCCGAAATGAGCTCCGTAAGACTGCGATCCTTTCCCTCCAGGGAACTCTGTATGTCGCGGGGCACAAGGAGGGCTTCTTGATGACCCGCAGTGCAATCAGCGTCATGAACATAGCTGCGGATAGGAGTCCCGGAAGAACGCCGGCGATCAACAGCTTTCCAATTGGGGTTCCGGTTATTATCCCGAATGTGACGATTACGATGCTTGGCGGGATCAAGATTGCCAGGGTGCCAGCGGATGCTATGCAGCCAACGACAAGCCGCTTGTCGCATCCCTTCTGCACCAACTGAGGGTAGAGACTGGTGCCCATCACAGCAGCCGACGCTACGCTGGAACCGCTTACCGCCGCAAACATGGCACAGGCAGCCACGGCAGACATCGCGATGCCGCCTGGAATGCGGCTTAGCCACGCCTGGGCTATCGCCACCCCGTCCTCGACAACATTGCCCAAATCCGACAGGTAGCCCATGAGCATGAAAAGCGGGATCATCATCAAGCCATACTTGTCTAGGGTGCCGAAAGGGCTGAAGGCAAGCGTGTTCAGGGCTACGTCTGCTCCCTTCAGCCAGGCGATTCCCAGCAGGCCCACAGTGAGCGCGGAAAAGGCCAGGGGCACGCCGAGAGCCAACAGCACGAGGAAGCCAATGAAACCTACCAGACCAACTTCCATGGACCCCGCCACTCCTCTTCCTTGATCGGCAAACCGACTGTGCCACTGCTTAGGGCACGGCGGCTAGAACAGTGCATTGCGCGGATTCGCTGCAAGACTGAGATACGGGTGAACTGGGACATCTCCCTGTCACTAGATGTCGAGGTCTTTCACGACTGCCTCAGCGCCGACGGGCCTTGGGGTTTCTCTCTGACGTCTCGATCCGGATGTTCCAACGATCTCGGGCAATTGCCACTTAATCTGTAGGACCAGACGCAAAGCGAGAAGCGTTGCCCCCAAGGGAACGGCGAATTTTGAGGGCCACACAGGCAAAGACACAAACACGCCGATGCTGTGTCCGGAGTTCCAGGATTCAATGGCGGGAGGAAAGGTTGTCCAAGTTAGAAGAACCGAGATTGTAGCGGCGACGAGCAAAGCCAGTAGCTTGCACATCGCCTGCGGACGATCTGGCAGCAGGCCGACAAAAGTGGTTATGCTGAGATGCTTCTCCACGGCCTGGGTAGATGACAGCGAGAGCATGACTACCATTACCATGAGTAAGGCCGATATCTCCTCAGCTCCTCCCAGGGCGCTATTCGCGAGCCAGCGGAATGCTACGTCCGCGAATATCCACAAACCCGCGATAACTATTCCTGTTCCGCTCACGAAAGAGAACCAGCGTTCCAGTGCCCCGACCTCGTGCCTCGGGAACAGAACCCGACTGATTTCAGCCATACTCCTGGGGAATCGGCTACCCATATCCTCGCCTGCCGGCGCCTACCTTCCCAGTTGGTTTCTGGACAAACCGGAGCTGCTGCGCACCCGACACTGCCAAGGCGGTCATCACCAAATCCCTGCTCAGTTGCCGCTCAGGCTCTTCCTCATCACGTCCAGGACTTTCTTCGCCGGCAGTCCCTTTGCCTCCAGCCCTTGCGCCCATCCATCTTGCACGGGTCCGGTAAGTTTTTGCACCAGCGCTGCGTCCTCTTTTGATGCGTAAGTGATTTGGACTCCGGCTTTGAGGACCTCCTCCAGGTATCCAAGTGCAGTGTCCCGGTCGGACCGGCCCACTTGAACCGGCGTCTCATTGGCGACCTCGATCATGGCTTTCTGAACGGCAGGATCCAGAGTGTTCCATTTCTTGAGGCTCATCATGACTGGATTAGTATGCGCGCCAAACCCGCCGATCCAGCCATACTTGCCCGCTTCGTGAAGCTTGTACTCCACCCAGGCATAAGCGAAGCCTGTCAACACACCATCGACAGTGCCTCTCGCCAGGGCCTCATACATCTCGGGGCCCGGTATTTGAGTGGGCGTAGCTCCCATAGCCTGCAAGACCTTACCCTGAATGCCGACTACTCGAATCTTCTTGCCCTTGAGGTCGTTGGCGGTCTTGATGGGAACTCTTGAGATTATTTCGTGACTGGGCTGCCCGATTGCAAACAGGGGCACAGAATTCCATTTCTTGTACTCGTCAGCCGCCTCGGGCATATTCATGACTTTCATGTAAGCTTTTGCCATGTCCCCCGGACCGCCGGATGAGTTTGGCAAGGCGCTCACTTCGTGGAGCGGCATCTTCGCCGGGTCTAAACTGACTGAGAACCATGACATATCAAACAGACCGGCCCTCAGGCCGTCAGGCACTTCTTTAGCTGGGGCCAAAGTTCCTCCGTAATGGAAATCGATTTTCACCGGCACACCGGTCCTCTTGGACACCTCATCCGCCCACCATACTATTGGCTCGAGCATGGAGCGCATGCCGTTGCCCTGGTCCGAAAACACAAGCGTAATTGGCGTCGGCTTAGCGGCAGTTGATGGCGCCGGGGCCGGCGCTGACGCCGAGCTTGGCTTCGGAGCCGACGTTGGGGTAGGAGCCGCGCTCGGTGAGGTGCATGCGTTGACCAGTACCACCAGGGGAAACAGCGCCGCAACTAGAATGAACAACTCTCTTCTCATTGACCGATCCTCCTCACCCAGAATTTGCCACGAGCCCAGCCCGCTCTCACGTTGTTGTCCGTTGTTCTGTGAAGGCTTAGTCCGAACGGGAACGAAGACAAGTGATAACCAACAAGATTGGCAGCCAGGCAGAGCACATTCCTGTGTTGCCTACCCGAACGCACAAACCACTGGTTTCTAACTTCGTTGGGAGGATTATAGTCTTATCCGCAGCGGGTTCAAGCACTCAATAATACGGTATTCCGGGCGGGATGTGTAGCAACGATACGAGACCTCAATCCATGGACTCGGCTAAAGAACTGGGAGAGGGTATGGTTCCCGACAAGAGAAAGCCTCTTATCTATTGGTTCTGCAAGAGAGGCGTGGCCACGCTGACCGAGGTACGGTATGACGAGATAACTGACAAAGGGCTAACCGTCACTTAGCGCGAATACGTCCCGCTCGCCTGCGCGACCTGCCCGCACACGTCGATGGACGTTACCCGGTAGTAGTAGGTCGTGTTGTCGGCGATATTCACCATCTGCAAATCGTGCGAGGTCGCCATCATGCCACTCGACGCCGAAGAGGTATAGCCGCCCGGTGAGGTGCCCCACTCGACAAGGGAGCTCGCCGGCACGCTCGTGGACCAGGCCACGTTCACCTTGCCGGAGTTCCCCACCGGCGAGAACGATAGGCCGGATATCGATACCGCGGGACAGGTCGTCGCCGTGGGAGTCGGCGTGTCGGTGGGCGTTGAGGTCGCCGTGACCGTCGCCGTGGGTGTACCGGTCGGCGTCGGCGTGCCCGTACCTGTTGGCGTTGGCGTCCGTGTGGCCGTGGGGGTTGGCACCGGCGTGCTGCTGGGCGGAGGCGTGGGAACTGCCGAAGGCGGCACCAATTTGATGACTTTCGGCCCATATGCCAGCCCGCCTCCTGTGTCGATTCTTCCGCCCGGCACCACATATGAAACGAACTGGCCACTGGCAGAGCTAGACCCGACGTTGCCCATGTAAAGCTTGAACGCGGCAAAGCCGCTGACGTGTATCTGCGCGTCCCTCGAT
Organism: Chloroflexota bacterium; assembly: GCA_016210495.1. The sequence continues at coordinate 7,307 of JACQUC010000162.1, forward strand.
CCCTGCTTGGGAGTATAGCTATCCCATACCACCAGGTGCACGATGCCGTAGCTGCCCCCACCGTCCGACAAGCCCTGGGACGTTATGTTCGTGCGCAGGCCGCTCGCTACGTTATTGCCCAGGTCGCCCGAGTACATCTCGACGGCGTTGCCCAGCGCAATCCTGCCGTCGTAGCCCCTCGCGCTCCAGTTCTCGGCGTTGCGCGGCTTGTTCCCGTAGTCGGTACCGGGAACATAGCCACCTCCTTGCACCGCACTGAAGTTCAAGACGCCTTTGTACTCGGACTGATCTACGCCGTAGTAGCTGGCCCAACGCGGATTCCAAAGATCGTAGGCTGCGCCCGATACGAAGTCCATTTGCGGTATGCTGAGGGGCACCAGGCCGGGCCAGTTGCCGGGCATCTGTCCTGGGTACGACACCGTCGCAGCATTTGCCGCCACGTCCAGCACCGGCCGGCCAAGCAAGAAGGCAAAGAACGTGTCAAAGGAGCTTTCCGCTTGGACGTCGACCCCGATGGCGCTCCCGGGGATGCTGCCGCCCGCTCCCACGGGCGAAATCGGGCTTCCATTTGCCGCCAGGTAGTAGGGCGGTCTACTCGCGTAGTCGACGGCGCCGCCGTTCAACCGCGAGTACCTGTCGATCGCCTGTTTCACATCCGCATCGGTGCTGTACCCGGTGTTCAAAACGATCACTCGCGATGCCGCCTCTCCGGCGGCATCGGCCGCGTTCTGCATCAGTCTGCGTTGCGCATACGCTACTCCGACGTCGATAATCAACGCCAGGAATCCAAGGAGCACCATCATTGCCAGCGCGATGAGGTACAGCGCCTGTCCCTTTTCACCCCCACGCACCCTGTCGACCGCCCGCATGCGCCACTTCATTCCACTTTCATCCTCGCCGAGCCAGCCATCCGCATCACGCCTCCTCCCCAAAGCGCGCTCAAAAGAGGTGTGTAGGCGTTGAACTCATAGCTGACGACGACCTGGAGACTATCCCCCGACTGGCGCGGGTAGACGGGAGATATGGATATCCTGTCGTCGGGCAGGACGCCAAGCGCTATGCTCTGGGTTCTCACACTGCTTCTGATATCTGCATCCGTCGCCGTAGGGTAGATGCCGGCCCTGGCGCCCTCCCGTGCGCTTTGCGCAAGCGAAACGTAGGCGCTGACTGCGCGACCAAAATCGATGACGCCCAGCAGCAAGAGCAGCACCACCGGCAGAACGAGCGCAAACTCCACGAGCGACTGGCCCCGGCCGCCCCAACGTGCGCATATGCCAAATCGTAGTGCGCGGGCTCGTCCCCTATGTCGTAGCCAGCGATCTTGCCCTTCAGGCTGTAGTGCGGGGGCTTGTCCCCTGCTGCGGAGGGGCGCGGGCGGCCCGCTTCGCCGCCTCATTGCACCACCGCCGCCGCCGAGGCTGCCAGACGAACCGGCCCGTTTCCCAAAATCCTATCCAGCACCGGCGTGAGCGCCCTGAAATCATACGACACCGTTACCGTCACCGGCTGTCCGGACGACCGGATCGGCGACGGGTTGATGGCGATGTTGCTATCAGGGAGAGCGATCGTCGCGCCCACCTCGTTTCGAGCAGCGCCCCTTATGTCCGCGTCGGCCAGGTTGTAATTGCTTGCGGCTCTCACGCCCTCTCGCGCGGCATTCGCGATCGTTACCTGATAAAAGTACGCACGCCCGACGTCGAGCCCACCGAGCAGGATCAATAGCAGTATGGGCAGAGTCAGCGCAAGCTCCACCAGGCTCTGGCCGCGACTGCTTCGCAGTTCGTCCATCGACACCCCAGGTATACAAGAGCAGAATAGCTCGATCACCACCCCGTTGCTATCACCTATATCGCAGAGCTCCACGCTTTGCAATAGCAAATTAGTCATACCCTTTGCGGCAAATTCAGTGCTATGCGCCTAGGGGGCTGGGGGCTCATTGCGCGCAATCATACCCCGTGGTATATTAAACTTGATAACGATCTTTCGAGGTAGATGATGCCAAAAGGTATCGAGACTATCATTCAGGTTACAATAGCCCTGTTAGGCGCCTACGCAACCGCGTTCTGGTTCTGCCTGGTCGTCTGGACCTTCAGAGACATCCAAAAGAGGACACGCGAGGTGCTCGTCCAGATTCTCGCGACGCTGTTGGTGCTGCTATTTAACCTGCCCGGTCTGCTGCTATACACGATATTGCGCCCGCCCGAAACGCTGGCCGAGGCCTATGCCCGGTCGCTGGAGGAGGAGTCGTTGATGCAGGATATCGAGGAGCGTCGCGCCTGTCCGAAGTGCAAGTATCGCATCGAGTCAGATTTCATGGTTTGCCCGACGTGCGGCGTGCAACTGAAGCGTTCTTGCCTGAGCTGCCACCGCCTGCTCGATCTGGGCTGGCGCAATTGCCCCTACTGTGCAGCTTCGACGGAGCAGCTTCAACTCGAGCCCAGTGGCTCCCCGACGGTGTGAACCTGCAGGAAGTTGGTCCTGCCCGAAATCCCCATGGGAATCCCTGCGGTAATAATGATTTTGTCCCCGTCGCCTGCCACGCCGGCCGCCACGGCGGCGCCCACCGCCCGCTCGATCATCTCGTCCGTCGTCCTGTACTCTCGCAACATCGGAGCCTGCACACCCCACGTGAGAGCAAGACGACGGCGCGTCGTCTCTTTCGGGGTAGCGGCGATGATCGGCGTTCCGGGCCGGTGCTTGGCGACCACTCGCGCCGTATGGCCGGACACGGTCATCGTGACGATCGCCTTCGCGCCTAGCTCGTAGGCAATCGTCACCGTCGCCGCGCTGATGGCGTCCGTGGTGGTCCTCGCAGAGGTCCGCGCCACCCGCTCTGCGATCTCGCCATACGGTAGCGCCTTTTCGGCCTCGACGGCAATACCGGCCATCGTCTGTACGGCGCGGAGCGGATACCGTCCCACAGCCGTCTCCCCGCTGAGCATGATGGCGTCGGAACCGTCGAAGATGGCATTGGCCACGTCGCTCACCTCCGCCCTCGTCGGTCGCGGGTTGTCGATCATCGAATTCAACATCTGCGTGGCGGTAATCACCGGCTTGCCCGCGGCATTACACTTCTTTATGATCGCCTTCTGCACTACCGGCACCTCCTGCAAATTGATCTCCACTCCCAGGTCACCCCTGGCGACCATGACGCCGTCCGCCACCTTTAGGATTTCGTCAAAACCATCCACGGCTTCGTGCTTTTCGATTTTGGCAATCAGAGGGATGTCGGCGCCGGCGGACTCCACCGCTCGCCGCGCCTCGAGCACGTCGTCCGGCGATCGCACGAAGCTAAGCCCCAGAAAATCGACGCCGTGCTGGATGCCAAAGACCAGGTCGGCCCGGTCCTTGTCGGTAATCGTGGGAATTGACAGCGTCACGCCGGGAACGTTGATGCCTTTGTGGGCGCGCAGCATTCCACCGTTGAGCACCTCACAGAGCACGTCTTGGTTCGAGACCCTGTCGACGCGTAGCTCGATCAGGCCCTCCTCGACGAGGATTCGGTCGCCAGGCCTGACGTCCCCGCTGAGGTCCGCTCCGACGACCGATACTTGCCGCGAATCGCCCTGAATGGGTCGAGATGTGAGCGTTATCGACGCCCCGGCGGGAAGCACAGCTTCGCCACCCTTCACGTTGCCGACGCGAATGCGCGGCCCCATCAGATCTTGCAAGATAGCGATCACCCTGCCCTCTTCTTCTGCCAGGCGGCGCACCAGGGCGATATTGCTGGCGTGTGTCGGCCAATCACCGTGGGAAAGGTTCAGGCGCGCAACGTCCATGCCCGAGCGAATCATCTCGCGAAGGGTGTCTTCCGTTTGCGTCGCTGGACCGAGGGTGCAGACGATCTTCGTGCGTCTCATGATCACCTAACGGAAGACGTAGAGGACCGCCACCGCCGTGGCGAGCCAAAGCGAGATATCCATAATCAGCGGCTTGTCTTTGATAAGAATCTCCTCGGGATTTCCACCGGCGTTCTTGAGGTGGATCAGGTACAGGTAGCGGAAGGTCCCGTAGAGCACGAACGGTATCGTCAACATCATCGCGTGGTTCTTGGGCAGATTCTCGGCCGAAAAGGTGTAGAGCGAGTAAGCCATAACGGTCGTGGCCGTCACGATCGTGATCATCTGGTCTAGCATCGCGGGGCTGTACTCGTCGAGGATCTTCCTGTGGCTGGTGGCGTCGTCGTTCAGCAGGATCAGCTCGTGGCGACGTTTGCTGAGCCCAAGGAACAGCGCGCCAAGAACCGTGCAGACGTACAACCAGGGCGAGATGGGCACGTCGATGACCAGGGCGCCCCCGACGGCACGGAGGACGAACCCGGCGGCGATGGCAAAGACGTCCACCAACACGATGTGCTTCAAGCTGAAGCTGTACGCGAACATCAACACCACGTAAGCTATGGCTGCCAACCCAAAATTACGGTTCAACGCCAGGCCGGCAGGAATCATCGTCCCCAGCAGCAGCAGCGCCGCCACGACGGCCACGGTGGCGCTAAGGTTGCCGCTGGCCAGGGGACGCCGGCACTTCAAAGGGTGTTTGCGATCGTTTTCCAGGTCGACGAGATCGTTGATCAGGTAGATGCCGCTCGACAGAAGGCAAAAGACCACAAAGGCGGCGACCGCCAGCGCAACCATCCCAGGGTCCTTGAGCTTCAGGGCAAAGATGAGCCCGAAGAATAGCATAAAATTCTTGGTCCACTGCTTGGGGCGCAGCGCAAGAAACAGGTACTTGATGGTTGTTACGACAGAAAGCTGGTCCGGCCTCGGCGCCACGACGATTCTGGACACGGCAACGGCTTCCTTTGAGGAAACTTAGGTTAAGGTACAGTGTACTGTACACATCTGAAAGATGTCAATCCGGTACTTTTAGCCCTTCGCGTGCTGCGATTCCACCCACTTTTGCTTTTGCGCCAGCCGGACCTCCTGGTCGGTGGGTCGGTAGCGTGCCATGAACTGGCGCTTGAGCGAGAGAAAGCTGCCGTCCAGTATGGCCCGCCGCATCCGTTCCATTAGCTTGATCAGAAAGCGCAGATTGTGGATACTGGCGAGCCTGTAGCCCAGAAGCTCCTCCGCGCGAAACAGATGATGCACATAGGCCGCGCTAAACGTCTTGCAGGTGTAGCAGTCGCAGGAGCCGTCGAAGGGTTGATCAAGCCTCTTGAAGCTTGCGTTGCGAATGTTCTTGCGCCCGTCGCGTGTGAACAGCGCGCCATTCCGCGCCACGCGCGTCGGCAGCACCGAGTCGAACATGTCGGCGCCACGTGCCACGCTCTCGAACAGGTCCTCCGGCGAGCCCACGCCCATCAGATAGCGGGGTCGATCTGCCGGCAACAGTGGCATCGTAGCTTCCAGCATCTCGAAGGTGGTCTCCTTGGGCTCGCCGATGCTCAGGCCGCCGACGGCGTAGCCAGGAAAGTTCAGGGAAACCAGACCTTGCGCACACTCTCGTCGCAGGTCGGGGAACATACCGCCCTGCACGATGCCGAAAAGCGCCTGATCAGAGCGGGTGTGCGCGGCGAGACAGCGATCGGCCCAGCGATGCGTGCGGTCAAGCGCCAAGCGATTGTACTGGTGGTCACTCGGGTAGGCAGTACACTCGTCGAAAGCCATGATGATATCGGCGCCAAGCTCTTCCTGGATGGCAACGACCCGCTCAGGACTGAAGAGATGCTCTGACCCGTCGATGTGCGAGCGGAACACCACGCCGTCGTCGCCGATGCGCCGCAGGTGCCCTAAGCTGAACACCTGAAAGCCACCGCTATCCGTCAGGATCGGGTGGTGCCAGGCCATGAACCTGTGCAGGCCTCCCAGGTCCCTTACAACCGAGGACCCCGGTCTAAGGAACAGATGATAGGCGTTGGCCAGCACAATCTGGGCACCCATCGCTGCGAGGTCGCTAGGCGCCAACGACTTCACCGTCGCCTGCGTGCCAACCGGCATAAACACGGGCGTCATGATCTCGCCGTGGGAGGTGTTCAGCACCCCCGCTCTGGCAGCGGTGCCTGGTGCTGTTTCTACCAGCCTGAATCCGAAAGACAACGAATACCCCTTTCCAGACGCGCCGGGCATCATTATAACACGCCGGCCGGGATTCGGCTTTGGTAAACGGCAGGGGCATCTAGTATAATATGGGCGAGCTTAGCTGGAGGGGGAGAGGAACGTGAGCGAGCGCATAGTTTCGCCCAGACTCAAAGAGGAGGACCTGGCCATCGACGCCAGTCTCCGCCCCAAGCGGCTGGCGGACTACATCGGGCAGGAGAAGGTCAAGGAGAACCTCCGTATTCTCGTCGACGCCACAAGGGCGCGGGGAGAGGCGCTGGACCACGTTTTGCTGTACGGCCCGCCGGGACTCGGCAAGACGACGCTGGCGAACATCGTGGCCAACGAGATGCAGGTCAAGATCAAGGTGACCTCGGGGCCGGCGATCCTCATTCCCGGCGATGCGGCTTCCATCCTGACGACTATGCAGAAGGGCGACGTCTTTTTCATCGACGAGATTCATCGCCTGAGCCGCGCCGTGGAGGAGACGCTTTATCCCGCTATGGAGGACTTCGCGCTCGACATGGTGCTTGGCAAGGGGATGGCCGCCAAGAGCATTCGGCTGCGGCTGCCCCACTTCACCATCATCGGCGCGACGACGCGGTATGCCCTGCTGAGCTCGCCGCTGCGCGACAGATTCGGCGCGACGTATCGCCTGGACTTCTACGATCTGCCGGCCATGGAGAAGATCGTGCACCGTTCCGCGCGCATCCTGAACGTGAGCATCGAGGATGCCGGTTCTTACGAGATAGCCCGTCGCTCGCGCGGCACTCCGCGCGTGGCCAACCGGCTGCTGAAGCGGGTTCGCGACTTCGCCGAGGTCCGCGCCGGCGGCGTCATTACGGAGCCGGTAGCCATCGAGGCCCTGGAAATGCTCGAGGTGGATCAGCTCGGCCTCGACGACATCGATCGCCGGGTGCTCCAGGCCATCGTGCAGAAGTTCGACGGCGGGCCGGTCGGCATCGAGACCATCGCGGCCTGCGTGAGCGAGGAGTCGGACACGATTATGGACGTCTACGAGCCATTCCTGCTGCAGCTCGGCTTCATCATCCGCACACCTCGGGGTCGGGTTGCCACGCGGGCAGCTTACGACCACCTGGGCCTGCCTTTCAAAGAGAAGGAGTCGTCGCCACAGCAGTTCACGCTCTGGGACGGTTCCGCGCGGCAGGAGAGCTCACGGCAGGAGAGCTAATGACCGAAATTGAGAACCTGGGCCGCATCCTGATCCTGTTCGGTCTGCTGCTGCTTTTCATCGGCATCGCCTTTGTTCTGTCAGGACGGATTCCCCTTATCGGCCGGCTGCCCGGAGACATCTATATTCAGCGGGATGGCGCTTCCTGCTGGTTCCCCATTACCACGATGATCGTCATCAGCATTCTACTATCGATACTTATTTCGCTGATTGGCCTGCTGTTTAGGAGATAACCTCTGAGAACCAGCGACTTCGATTACCTGCTTCCCCCCGACCGGATCGCCCAGACGCCCGTTGAGCCACGGGACAGCTCGCGGCTAATGGTGTTGCGTCGCGATGACGGCGGCATCGAGCACCGGGTGTTTCGCGACATAATCGATTACCTCCGGCCTGGGGATTTGCTGGTGTGCAACGAGAGCCGCGTCATTCCGGCGCGTCTTCACGGGCGGCGCGTGGAAACCGGCGGCCGGATCGAGGTGCTGCTGATATCGCCGCGCGCCGACAACGTCTGGGAGGCTCTCGTCAAACCGGGGCGCAGGCTGCGGCCGGGGGCGAGGATCGAGTTTGCGGCGCCGAATGGCACTGCACCGGGCGCGGGCCGGGCCACGCTGGCGGCTGAGGTTATCGAGCGCACCGAGACCGGCGGAAGGCTCATCGCGTTCGACCGTGCCGCGGACCTGTCGGAGGTGCTGGACGCGCTGGGCACCGTACCCCTTCCGCCCTACGTTCACGTCCGGTTGGGCGACGCCGAGCGCTACCAGACCATCTACGCCCGGGTCAGAGGATCGGTGGCGGCGCCCACCGCCGGGCTGCACTTCACTCCTGAGCTAATAGAAAAGCTTCGGGCCCAAGATGTCGAGCTCGCCTTTGTGACGCTGCACATCGGCCTGGACACCTTCCGGCCCGTGCAAGAGGAGAACATCGTCGAGCACCGTGTGCACTCCGAGTTGTGCGAGCTTTCGCCCGAGGTGGCGGCAAGGCTGAACCAGGCCAGGGCCGAGGGCCGGCGCATAGTTGCCGTGGGCACCACCAGCGTGCGCGTGCTGGAATCGGCGGCACGCGAGGTGGCGCATGAGACCGACTCGTCCTTCAGAGAAGGACGAGTCGGTCTGGCCAGTCACGTCGTCGGCCCGTTCTGCGGCTGGACCGACATCTTCATCTACCCCGGCTACCGCTTCAAGGCCGTGGACGCGCTGATCACCAACTTCCACCTGCCCCGCTCGACCCTCCTGATGCTCGTCTCCGCCTTCGCCGGCAAAGAGACCATCGACGACGCCTACGCCGAAGCGATCAGGGAAGGGTACAGGTTCTACAGCTTCGGGGACTGTATGCTGATCGCGTGAGGGCTGTCTAATCAAGCGTCTTGCCCGGTTTCTCCCGCTTGTAGCCGCATCCCTTTAGGGTGCGCGTGCCTGTTCGAGTGGCGAGGGTGTCGCAATTGTCGGAGTGCTCGCGCTATGGTCAGGCCACCTTCGCCCCGGCTTGGTGCAGCAAGGGCCCGCGCCCCTTGCAGGGAGCGGCTACGGGTGAACGCCCCCAGGCCCGCCCCTACCTCCACGCCCGTGGCTTTGCCCGGTTTGCTTCGATGGCTGGGTGATGCTATACTCGCGTCAACCCAAATGGTGGTGCTGGAGGTGGGGAGATGGGCAGGTTGCGGGTCCTGCTGGCACTGGTGGCTGTGGTGTGGCCGGTCTTGGTCGCGTGCAGCGCCGGAGAGATGCGCGCCAGCGCAGTCGTCTCAGTTGTGACCTCCACGCCCGCCCAGTCGGCCGTAACTCCTCCAGAGCCGGACGTGGCGACGCCGGAGCCTGTGACGCCACCGCTGACACCTGCTTCTCCGATGCCCCAGTCGGTGGCAACCTCAACTCCAGCGTCGGTCTCGACAACCGAGGCATCCAAAGCGGCGACGAGAAAGCCCCCAGCCACGGCGGGTGCCCCATCTGAGCCCAGGAATGGCCGCATTATGTTCGGCTACTACGTGCCCTACGATCCCACCTCGTGGGCATCGCTGGAGGCGCAGGCGGATAAGATAGACTACGTGGCGGCACAGTGGGTGTGGATCGACGCCTGCGGCAACCTGAGCAGCCAGGACGATCTCACCCTGCTGCGATTCGCACGGGCCAAGGGAATTCGAGTCCTCCCCTCGTTACTGACCGATAGCGGCTGGATGAACCACCGCCTGCTAACCGATGAGCCGACCACTGCTCGGGCCATTCAAAACCTGGTCGACTACGTGGTCGACGTGGGCTACGACGGCCTCGACCTCGACCTGGAAGGCGTCAATGCCACCGATCGGGCGGTGTACACGGCCTTTGTCGCGCGCCTTTCCGCGGCGCTGCACAAGAAGGGCAAGCTGTTGACGGCGGCGCTGCCCGCGAAAGCCTCCGATGTGACTACCGGATGGGCCGGCGCCTTCGAGTACGCGGCGCTGGCGCCGCACCTGGACCTGGCCGTGATAATGACCTATGCGTACACCACGTCATCGACGCCGCCCGGCTCCACCGCGCCGCATGACTGGGTCGATAGGGTGATCAGCTACGTCACGACCCAGATGCCGCCCCAGAAGGTGCTGCCTGGCATCGCGTTCTATGGCTATGACTGGAACGTCACGACGGGTGGAAAGGCCCGGGCGCTGCGGTATCCCCAGGCCGCCGCGTTATCCGACAAGTATGGCGTGCCTATTACGCTGGACACCACCAGCAGATCGGCAACTTTCACTTACACCGCCAGGGCCGGCGACGTCCCGCCGCCCGACCCGAAGCTGCCGGCCCTCGATCACGAGATCAAGACGCGCAGTCGGCCCCCCTGCCCGGTGGCCACGGCCACGCCCTCTCCAGCTCCCACGCCCCGGCCGTCGCCGACCCCACCTCCCGTGCAGCAGCACGTCGTCTGGCTGGAGGATGCCAAATCTGTTCTCCAGCGCGTGAACCTTGCCGAAAAGCACCGCACCGGCGGCATCGCCACCTGGCGCCTCGGCCAGGAAGACTCGGGGGTGTGGGCGGTAATTCGGGAGTACCGGCAGGGGCGGTAGGGGCGTCGAAGAGGAGAGGAGTCGCATGATCCGTTTTTGACAATCGACCATTCACAGCAGGCTGTCCCCCGGCAAAGCGAGCGGGCCCCATAGCGGGAGTTGATCTTTGCTCTGCCTGTGTCCTCCTGGCTCGCGTGATGCATTTGGGGCGATTATATGTCAGACTAATGTTGTGTCGTGGGCTATGGGATGCGCCTAGGTTATGAGGATGTTCGCGGGATGAGTAGACGCGGCGTCACTGCATTATGCCCGGTGGGAAACATCCAGGCAAGTAGGAGATTCTCCACTGATCATTAACGGCGGTGACTGACACGTTGCAGGCAGCTATGGGCTGGTTACGGTATCTGGTGACCGGTCCCAGGAAATCTTGCGCCTGTTGATAGTCACGTGGCAGTGCGTCGTAGAACTGTCCGTAGTTGCCACACGGTGGGGTGAGTCGGACCATAGTATGGCGATAAAGGTTGTTTGGGATCGGCAGTTCGGAAGCCTCTGTCTGACTTGCGGAGCAGGCTCGAAGTGCAAGAGAAATGCCGGGCAGCGAATTGCGAAAAGTAGCCTGTGCTGAAGCCGGCATCAACTGCAACGCTGAGTTGGTGTCTCCGGAAGCTAGGACTTGTATGAATAACCTAGCCGCTGCGGTCCGGGTCGTGGGAGCGAGAGGTGCCTTTGCTGGACCAAGTGGCTTTGGTGCTGGGGCTGGGGTTCTGGTCCGCTGGGCAGCTATCTGGGTCGGCTGGACTGCGGTGGTTGCTTGTGAGGCTGGAGGCGTACCTTGGGACGATGATTGGCTGCTGGGGAGTCTTTGGAACTGCCACGTAGCTTCGGTTCCCTCAGCGGAAAGTACCAACCGGTCGCCATTGATTCTGAAACGGACGAGAGGATATGACGGATTCTGGAATTTGTCTGATATTTGGATTAGTAGGTCCTTGCCAACAAACTTGTACGCGAAAGTATCTGTGTCAGTTTGGCCAGTGGAGTAAACCGGGAACCCCAACCTACCGTCGTTGAGAAACTCGATAGTATCGTGCATTATGACACCGCCAATGACGGCCGCGCTAACTCGTTGCCATTTGCCCAAGATTGGGTGTGCCTGCGTGAAAGCGATGGTAGTCCCCCCCTTCGGGTAGCTGATCCAGGCAACGATGATGGGTGCGACCTTCACAGCTATCATAGCCGTAGTGATTACTTGACCCACCCCAGGCAACGCCTGAGTCGTGGCGGCTGTTACCGCAGCGCCAAAACAACTCAACCCCACCTTGTGGAGCCTGGATGGAAGTTCCTGCAAGAGGACCTTGAGCGCGTGGGTTAGTGCGTTGGCAGCTCCCTCTGTGTCACCGGCTACAAGATTATCGACAACAGAGTCGAAGTAGGGAGACATTTCAATTAGGAAAACGATTCCTTGTTCCGATTTAACAAACGGCTCAACCAGGCACCCCGTCGGAGTAGGAATTAGCTGCATTAAAGAAAGGAAGGCAACATACATAACGTCCATACCAAACGTCTCCCAATCGCTGATGACGTCGAACGTCGCTGCGGCCGGCTCCTGTGCAGCCTGCAGCGCCACGCGCCAGGGAAGAGAAGCAGTGGGAAACATCGGGTAGGAACCGGACAAAGCCAGGGGCCCTGCGTTGCGGAGATTACGAATGCTCGCGGATCGTGGTGAGGCCTTCTGCACGTAACTGAGCTCATTGACGACTCGTAGGATTGCTTCTTGTTCGCTAATCTCATCTGCCACCCCATAAGCCCGGTCGGGGTTACTGGAGTTGACTTGCCACCTTCCCTGTGCAAAACTGGATTTGGGAGCGAATAGCGTAGCAAGGGGACCGCGAACCAGGGCGGCTATTACGACCAACGGGAGGCAGACCGTGAGGCTCGTGCGCCTGGCTTTTCGAAGCAAAGAAGCTCTCCTGGTGTGCTTTTAGCGCCTTGTGTAAGACAGCCTAATCGAGGTTTTGCCCCGTCCAGTGGTCTCCTGAGCTAGAGTTATCGTCCCCTGGGTTTCGGGCAAATCCACCCTGCTGAAGGCGAGCGTGCGTCGAGAGAGCGATGTGACGATTCCAGGGGTAAAGGGTCTAGCCACGTTCCAAGGTTTCTCTTGCACCTGTTTCTCATAGAATGTCTGAACTTTATCCAGTTCATCATCTGTCACCCAGGCGATGAGAAAGCTCAAGCCTTCCTGGGTGGAACGAATGGAGCTTTGGAATTTGGCGCTAGGGTAGACAGGAAAGTCCTTAGGGAAGTCTGCGGGGAGGGCGAAGGTTAAGTTGGTTTTGCCGCCCGAATGCTTCTCCATCTCTTTCCTAGTTCAGTCGCATTTTCTGGCAGGCCAATGGCTTTAGGGCTGGTGTCGAGAGGAGTTGGTGTTGGGGTTGAGATAGGTTGGTTGCGGCTGAGGCCCGCATAATACGCGCCGCCGATAAGCAAAACGACAACAACAGATCCTACAGCAAGAAGTGCGCGTCCTCGCGAGCTCATAGCCGCTCTCCCGAGTGATTCCTATGCTAAATGCTTAAGTTCACGTCATGGTGACGCTGCGTTCTGGTTTGGGCATTGTCAAAAGTGATAGCGCCTTGACTAGCTGATGTTCTGTTACCTATCCGTGCCCAGTTCCACTCCAGCGAGGCGGGCCACTCAAGTATACCACTAGTTAGCAGCCTGTCAATCGTTTTGATTGTTTGTCAACAGTCTTCGCGGGCAAAAGCGAAAAGTAGGCCAAAAGGCGGAAGTTTGACAAATCGCCGTGGGCAACGTCAAGTTTAGCCGATGATGCTGGATAGTTGATGACTGACTTGCGCTTTTTGGGCAGCGCAGCCGGTTCCACTCAAGCCAAGACCTTAGCCCTCACTCCGCTTGGCTTCCTGAAAGCTGGGCAGGTGGCCGAGGCTCTGAGAACATCCGTCTGGTTCGATGGAGCAGGCGTCGTCGTGGCCGCGATCCCGGCGGCGTATTTACTGATGCCGGGGATGCGCAGATTTGGGATGCAGGGAACCGTCTTACTCGGGTCGCATCAGTTCGATGCCCTCGGCCGGGAATCGCTCGTCAAAGGTGTAAACACGTTGCGTTCCACTAGATTGAGCGGCAGCCCATATGAACGAGTCGGCAAAGGAGATTCGGCCGGAAGGTCGCGCCATCAGCAGAGCGTGGATTGCCCGCCCCTTATCGAGGGCGTGCACTCCAATGTTCTCCCTCTGCAGCAACGCCACTAGAGCATCAACCACATCCTCCCTCGTCAGCCTGTAAACGGATGTGAGAACGTAGGCAGCCTCTGTAAGCGCAACATCCGTAATGGCGAGGACAACATCCGAATCGATCAGTCGAGCAGCCTCTTGCGCCATGTGCGGCGGATCGTCCGTCAGGTAACGGACGATGACGCTCGTGTCCAAGAAGCCATCGCAACTCGCAGGCGCGCTCATTCGCTCTGCTTCCGGTGCCGGGTCCTCTCGTCCTTGAGCGGGTTGTCGAGCTCTTCACGTGCTGCCTCCGCCCATGCTTCTTCGCGCACCATTTCCCATTCCTCCGGCGAAACGTGGCGTTGAATGCGGGACGCCAGAATGCCACGGAGCGAGCGCCGATGGGCTGGCGGCCCAAAGTATATTTCCACGTGGTCGCCTACCAACCGCTGTATGGCTAGAGACCCTGGCTCCAGCCCCAGACGCTCGCGAATCTGCTTTTCTATCACGACCTGCCCCTTCGTACCTACTATAGTTGCCATGTCCACTCCCCGGTATATGAGTATGACTGCCACTTTCAAGTATGAATTATACTCCTTGATGGGAGCACCTGCAAGCTGTTTGGTATTAGCCGGCCAAATTGCGATGGTGAGTTGTTTGTACCAGGGGTGTCGTGTGGTGCAAGACCTCAACTCCAAGCGCGAGGAACTGGTCGAGGGAACGCTGAGCTTTCTCGACCAGGGCCCGGCTTCGTCCGGCCGTGGGCCGAGTGGCCCTCAGCAGGGCGCTGGCTAGCTCATGGCGGAGAAGATCAGGAGCGAGTAGTCGTATCGTACCTTGGGTGAAGTCCGCTAGCACTTGCAGTGCGGGCTCGACCCACTCCTCGTCTTGCAGGTGCCATTTGGCCGCAACCGAGTTGTCGATGAGTGCATTGTATATCCTATGGGCGCATTAGATTGAGGTCAGCGACGTGAAAACGGGTCAGCCGCAGCGTGTCTGAACCGCAGATCCACCAGATTAGGGGATTTCGCAGATACTACTGAACTGTGCATAGAGAACTAAACTGTCGCCCCGGTTTTGGCAAGCCAGGCGCGGCGAAACATGTTGAGCAATCCACGCACAGGTCATTAAATCTCGTCGCCCTGCTAATCTGCGTAATCCCGCAATCTGCGTCAATCTGCGGTTCAGACACGTTCTCCCTCTGGTCAAACAGCCAAGTTTGTGATACCATAGGAGACGTGCACGGGAGCGGCATGTCCCCGTGTGGATTGTGGCCGCTCGGATATCTGTTGCAGTGGTTGGGTCGGGTCGGTGAACACCAAAGGGAGGCGAATAGTCGCCATATTTCGACGTGGCAGCGCGCTGCTGGGTTCCATCCTGCTGCTGCTGGGCATCCTGACGCTCTTGACCGCCGGCGCACTCTACGCCTACGGCACCTACGAGCGCTACCGGTTCGAGCAGGACCTGCCGGGTCTGATGGCCGAGCTCGAGCCTCCCACCACTGAGCCAGCCACCACCCCATCCGCAGAGGCTCTGTCCCCTACGCCCGAAGAAGCCCGAGAAGGACAGCGATCACCCGAGCCTGTCCTCGAGGCGGTGGCCGAGGCGGAGCCGTCGCCAACGCCAACGTCCACTACTACCCCGGTGCCTACGCCCAAACCGTTCATCAAGATGCCTCCCACAACCCGCATCGTCATTCCCAAGATCAGAGTGGACTCCCGCGTCGTTGAGGCCAAGGTAATCAATGGGGAGTGGCAGGTGCCAAGGTTTTTGGTGGGGCATCTGGAGGGTACGGCCAATCCGGGCGAAGATAGCAACGTCGCGCTTTCCGGCCATATTGAGAGCATCAACGCCGGCAACGTCTTCGCACGGCTGGAGGAGTTGGGGCCGGGCGACGAGGTCACCCTCTTTGCAGGAGATCGCGAGTTCGTCTACCAGATAACAGAGACGCTGGTCGTCGCCAACGACGACCTCAGCGTAGTGGCGCCCACACCCAGCGAGACGCTCACCCTGATCACCTGCACCGGCATCTGGAACCCCTTCACCAGGGATTACGACAAGCGGTTCATCGCCATCGGTGAGCCCGTGGAGCCGGAGCCGCCAGATCCTTAGCGGAGTCGAGGG
>JACQUC010000167.1 GCA_016210495.1 Chloroflexota bacterium
GGATAATACAAGATGCCTTTGGATGCACCTTTTGCTGCCGGTGGTAAGATTGGGCAGGCATCGCGGCGCTAAAGCAACCGCTTCAGGCCGCTAACGGCCATATAACCAGCCCAGCGGCCTGAATCGGTTGCGTTATCGCCGCGACGCCAGTGCTCATGAGGCGCTTCCCAACCGCACAATTCAGTGCGCACCCACACACAATCGGTATAGTGGCCGCATAAGGAGGAGACCTATGTTGCAGAAGAAACCCGTGGGCTACTGGAATCCCCACACGGAGCTGATGCCGCGCGAGAAGCTTGAAGACCTTCAGGTGAGAAGGCTGCGGGTGATGGTCGCCTGGGCGCTGGAGCGAAGCCCGTTCTGGCAAAGAAAACTGGGGGCAGCGGGCGTGAAGGCCGAGGACATCCGCACCCTGGAGGACATCCAGATTATCCCCTTCGTGACCAAGAACGAGATTCTCGATTCTCAGGAGGAGCATCCACTTTACGGCGATATCTTCACGGGTCCGTGTTCTGAGCTGGGTATTGCCTTCCATCAGACCAGTGGCACCTCGGGCCGGACGCCCCTGCGGGTGTTCGAAACGGCGCGCGGCTGGAACTGGGGTGCTGATACCTGGGCCAACGGCCTCTACGCCTTCGGCGTTCGTCGCCAGGACAATGTCTATTTTGCTTTCGGCTACGGGCCGTTCCAGGGATTCTGGGGAACGCATTACGGCATCCAAAAGATCGGGGCGATGACTATTCCGGGAGGCGCGCAGACCAGCGAGAGCCGCGTTCGCCAGATTGTCGAGCTGGGGGCGACGGTCGTCGTGGCCACGCCGAGCTATGCCATCCGACTATCTCAGATCGCCGCCGAGATGGGTATCAACCTCGCCACGGACAGCAAGGTAGAGATCCTGGTCATGGCGGGTGAGCCCGGCGCCAACGTCCCGGCGACCAAGGCCATGATCGAGAAGGCGTGGGGCGCCCACGCGGGCGACTTCGCCGGCATGACCGAGAGTTCGGGTCTGACCACCTTCGAGTGCAGCGAGAAGCCGGGCGGCATGCACATCAACGACGCCAACTTCATCGAGGAGGTCGTTGATCCAGTCACCGGCAAGTGGGTGGAGTACGGCCAGCGCGGGGAGCGTATCTCGACCTCCTTTGGCAAAGGCGTGATCCCACTTCTGCGCTACCGGTCCGGCGATCTGGTGGAGAAGATACCCGGCAGTTGCTGCACCTGTGGCCGAACCTGGGACATTTACAACGGCGGTATTATCGGCCGGGTGGACGATATGAAGCTAATCCGGGGCACGAACGTCTTCCCCTCGGCCATCGAGGGCGTCGTCAGGAAGCACGACGAAATCCGGGAGTTCCAGATCGTGCTGCACAAAGTCAATTTCATCGACGAGGTAACGGTGCGCCTGGAGGCGAAGCCCAAGGTTGCGACCGGCGAATGGCCGGCGCTCGGCCAGGTGATCGGGAAAGAGTTGGCCGAGGCGCACGAGGGCCTGCGTTTCAACATCGAGATGGTGACGCCCGGCGAGCTGCCAACCTTTGAACTCAAATCCAAGAGATTGGTGGACAGAAGATGAGCGAGACGGTTAGAGAACCTGTGTATGATACGGACGCGCAAGTCGAGGAAAAGGTGCGTTGCGCCTACGAAGACCTGAAGGCCATACTGAGCGAGAAAGAGCTTCCCCCCAGCGTACGCGCGAACTCGATCCAGGCCATCTCCTGCATCTGGCAGGTGATGAACGATCTCGATCTGGAGTACGAGATGCTGTACGACTACGGTGCTTAGCGCGAACTGAGCATCTCGAGGTAACCGGGCTCTGACGCAAAGTTCAGATCCATAAGGCCAGACGCCTCGCTCCGACTGGGCTAGGGCGTCGCGGTCCTTCTGCCCTAGGAACGGACCAGGACATACATGCTAGCTACAACAAGTGCATCAATCTTGACGCAACCAGGAGATTCGTGTTAGCATATCAACCGAATCAAAGAAGGGAGGTCTAGTTATGCCGATAGCCACCATCGCCGGAGTTGAGATTGAGGTCGACGAGGAAGGCTTCATTCTCGAGCCTGACAAATGGACCCCAGAGATCGGTGAAGAGCTAGCCAAGGAGGTAGGCTCCTCGCCGATGGACGAGGAGCGGTGGAAGGTGGTCCACGCGCTTAGGAGCTACTATCAAGAGTATGGGATGGTGCCTCCACTGCGCCAGATCACCAAAGTCACCGGTGTCGACATGAAGCGCCTTTATGAGCTCTTCCCATACGGTCCGGGCAAAGGGCCTGCCAAGATCGGTGGCCTCACCAAACCCGCTGGATGTGTGTGACGAGTTGGAGCGGAATGGGGTCTTTCCAGTTGGATGGAGGCCCTTGCCGTTTCACCTTTTGACCTCTTTAATCATGGTCACGTAAAGGCTCCCCCGGCATTTGGTATGTATGTGAGCGTAGGAAGGAGTTGGCAGTCTATTTTGCGCTCGAAATGCGGCGGCTCCTCATCGTCTAGATCAGATTAAGGGAGTGAATCAGTGGCGAACTTGGTAGGGGCCGTTCGCGAACCGCCCCATAGGCATCAAGCTAAGGCGAATGCTGATTTCAGAGCCATCGGCCGGGGACGTCGTTAACGTAGGGGCGAACGCATTTCGCCCATACGTTAAGACCGTACGTCTACCGGCCTTACGGCTGCTTAGCTTAATGCGCATGGGGCCGTTCGCGAACCGGCCCCTACCAGCCCTGTCCAGGTCAGATTAAGGGAGTGAATGAATGGCCGAGGTCAAGTTTCGTAATCCTCACCTTCTTGTGGAAACTGAATGGCTGAGCCTGCACCTCTATGATCCTGATGTGCGCGTTGTGGATTTGCGTCTTCCCAGGGAATACGACAAAGGTCATATCCCCAATTCCGTAAACCTACCTGTAGATCGCCTTAACACCCCCGACAACCCGCGGCTGGTCCTGCCACAGGAACAGATGGAGACTCTAATGGAGGAATTGGGCATAGGAAATGACACGCTCGTCGTGGCCGTGGACGAAATGGGCGGCGCCACAGCATCCCGCCTCCTCTGGACCCTGGAGCTTTATGGTCACGCGAGAGCCTGCCTCCTCAATGGCGGTCATCTTAGGTGGTCCAAAACGGTGCGAGAGCTCAGTGATACCTCCCTCGGCATACCCCCGGCGAGCTTCGCGGCTGCCTTTGACCCTTCCCGCTTGGCCACCAAGGCCCAAATCCTGGAGAAACTAGGCCAGCCAGGGATCGTCATCGTCGATGCTCGTAATGAACTTGAATACGGCGGGGCAGTTGGAGAAGCTGCCAGATTCGGACGCATCCCAGGAGCAGTGAATGTAAACTGGGAAGAACATCTCACCCTGGACGCAATCCCGGTGTTTATGTCGGCGGGGGAGCTACAATCACTTTATGAAACCGCCGGGGTCACGAAGGACAGGGAGGTTATTGCCTACTGTGAGAGAGGTCGGAGGGCCAGTCATACCTACCTGGTCCTGCGCCTCCTCGGCTACGAGAGGGTCAGAAACTACTTCGGCTCCTGGCTGGAATGGGGCAACGACCCCCAAACTCCTATCGAGGGCGAACAGAAATGAAGGTATTGTACGCACTCCTGGCGGTGATCATCCTGGCCCTCGTCCCCATTGTGGGGGTAGGGGAGCTTGGGTTGCGTTACCTTTTCGGGGTCATCATTCCGTACGCGGCTTTCGCCATCTTCGTCGTCGGACTTGCCTATCGCATCGTGAGATGGGCGCGGACGCCGGTCCCCTTCAACATACCCACAACCGCCGGACAGCAAAAATCACTCCCCTGGATCAAGGCCAGCAACGTCGAGAGCCCCAACAGCACCCTAGGCGTGATCGCCCGCATGGCACTGGAAATACTCTTCTTCCGCTCTCTGTTGCGGCAGGTAAAGGGCGAGCTGAGAGGGGGCGAGCTAGTCTATGAGGGCAGGCCGTATCTTTGGGTGGGTGGGCTGCTGTTTCACTGGGCGATGTTGTTTATCGTCGTCAGACACCTGTTAGTCTTCCTTAGAACTCCGCCGGATTGGGTAACCAGCGCTTATATCGTCGATGCCTTTCTCCGCAGGGTGATCCCGACAGCGCTCCAGATCAGCACCGTCATCGTTCTGGTGGCCGTGGCCTACCTCTTTCTGAGGAGGGTCGTCTCGCCGCAGCTACGCTACATCTCGCTGCCTTCCGATTACTTCGCGGTTTTGTTGTTCGTCGCCATTTTTGTTACCGGGGCTCTGATGCAACAGGTTTTCGTGGTGCCCTTCACGCCGGTCAGGTCGCTCCTGGCGGGGCTCATTACTCTTAGCCCCCGTGTCCCTGAGATCCATCCCTTCTTCTTTGTCCATTTCTTCCTTTTCAACGTCCTGCTGGCCTACTTTCCCTTTAGCAAGCTGATGCACGCTCCCGGGGTCTTCTTCAGTCCCACCAGAAACATGCGAAATGATAGTCGCGCGCGGCGCTACATCAACCCGTGGAACTATCCTGTCAAAGTTGCCACCTATGAAGATTACGAAAACAGATTCAGGAAGGAACTCAAGGTTGCCGGTCTGCCTCTGGAGTCTGAAGGAGGAGAAGCGATGAAAACGCCCGTGAAAATATCGCTACGAGGGGAGGGGGGATGAATACGTCAGCCAAAATACCACCACAAATTAATCAGAAGCCCGAGGAACTATTAGATACCATCGATTACACTCCTCCCAAAAAGGACTGGCTGGATGCAAAGGTTGAGTTTAGGAAGGGTACTTACTGCTACGGCGCCACACCTCAGCTCCTAGAAGAGCTAGGGCTCCCGAACCCCAGGCAATGGCAGCCTTATGAGGAGGACTGGAAGCTGCCGGAGAACTGGAAGGAGACAATTCTGGCGGGAATGAAGGAGCGCTTGACACGGTACCGCTCCTTCAAGACCTTTATGGATACTTGCGTACGATGTGGCGCCTGCGCAGACAAATGCCACTTTTACCTGGGCTCCGGAGACCCCAAGAACATGCCGGTCTTACGGGCAGAGCTGATGAGATCGGTTTATCGAAAACACTTCACCCTCGCGGGAAAGCTGCTGGGAAGGCTCGTCGGCGCTAGAGAGCTCACCGAAGATGTATTGAAAGAGTGGTACTACTACTACCATCAATGCACCGAATGCCGCCGTTGCTCACTTTTCTGCCCCTTCGGGATTGATACCGCGGAAATAACGCTGATGGCTAGGGAGTTGCTCGCCTCAGTTGGTTGCAGCTCAAAATGGATTTTGGAATCGGCACGCAACAGCTATCGCGCCGGTTCCCATATTGGCATTCCTCCCCATGCCATGGCAAATATTATGGAGACAATCAAAGACGACATAGAGGCGGTAACTGGCAAGAGGGTGGAGGTGCCTATCAACAAGAAAGGCGCTGAGGTGCTCTTTATCACCCCATCCGCCGACTTCTTTGCCATGCCCGGCTGGTACACCTTCATGGGCTATGCCATGCTTTTCCACGAGATCGGACTTGACTGGACCATCAGCTCCTTTGCCGCCGAGGGCGGCAATATGGGCTTTTTCCATTCGATGGATATGGCCAAGAAGATATGCGGCAAGTGGTATACCGAGGCTAAGCGCCTGGGGGTGAAATGGATCATCGGAGGGGAATGCGGCCATCAGTGGCGGCTCGTCCACCAGTATCTAGACACCCTTACCGGCCCCGCCGATTTCCTGGAGGAGCCGGTATCCCCCGTGACCGGCACCAAGTTCGAGAATGCCAGGTCCGCCAAGATGGTCCACATCTGCGAGTTTACGGCTGACCTCATCCAGAATAAGAAGATAAAGTTGGACCCAAGCCGAAATGATAAGTGGAAATTAACCTTCCACGACTCCTGTAACGTGGCCAGAGGGATGGGTATGTTTGAGGAGCCACGGTACATCATCAAAAACACGTGCAACTATTTCTATGAAATGCCGAGGAACACCATTAGGGAGCAGACCCTGTGCTGCGGGAGCGGGTCCGGCCTGAACCCCGATGAGAATATGGAAGTAAGGCTGAGGGGAGGATTGCCTAGAGCTAACGCGGTAAAGCAAGTCCACAAGGAACACGGGGTGAATCTGCTAACCGCTATTTGCGCTATTGACAGAGCGGCTTTTCCAACCCTTCTCGGATACTGGGTTCCCGGGGTGGAGGTATCCGGCCTCCACGAGCTGGTGGGGAATGCACTGGTAATGGAGGGTGAGAAAGAGAGGACCACCGACCTCCGTGGTGAACCGCTACACGATGCTGGTGAACCACTGCGAGACGGTGAACAGGAAGTCGTTCACCCGTAGCCGCACCCTTCAGGGTGCGCGTGCCTGTTCGTGTGGCGAGACGTCTGAGCCATGGCGGGCGCGGGCTGTGGTGAGGCCATCTTCGTGCCAGTCTGGCACAGCAAGGGCGCGCACAGGCTGAAGCCTGTGGCTACAAGTAGGACATACGTACAAGGAGGGATACATAAGTGGCTGATGAGACTAACGTGCTTGATGAATTGGAAAAAGGTCCGTGGCCGAGCTTCGTCACGCAGATCAAGGAGGCAGGGAGGAAGAGTCCCATCGCCAGGGATCTGCTGAGACAACTTGAGCAATCCTACAGGGATAAGAAGCTGTATTGGCGACACGGCGGCGTGGTCGGCGTGTGGGGATACGGTGGGGGTATGATCGGGCGATACTCGGCCAGGCCGGATCTTTTTCCGGGCGTGGCCGAATTTCACACGGTTAGGCTAAACAACCCTAGCGGCTGGTTCTACAGCACGAAGGCTCTGCGCCAGGTGTGCGATATCTGGGAGAAATACGGCAGCGGTCTCGTCTACGCCCACGGCATGACCGGTGACCTGATGCTTCTAGGAACCACAACCAACAATTTACAGCCCTGTTTTGACGAGCTGAGCGGCGAAGCCGACTTCGACCTGGGTGGCTCAGGACCGGGCTTCAGGACGGTAAGCTGCTGTGTGGGACCGGCGCGTTGCGAATTCGCCTGTTACGATACCCTGGATGTTACCTACGACCTGACCATGACGTTTCAGAGCGAGCTGCACCGCCCTTCCCTGCCCCACAAGTTCAAGGTCAAATGCTCCGGTTGCCCGAATGACTGCGTTGGGGCCATCCTCCGCTCCGACATGCCGATTATCGGGACGTGGCGGGACACGATCCAGATCGACCAGGCGGCGGTGAGGGAGTACATCGACGGCGGCCTGGACATCGTGTCCGACGTGATCAGTAAGTGTCCCACAAAGTGCCTTTGGCTCGCCGAAAAGCAGTTGGGCATCGAGGATCGCGAGTGCAATCGCTGTATGCACTGTATCAACGTCATGCCCAAGGCGCTCCGTCCGGGCAAAGAGCGCGGGGCCACTATCCTCATCGGTGGCAAGACACTGCTGGTCGAGGGGGCTCTGATCTCCTCGGTGCTAATTCCCTTCATCAAGCTGACACCCCCCTACCAGGAAATCAAAGATCTGATGACCAAGATCTGGGATTTCTGGGGAGACAATGCACGTGGCCGCGAGCGGGTAGGCGAGTTCATCGAGCGAATAGGGCTGGGCAACTTCTTGGAAGGGATAGGGATTGAGCCCAACCCCTACGTGATCGCCCACCCCAGAGAAAATCCTTTCATCAAATTTGAAGAGTACTATAGGGAAGGAGATTAAGCGTGGAGGCTTCACCCAAAGCGAGGAAGCTCGATATCGGACCACCGGATTACCGACAGTTTCTACCGCCTGTCGTCAAGGAAAACTATGGCCAGTGGAAATACCATGAAATGCTAAGGCATGGGGTGCTGGTCCACGTGTCGGAAACGGGAACGGCGCTCTACACGGTGCGCGCCGGCTCACCCCGGCTAGTGAATATCGATTTCATTCGCCGCATCTGCGACCTTGCCGACCGATACGCCGAGGGCTATCTGCGATTTACCAGCCGCAACAACGTCGAGTTTATGCTGCCCAACAAGGATAATATCGATCCTCTGATCGCCGAGCTGGAGGGGATGGGCATTCCGGTGGGGGGAACCGGCAGGGTAGTACACAACATGCTGCACTCACAGGGCTGGATGCACTGCCACACCCCGGCCAGCGCGGATGCGTCCGGGATCACCAAGGCTGTGATGGACGAACTCTACGAGTACTTCAAGGCCGGAGATCTGCCCCACCGAGTGAAAATCGCCTTCGCCTGCTGTACGGCAAGCTGCGGGGGAATCTACTGGTCGGACATCGCCATTCTGGCGCTGCATCGACGGCCTCCTAAGGTGAACCACGAGTACGTGTGGCGTGTTTGCGAGATTCCAACCACATTAGCCAGTTGCCCCGTGGCGGCCATAAAGCCGACGTATGTGAACGGCAAATCCTCGGTGACGATAGACGAAGACAAATGTGTGTACTGTGGCAACTGCTACTCGATCTGCTCCGCCTGCGAAATCATCGACCCCGTCAATGACGTCCTCTCCATCTGGGCTGGCGGCAAGCTTGCGAACGCTCGCAGCGAGCCAATGCTGGGCAAACTGGTAGTGCCAGCGCTCCCCTCGAACCCGCCGCGCTGGCCCGAGGTCGTGGCGGCGGTGAAAAAGATCGTCGAGGTCTATGCGCAGAACGCGAGGAAGTACGAGCGGGTAGGGGAATGGATCAATAGAATTGGCTGGCCCAGGTTCTTTGAGCTCACCGGCTTCGAGTTCACGAAGTATCACATCGACGATCACAAGCACGCTGGGCAGACCTACAAGAAGTCGGTCCAGCTCAAGTTCTAACAGCAAGGAGACAAGATGTCGGTAGTTCTTGAACGAAGACAGAGGGCGCTGGGAGCGAACGCCAGACTCGGCGCGAGAACGGCCGTCGAGCTGACAAGGCCGTATTGGGCGCAGAAAAGGCCTTCTTGCAACAACGCCTGCCCCAACGCCAACGATATGCGAGCGTGCCTCACGACCATTGCCCAACACAAATCTCTGGGGCTGACTCCCGAAGCGGCGATGGAAAAGGCATGGGATACGCTGACAGGTACCAACCCATTCCCTAGCGTCTGCGGTCGGGTGTGCCCCGCCATGTGCAGGGCGGAATGCAACCGCAAGGAGAGGGACGAGGCGGTTAATATCCCGGCCATTGAGCGGGCAATTGGCGATTACGGGATCGAGAACGGCTTGCGCCACAAGAGGTTAACGGAGGAATGCTACACGGAAAAGGTGGCCGTCATTGGCTCCGGACCTTCCGGCCTTTCCTGCGCGTTTCAGATGGCCAGGAGGGGTTACCTGACGACGGTGTTCGAGGCCTCTGCCAAGGCCGGTGGGATGCTGCGCTACGGGGTGCCGGACTATCGATTGCCACCGGGGCCTCTGGACGCCGAGATCGAGGCCATTCTGAACCTCGGCGTGGAGATGAGATACAATACCAGGGTTGGCGTCGAGGTCTCCCTGGAGGAACTGCAAAGGGAGTATCGGGCGGTCTACGTGGCCATCGGTGCGGGTGTGGGCACGAGATTGAACATCGCCGGCGAAGGAATGCCTAATGTGCTCACCGGGGCAGCTTTTCTCAACGGCGTGAACTCTGGCCAGAAGATCGACGTCGGCCACAGGGTAGTCGTTATCGGGGGCGGAAACAGCGCCATCGACGCCGCCAGGGTGGCACGCCGGTTGAGAGCCGACGTCACCGTTTACTATCGTCGCACGAGACAGGAGATGCCGGCCATTGCGGAGGGTATCGCCGAAGCGGAGGAGGAAGGCATCCACTTTGAGCACCTCACTGCCCCGATCGAGATCTTGCACAACGGGGCCAGGGCGACCGGGGTGAGGCTCATTCGGACGAAATTGGTCGAGGCGGACGCCAGCGGCCGGGCCAGACCCGAACCGATCCGCGGCTCCGAGCACGAGGCGCAGGCCGACACTGTGATCTCCGCTATCGGTCAGCAGCCTGACTTCGCGGGGCTGGAGCAGCTAAGGAATAAGGAAGGCTGGATTTCGGTCGATCGGAAGAGCCAGAGTGCGCTGCCCGGAGTGTTCGCCGGTGGTGATGTCACGAACAGGCTCGGGCTGGTCGTCGAAGCCATCGCGCTGGGCAGGCGTGCCGCCCAATCGATCGATGATTACTTGCGGCAGCTGGAGACGAAGGAAGCCAAACCGGCTCCGGTAATCCGGCCTGCCAAAATGAAGCTGGGGTATTACCAGGCGCTGCCGCAAAACACGGAGCCGATGCTTTCCGCTGGCGAGCGGGCAAATAACTTCGACGTTGTCACCCAGCCGCTGGAGAGTCCCCGGGTGGTCGACGAAGCGAAGAGATGCATGAGCTGTGGCCTGTGCTTTGGCTGCGATATGTGCTTTCGGTCCTGCCCGTATCGGGCCATTGCCCGGGCGCCGAAGGGGGGCATCAAGTACCAGTTCGGTAGCTATTGCGTAGGCTGTGGGATCTGCGCCGAAGCGTGCCCCTGTGGCTTTGTTGATACGATGTGAGTGTGTCAGCCGTAGAGGGTCTGAACCGCAGATTCAACAGATTATAGGATTTCACAGATTAGAATCTCGTCATTTGGTAAACTGAGAAATCCCGTAATGTACTCAATCTGCGGTTCAGACAACTCGTTGGCGCTGTATCAAGGGTATGGTAAACCAAATGGCTCTTTCCGTAACGATTGCGGCCCCTCAGGGGCGCTCTGGGAAAACAACCGTCAGCCTGGGGTTGTGCGCTGCGCTGAGGCGGTGTGGCCTGGTGGTGCAGCCGTTCAAGAAGGGGCCGGATTATATCGACCCCTCGTGGCTTACGGCAACGGGCAGAAGTTGTCGCAATCTGGATGCCGTGTTGATGTCGGAGGGGACGCTACTGGCTTCCTTTCAACATGCCTGCGAGGGGGCAAGCTTTGCCCTTATCGAGGGAGCCATGGGACTGTACGACGGCTTTGATTCCGGCGGATGGGGAAGCACCTCCCACATAGCAAAACTTGTGGGCAGCCCGATCATTCTGGTGGTCAACGCGGCGCGGATGACCCGCAGCGTGGCGGCGATGGTAAGCGGCTACCAGCATTTTGAGCCCGACAGCAACATCAGAGGCGTGGTTCTAAATAATGTAGCGAGCAGCCAGCACAAGCAAAAGCTGGTGAGAGCAATTGAGCAATATTGCCAGATTCCCGTCGTCGGCTGCATCCCCCGCGACCCTACCCTGAGCATCACTGAACGCCACCTGGGCCTCACCCCCTTCCGTGAAATTGGGAAGGAAGAGAGCATTGACCGTATTGCGCATCAATTTGAATCTTACCTTGACACGGATACCGTTTTAGCCATTGCTAGCGAGGCCCAAACCAGCCACACGCCTGATATTGCACCTATGGAAGGGAAGCCGGTTGTGGGCGGGGTACCGTCCGTACTCGGCCGACGTGCCAGGGTGGGGGTGATGCTTGACCGTGCATTCACCTTTTACTACCCGGAAAACCTTGAGGCCCTGACCCAGGCTGGCGCCGAACTGGTGCTCATTGATTCCATGCACCACCAGACCTTGCCTGATATTGATGGGCTTTATATTGGTGGCGGCTTCCCCGAGGTGTTTGCCGAAGAGCTAGAAGCCAATAGCCGACTCCGACAGGATATTCGTCGGGCTATCGAAGACGATCTGCCAGTGTATGCCGAGTGCGCCGGTCTAATGTACCTGTGCCGGGCCATCCAGTGGCACGACAGATGGTATGAGATGGTCGGCGCAATCCCGGCCGAGGTTGAAATGCGCCCGAAAATACAAGGGCACGGCTATACACGTGTTGAAGTTGCCCGGCAGAATCCATTCTTCTCCGTCGGCCAAAGCTTCTGGGGCCATGAGTTCCATCATTCCACGATATCGCCCTCAGGCACCCTTAACTTTGCCTATCGGATGCTGCGGGGTAGGGGAATTGATGGCAAGGCCGATGGCATCGTGTACAAGAACGTGCTGGCTTGCTACACCCACCTGCACGCCCTAGGCGTGCCTCAGTGGGCGGAAGCGTTCGTCGCTCTTGCAGCGAAGAAACAGCATTCTTTAGTTACATTGCCAACCTAGCACAGAGCGGAGTCTGTGGCGCTGGGCCGTCCCATCGAGACTGTAGTGCAGGGGCTCGTCCCCTGCTCGGGCAGGGAAGCGGGGGACAAGCCCCCGCACTACACGCTAAAAACTATATGGAACTCAAGCGCGAGATGCTGTATAATCCCGCCGACTGGCTGGAAGCCATGTTGGTCATTATTTAGGTGACCGCGCCATAGGACGTTGTGATGGAGCGGGGGAACGGGGTGACCCGCGGTCGCCGAGAGTAAAGAAAAGGGGCTAACGTGAGCGTCGACTTCGATCCTATTCGGCTCGAGATA
>JACQUC010000172.1 GCA_016210495.1 Chloroflexota bacterium
ATGTTGGATAGCAGTGCTCTGCTAGCCTATCTGAATCGGACGGAAACTGCCCACCCATTGGCAAAGCACCTGATGAGGCGCATCGAGGACAACGGCGATCCTCTGCACGGCCACTTTTCGGTCGTGAGCGCCTCGGAGCTTTTGGTACGGCCGTACCGAGTGAGCACCGCCGATTTCACTTTTATGCACAAGTTCCTGACCTCTTTCCCCAACCTGACCGCGTTGCCAATAGACTTGGCAGTCGCGTCCAGCGCGGCCATCGTTCGCGCCATTACAAACCTCCGGCTGCCAGACGCCATCATCGTAGCCTCTGGCCTTATGTCGAATTGCGAAGTCATAATAAGCAATGACGAGGCGTGGAAGCGGAAACTCCAGCCGTTGTTTCAGGAATTCAATTGGCTCTACCTCGGGGATTACATTTAGGCTCGCGGCCTGTTGCTGCTACCAACTATCGTCTTTACCCCCTGCCTGGACATAGACACATTGTAGCGGATGCGGCAAACTTCATCAACAAAGCAAGCGGCAAGAAGCGTTATTCACGTCCAACTTCACCAGGATACCAGGCTCCATTGCCACCCCCATCCGTGCGGCTCGCCGCCGCCGGGTGGTATAATTTCGGCAGGGACCCTGACTCACGCTATTTCGAGTTGTTATGAGACTGAGAACACTGCCCTGGGTTGGCTATGCCGCTGCGTTGGCTGCTAGTGGGCTGATGACCGCCGTGATCGGCTTCGTGTTGACTTTCGTGGGCATCACGAACCTGTCCATGCTCTACCTGATCGTGGTTTTGGCAACGGCCATCACCTTCGGTCGGGGGCCGGCGATCGTCGCCTCTGTGGCAGCTTTCCTCATGATGAACTGGTTCTTCACCCAGCCGGTTCACACGTTGACCATCGCCGACCCTGCCGAGTGGCTCGCGCTTCTTCTGTTTCTGCTCGTGGCCGCGATCGCCGGCCAGCTTGCCGCGTCCCAACGCCAGCGCAAAGACGAGGCCGAGCAGCACGAAAGGGAGGCAGTAGTCCTCTATGATGTCGTTCGCTTGATGAGCGGGCGTGATTTTCACTCTGCGCTACGCGCGGTGGCCGAGCGCCTGCACGACGAGCTGGAGCTTGCTGCCGTAGCCATCAAGCTCATCGACAGCGCCGGTGATAGTACTCAAGCTTCCTTTGGCGAAGATGATGCTTTAAGGCTTGCCGGAATAAGAACAGGAGCGGCGATGCAGGTGCTGGGGCGGGGTCCAGCTCCCACCGGCCAGCAACGCGGTGGGCCAGGACGGTGGATCAGAGTCGTACCTCCCTACGTCCGACGAGAAGTGGCAAAAGCCAGTGCCAATCGCCTGCGAATGGTCCCCGTGATGTCGCACGGCAGGCGCGTCGGGGAGTTGCTCCTCGTTCGCCACTCCGACGTCCCGAGGTTTACAGCAGCCGACGACCGGCTGCTGTCGGCGGTGGCGACGCAGTTGGGGGTGGCGGTGGAGCGCGTCTGGCTCCAGCGCGAGGCGACCGAGGCCGAGATCCTCCGCCGCACCGGCGAGCTGAAGACCGCCCTTCTCAACGCGGTTTCTCACGACCTCCGAACCCCACTCGCTTCCATCATCGCCTCGGCAGGTAGTCTCCGCCAGCACGATGTGCAGTGGACGGAGGCCGAGCGGCAGGAGCTTGCAGAGGCTATCGAGGAGGAGGCTCTGCGTCTCAACCAGATCGTGGGGAATCTCCTGGACCTATCCCGCATCGAGGGTGAGACGCTCAAACCTGAGAAAGGCTGGTACGATCTGGGAGCCCTGGTTGACGACGTGCTGGGGCGTCTTCGACCCGTAACGGCAAAGCACCATATCTCCGTCGACATTCCCGACGACCTTCCGCCCGTGTTGCTCGACTACGTCGAGATCGACCAGGTGCTCTCCAATCTCATCGAGAACGCGACGAAGTACGCTGCTGAGGGTACCGAGATCAGGGTCTCAGCCCATCGCGCTGACGGCGAGCTACAGGTCGAAGTGTCTGACCGAGGACCTGGAGTGCCCCCGGCAGCGATGCCTCATCTCTTCGAGCCATTCTACAGACTGGCGGACAAGGTCACAGGGCCAAAGGGCACTGGCCTCGGCCTGGCCGTCGCCAAAGGCCTGGTCGAGGCTCACGGCGGGCGCATCTGGGCCGAGAATCGCCGTGGCGGTGGCGCGCGGTTCGTCTTCACCTTGCCCCTTCACGAATCAGAAGCCCTGTCATCGCGTTCGGAGGCACCGTAATGTCTCAGATGGCTGGTGCTCGTATTCTTGTGGTGGACGACGACCCATCGATCTTGCGCGCCGTGCGCATCATCCTCGCGCGCCACGGCTTTCAGGTCGACACAGCGGCTACCGGTGGCGAGGGGGTCGAGAGATTTCTAGGCTCGCATCCGGACCTTCTGCTACTCGATCTTGGGTTGCCGGACGTCGACGGCTTCGAGGTGATTCGCACCATACGGGCCGGAGCAAGCACACCCATAATCGTCCTCTCCGTCCGCGAAGCCGAGCGGGACAAGGTTGCCGCTCTCGACCTTGGCGCTGACGACTATCTGACCAAGCCCTTCGGCGTCGACGAGCTGCTGGCGCGCATCCGGGTGGCGTTGCGCCACGCGGCACGTCCAGCGCAGGGCCCGGCGCCGGTGTTTCGGGCCGGCGATCTCGAGGTGGATCTCGAGCGCCGTCGGGTAAAGGTTGGCGGCAACGAAGTCCATCTTACCCGCACCGAATACGACCTCCTCAAGGCATTTGTCACCCACCCGAACAAGGTACTCACCGATCGGATGCTTCTACAAGAGGTGTGGGGGCCTCAATACGGCTACGAGGCGCACTACCTCCACGTCTACGTGGCTCGACTTCGGAAGAAGATCGAAGCCATCCCCCAGAGCCAGCGCTACCTGGTCACGGAGCCGGGCGTCGGCTACCGTTTCGTGGCCGAGGACACGTAGGGGTCCGCCTTAGGCGGATGTGGTTGCCCTAGCGGGATCGTGCTTGCCCTGGCGGGATTTCGCCGCAAATTCCACATGATCGTACACCAGATCACTCTTGCCTCCCCGAATTGATCCGCCTTGAAATATTGAGGAAATATTGAGGGTGCCTGCGTCGCTATTGACGGCGTGTTGAGCGCCGTACTCGTACAATTCCTGTTGGGAGCGGGAAATGGCTATGGAGCGCATGGTACTAGCAGGCAAATACGTTGATCTGCTTCGACGCGTTTGCGACGTGTTGTGTAGCGTATCCCCGCAAGTGATCAGGGCGACCAGCGTCACTATCACCTTGGATTCAGAGGAAGACGTGGTTGCCCTGGCGGGGCTGGTCCAGCGTCTGGCTGAGGAATACGAGCTTTGTGGTCAGACGAAAATCAGCGGTCGTGGTGTTACCGCTTATTTCCGCAGATGGCTTGAGCCCGGAGAAAGGTGAGCCCCGGGGCATTCGTTACCTTAGGATCGCCCAATACACGTATCAGGAAGGAAGACAATGTCGCCATCGGGTGACCAGGAACAGAACAAAGAGAGACGCACCGAGCACCGGGTGGGCTTCGGGGAAGATGACGAGGCGACGGCCGAGAACCAGGAGCCGAACCGTGTCCGGGATCGGTCACATACTGAGGACGATAGCGCAGTGCACCCAGACCTGGAGTGGAAGCGCGAGCTCCGTGGACGCCAGCCGGGCACGCGCTATGTGCGCATCGTCCGGCCCTACGCCCGGGAGTTCAGGCGTCGTGCTCCCGGCCACCTGGTCGCGACCGAAAAAGTGCTGGAGCCACGAGGGGTTCTCGGCAAAGTCCGGGAGTTTCTGCGTGGTCTCTTGATCGGCAGCCGGCTGCGAACGGAGGCCGACATACAGGAGCGGACCGACAAGGTCAAGGGCCTCGCGATATTTGCCTCTGACAATTTGTCGTCATCGGCCTATGCCACCGAGGAAGTAATGCGAGTGCTCGTGCTGGCCGGGGTCGGGGCGCTGATGCTGACCGTACCCCTGACAATAGCGATATGCTTATTGCTGCTGATCGTAGTGATGAGCTATTTGCAAGTGATCCACGCTTATCCCGGCGGTGGTGGCAGCTACGTAGTAGCTCATGAGAACCTCGGGCCGGCCGCTGGCCTGGC
This sequence comes from Chloroflexota bacterium, assembly GCA_016210495.1. The sequence goes on from JACQUC010000172.1 coordinate 4,108, forward strand.
GGCGGCCGCGGCGTTGATTACCGACTACATCCTGACGGTCGCTGTCTCTATGTCAGCCGGTGTGGCAGCTATTACATCCGCCTTCCCCGAGCTGTTCGCTCAGCGTGTGTTGATCTCGGTAATCGTCGTGGCGGTTGTGACCATAATGAACCTGCGTGGCATCCGCGAGTCCGGCACCATCTTCGCGGCGCCAACCTACGTATACTTGCTCTCCATGCTTGGGCTACTCGGGCTCGGCATCTTCAGGTCCGTTGCTAATGGCCTACCCGCTTACACGCCTCCTCCGGAAGTTGTTCGAGCAGAAATGGTCGAGCCGCTCGCCCTGCTGCTCATCCTACGTGCCTTCGCCTCCGGATCGGTCGCCCTGACCGGCGTGGAGGCGGTATCCAATGGGGTACCGGCGTTCAAGCCCCCGGAGGTCAGGAACGCACAGATCGTCCTCGTCGCCATGGGCGCTTTCTTCGCGACGATCTTCATCGGCATCAGCTTCCTATCAGCCCAGATAGGAATCATTCCGAGTCCGGATGAGACCGAGACGGTCCTCAGTCAGCTTACGCGGCTCCTGGTTGGCACCGGCTGGTACTATTATGTCGTGCAGTTTGCCACCGCCGTCCTGCTGGTACTGGCCGCCAATACTGCGTTCAACGGCTTTCCGCGTCTGGCCAGCATCCTGGCTCGCGATAGGTACCTTCCCAACCAGTTCCAGTTCCGTGGTGACAGACTGGCTTACACTATGGGGATCGTCGTGCTGGCTGTAATGGCTGCCTTTCTGATCGTCCTGTACGAGGGCAGTGTGACCGGCCTAATACCGCTCTACATGGTTGGAGTCTTTCTTGCCTTTACGCTGAGCCAGGCCGGCCTGGTAAAGCGATGGCTTCAACTTCGAACCGAGGAGACGGGATGGCGGCGGCGGGCCGCCATCAACGCGCTGGGCGCCGTCGTGACCGGTGTTGTGACGGTCGTCGTCGCGGTCTCCAAGTTCGCCCTCGGGGCCTGGATGATCATGGTGCTGATTCCGTTGCTGATGTTGATGATGTGGGGCATCAAGCGCCACTATCGCAAACTGGAGGATGCGCTGACGCTCGAGAGAATAGACGCCCCCCTTCCGCGGCCGCGCCTGCCGAAGGTTGTGGTGCCGATCAGTCGGCTGGACACGACGGCACTGCAGGGGCTGGCCTACGCTCGCTCCATCTCTCAAGACGTAACGGCCGTACACGTCACGGATGACCCTGTAGAAGCGCAGCACATGAAGGAGCGCTGGGAGAAATGGGCTGGAGAGGTGCCGCTGGTCATCGTGGAATCGCCTTACCGCGCGCTGATCCAGCCGCTCCTGACCTACATCGACGCGGTGGACAAACAGGACCCACAGCGACCGATCACCGTTGTGCTTTCTGAGCTGGTTCCGAAGCACTTCTGGGAGTTCTTCCTCCATAACCAGACCACATTGCGCCTGAAGGCACACCTCTTCTTCCGGCCAAACACCGTCGTTATCGACGTGCCGTGCCGAGTCAGTGAGCTGACGAGAGGTCGGGCCGGCCAGTAACCCCGGTGTTGGCTACCGTTTTATGGCTGAGGACACGTAGGAGCAACCCTGCGTGGTTGCCCTGGCGGGATTGCGGTTGCCCTGGCCGGATCTGGCCGCAGATGCTACCTGATCGTGCATCACTTTACCCCGCTGCATCCCTCAAATGGATCCTTCGCGAAATATCTAGCATTTATTTAGCCTCACCTTGCCCACGTTGATCGAGCATTGACTGCCGTGCGATACACTTTGTTCGTGAGGAATCCGAGATCGTGCCCCGACACTTCTGGGAGTACATCCTCCACAACCAGACCGCCCTGCGCTTGAAGATCCCTCTTTTCTTTCGGCGCAACACCATCGTGGTGGACGTTCCGTACCACCTCGATTCCGACGGCTGATGCGCGGCATCAGGCGGCCGCGTCCCTGTCTTTGGCAAGCTCTTCCAAACCAGATTCTGCCATCTCCAACATCTCAGCGTCAGAGCGAATCTGAAAATCATCAAGGTGTTCACTCAGCCACTCTGCAACAAGCCGCTTTGCTTCCCGTATCTCGTCAAGCGTGTACGCGGCGTACATTTTGGCAACTACTTCATCACGGTTCAAGTCGACCATAGATCCCTTCCTCCGATCCTTGAACAACTACGGATGTCGCAACACGGGTAATACCAGGCCTAGATATCTTCATATGACGAGATCTTAACGAATGAGTCAAGTTTCATGCAGCCTTGCCCAGTTTGGCCC
>JACQUC010000168.1 GCA_016210495.1 Chloroflexota bacterium
CGCCGGCTTATCCCACCTGAGTAGTTACGTTAACGCACAAATTATACCATAGTCTGCTTTGCCACGAGGCAGCGAATAATGATATACTTCGGCTGCCTGGTGTTGATGCGTCCACGGGAGGTGCGGGGTGAAGTTCGCGCGACTGGTTTCTTTCTTTGGCGAGCTGGAGAGCACCAGTAGCCGCAACAAGATGGTCGGCATACTGGCCGAGCTGTTCAAAGAGGCTGGCGCGGAGGATATCGACAGGATCGTCTACCTCTGCCAGGGCCGGCTCGTGCCTTTTTACGAGCCGCTGGAGTTTGGCATCGGCGAGAACCTTATTGCCGAGTCGCTCGCCAAGGCCATTGGCACCGACCGCAAAGAAGTGAAGGCGCTTTTTTCGCGCTTGGGCGATTACGGCCTCGTCGCGGCCGATAAGCTCCCCCAGCAGGGGCACGGTCTCGAAGTGCTTCACGTGTACGAGCAGCTATGGCGCATCGCCACCGCCGGCGGCAGCGGCTCGGTCGCTCAGAAGACCGATCTGTTGGCCGATCTCCTTTCTAGGCTCAGCGCCGAAGAGGGCAAGCACCTGCTGCGCATCGTCCTCGGCAAGCTGCGCCTCGGCATCGGAGACCCCACGATTATGGACGGTCTCTCCTATGCCAGGGCCGGCGACAAGAGTCTGCGCAAGACCATCGAGCGCGCCTACAACCTGTGCTCCGATCTCGGGCAGGTAGCCGGGGCCTTCTGGAAGAGGGGCGTGGACGGGCTGTCGGAGATATCGGTGCAGGTCGGCAAGCCGGTGCGACCGGCCCTGGCCGAACGGGCGACCAGCGCGATGAACATCATCAGCCGCCTCCAGAAAGCGGCCACCGAGCCTAAGTACGATGGCTTCAGGTGCCAGGTTCATAAGAACGGCGACGTCGTCAAGGTGTTCTCCCGAAACCTCGAGGACTTCTCCGGCATGTTTCCTGAGATCGTCAGGGCCACTAGGGAGCAGGTCAAGCACCCGCAGGCCGTCTTCGAGGGCGAGGCCATCGCTTATAACCCTCAAACAGGCGACTTCTTCCCTTTCCAGGTGACCGTTCAACGCAAGCGCAAGCACGGCATCGACGCGATGCAGGAGAAGCTGCCCCTGAAAATGATGGCCTTCGATCTGCTCTACCTCGACGGCTATGACTACACTACGGAACCCTACACCGAGCGCCGGACAAAACTCCTGGAGGTGATCGGCCCCGACGACGTGATCAGCGTGGCCGACGTCCTGGTCACCGCCGATGCAGAGGAGCTCGACGCCTTCTTTGCAGATAACATCCAGAGGGGCCTCGAGGGCATCGTGGCCAAACGTCTCGACGCCCCATATCAGGCCGGCGCCAGGAACTTCAACTGGATCAAGTTCAAGCGTAGCTACAAGGGCCAGCTTGAAGATACCCTGGACTGCGTGGTCGTTGGTTACTGGTGGGGCAAAGGAATGCGCACACAGTTCGGCATTGGGTCTCTGCTCACCGCCGTCTATGACAAAGACATCGACAAGTTCTACACCATCGCCCGGCTGGGAACCGGCCTTAGCGAGCTGGAGTGGGTGCAGATGAAGGGACTCCTCGACGCCGCGGCGGTGGCTGACAAGCCGGCGCGCCTCGAAGCCATCGTCAAGCCCGACGTCTGGGTCGAGCCGAAGTACGTCATCGAGATTCGCGCCGATGAGATCACTCGAAGCCCTATGCACACCGCAGGGCGGCAGGAAGGCGGTCTTGGCTACGCCTTGCGATTTCCGAGGATGGTCAACTTCGTGCGTGAAGACCGCCTGCCGGAGGATGCCACGACCGTCAAGGAGATTCTGGAAATGTACGAGGAGCAGGGAAAGCGACTGGTCTCGGCGGCAGAGAGCAAAGACGAGGTGGAGGGAGGCGAATGAAGGAAGAGATAGCCGTTTCGCAATGCCCCCGCATGCTCAATCCAGGCCCCGTCGTCCTGGTCACGTCCACACTGAAGGGCCAGCCCAACATCATGACGGCGGCTTGGTCGATGGCGTTGAGCTTCAACCCGACCATGGTCGGCGTTAGCATCGCCCCCCGCCGGCTGACCCACGAGTTCATTCAGAAATCCGAGGAATTCGTCCTGAACGTTCCGACGCTGCGGATCATGAAGCAGGTTCACTACTGCGGCAGTGTCTCCGGGCGCAACGTGGACAAATTCAAGGAGTCGGGCCTGATCCCGATCACGCCCAGGGAGGTACGAGCGCCCCTGGTGGAGCAGTGCCTGGCCCACATCGAGTGCGCCCTGGTCAACGCCATCACCATCGGCGATCACACGCTCTTCGTCGGACAGGTGCTTTCGGTGCAGGTCGAGAAGGACACGTTCGACAACGCCTGGCTTCTCAAAGAAGAAGAGGCCAAGCCACTGCACAACCTTGGTGGCCGCCTGTACGCCGTGTTGGACAAGCCTCTGTCAGCCTAGCACCAAGGGCAGTACTTTGGCCGCCGCCGCCAGCGTGGCGCCAAGGCCCAGGCCTATTCCAACGCCCGTGCACAACTGGGGCGACTGAGCCGGCTGCGAACGCGTCTGCGCGGGCGCAGGACCTGTCTTGGACTGGGGCGGAGGCGCGGCGCCTACGCTGGCACGCCACTCCGCGTCGAGCCCCGCGACGTCGATACCAAATACTGCCAACAGTGCGTCATCGTAGGTCGAACCCTCCCTGAACACCGCCAGCAGCTCCGACATCTTATCACGACCATACTGATCCAAGATGTACTCCACGACGCTCTGACTCTGAGCGTAGGACAGAGTAGCTTGCTCAGGGTCAGCCGGGAAGTTGCTCGCCAACGACTTCAGCGAGATCAGCCGATTCTGCCTGATGGCCCGATCTAGAACCCGCGTATACCCTAGCTCTGCCTCGCCCTCCGCATGCATAGCCAGCCCCTCGTCAAGCCAATGTGGGATGTCCCCGTAGGGATTCTTGATTGCCTGGTAAGTGACTACGTGGCTTAGCTCGTGGGGAATCGCCCTTGCTGCCCACGGTATCCCCTCGCCGGTCGGCTCGACCATCAGGGCAATTATTGCCTGGCTCGAAAACGACCGGCCGCCCGTCCACTCTTGCGCCTTCGGCTCCAGCGCACCCAGGAAATCCCGCTGCGTGGCATAGATGAATAGCTTCACCGGCTCCTGAACGGTTATGCCGATGTCCTGTCCAAGCTTATCCAGCGCCTGCTGGGCAATCCCCACGAGCCTGCGGCCGAAAGCCTGGTCTCCGCCATACCAGAAAAGCGAGATGTTATCCTCTGTGATATTCTGCCACTTGAAGCGAGTGTCCTCGATGACAAACGACACCGGCGCTGTCCGAATCTTGGTGCCCGCGGCGTTCTCGATCTGCCAATAGTATCGTAGCTCGACGCCGGGTGGGATGTACTTCCGCTGTGTGTTCCACACGTACTCGACCGAAACGCTATTGCCTTTGTCGAACTTGGGATATGCATACGTCAGGACGGCACTCCCTCGCATTCTGTAATAGAGACTGACCCTGGTGATCTCCTGGTCGCTGCTGGCCTCCAGTTTGAACTTGATCTGGCTGGGAAACTCGTTTTGATAGGAGTTGGCAGCTACGCTAATTGGCTCCTCAGCCGAGGCCGTGGCGATCGGGAAAATGAGAAACAAAGCGAGACCGAAAACGACGAGGAGGGTCCATTTTTTCATTGCAAACCACCCGTTCTATAAATCTTCCGCTCTATGCCGCCGATTCACCAACCTGCGATCGCAGGAACGCCTCGATAAAGTCGTCCAACACGCCATCCAATACGGCCGAAGCATTGCTGGTCTGCCAGTCGGTGCGGTGATCCTTGACCATGTTGTAGGGATGAAGCACGTAGGATCGTATCTGGTTGCCCCAGCCGGCCGCCACGTGCTGCCCTTTCAGGCGCTCCTGTTCCTCTTCGCGCTTCTGGCGCTCGATCTCTATCAGACGCGCGCGCAGAATCTTCAAAGCCGTCTCGCGATTCTGCAACTGCGAGCGCTCGTTCTGACAGGATACCACGATGCCGGTGGGTATGTGAGTTATACGCACCGCTGTGCTGGTCTTCTGCACATTCTGGCCACCCGCACCGGACGATCGAAACACGTCCACACGTAGCTCGTCTGGATCGATGCTGACCTCTACCTCACTCTCCACCTCCGGCATCACCTCAACGAGAGCGAAGGACGTGTGCCTGCGATGGGCTGCATCGAAGGGGGAAAGACGAACCAGTCGGTGAACACCCCGTTCCGAACGCAGATAACCGTAGGCAAAAGGACCGGCGACCTCAAACGCAACGCTCTTGATGCCGGCTTCCTCGCCGGGCGACAGGTCCAGGATCTCCGCGCGAAATCCTCGTCTTTCTGCCCACCGCAAATACATGCGCAGCAGGATTTGCGTCCAATCCTGCGATTCGGTGCCTCCGGCGCCGGCGTGGATCGCGACAATGGCGTCCCGATGGTCGTACTCTCCCGCCAGCATCAACTGAAATCTAAGCGTACTCAGTCTGGCCGTAACCGCTTCTGTTTCCCCGGCAACCTCGTCGGCTATCCGCTCATCCCCTTCCACCATGGCTAACTGCAACAGATCGAGCAGATCACCTACCTGCGCCGCCAAGCCGTTCCAGACGTCTACCTCCTCCTTGAGGCGTGTGAGATGCTTCATTGTCGCCTGAGCCCGCTCCTGCTCGTACCAAAATACGGGACTGGCCGACTCCGCCTCGAGTCGACGTATCTCGGCCTCTTTGCCGGCTAAGTCAAAGACGCCTCCTGATGCTGTCTACCTCGGACTTGAGGTCAACCAGCCTCTCTTGAACTTCCTCTATCATCTTCTCCCCAATCGATCTTACACACCACAATTCTTGAGCCCTCTGTCGATGCTATGTCACCTATTATAACCCTATCCATCAGAAGGAATCAACAAATCAATGGGCCTAGAATGGCTTTGCTTGAGGCAGAGTTACATTGCGGTCAGCATTCGGTGGCGGCCCTGCGAACTCTGCGCTATCGCACACTGGGCAGAGGGGCAAACACGCCTGCTCGCTCACTTCCAGCGGATAGCCACAGAAAGTACAGCGGTAAGTGCCAGATTCCACCGCCTCGCCCGTTTCGAAAAAATAGCTTACCGCCTGGCCCAGGCCGAAAATCTCCTCGGGTGATTGTCGACTCGATAACCTGTCAGCGGGATAACCGACTTCAGCCCTCATATGTCCCCCTTGCTCACCGGAAGCATAGCCACCTGGCCCGCGGACAGCCCGTAACCCTGCAACGAGACGCCTTCGATCTTGCCCTAGGCCCACGAATCGACTACTTTCTCCCTGCCTCTCGCACGGCGCCAAGCGCTCATACCTGGATGAGCCCGGCCCGTCAATAACAGATCACCGGAAGGAACGTCGTCACGCTTCTACCGCCGGACAGTTCTTCTAGCACCATGTATCGTGCGGACGGCTACCGGACTGGCAACCCGCTGCAAGCCGAACGGAAAAGCTATTTCGGGGAATCTTCGTTTGACGCCCGCACCGTCCAAGCGCACCTCCTGGTTCCAAAGTCCTAGCTGCTTTAAGAGCCATCTTAAAGGCCGTGAATCCAAGTTTGGACACACGACCTTCAAGAGAAAGGGATCGAGAACCGTGCTCCGCTGCCTGATAATCATGCATGTCACTCCTACACGAGACCAGCCCAGCCCTTCCACCCCGCTTCGTCTCTATCATCGTCACTGCTCACCCTTAGAACATCGGTCCAATAATTCTTTGAACGGCTTGCCCTCACAGTCTATGTGCGGCAGCCATTGAGCTTTATGCCTGATACTGTCGCGACGAGCAAGAAATATGCCAGTGGGAAGGTGAGCGACAACAACAACATCTGGGGCCATACTAAGGGGGAATGGGTTAACACCACGCGTTGCCCTCGTAGGGAGGGCACGACCCAGTGCCAGGATACGGAGTCGTAGCAGAACCGACTGGGCCAGCGGCACAATTGCCCGAGCCCAAATGCCCTTGCTACGACTCCCTCCTCTATTCTCGCCGCCTCGGTAGATCGCTATTACCGGGACTAGGAATGGGTTCCGAGAGGAACCTGGCCTAGCCGTTCATCCCGAAGACTGTGTCTACGCGGGCCGATGGCACCCTTGGCAGGTAGCGCTCGTGCGGCCCTGATGGTCGGCTGGCAACCCGGTTCCACCCGGTGCCCCAACTCCTGCTGAACCCACCGTATGGCACGCAACGCAATCCTCCCTGCCCTGCAAGGTATGCGGAATGTTGGGAGGTCCGCTTGCCGCCTTAGCCGGAGCAGCCGTAGCTGCTGCCGGTGCTGCTGGCTTCGTCGCCGCCGGAGCAGGGGTTGCTGCGGCTGGCGCTGCCGCCGGTTTTGTCGCCGCTGGGGCTGGCGCCGCCGGTTTTGTGGCTGCCGGGGCCGGGGTTGCCGCGGCAGGCGCCGCCGGCTTCGTGGCCGCCGGGGCTGGCGTCGCCGCCGCTGGCGCTGCCGGTTTTGGCGCAGCCGGAACCGGTGTCGCTGCCGGCTTCGTCGGAGTTGGTGTCGGTGTGGGAGCGCAGGCCACGAAGGTGATGGCAGCCACCACTGCGATGACCAGGGTGGCAAATAACGCTACGCTACTTACACGCAAGATTGTTCCCTCCTTTGACTGAATTCCGCGGCAAGCGAGGACAATCCTGGCTTATTGCTTGCAACAAGCTAGCCAACACTGTAGCACGTCACGTAGAGTTTGTCAACCGAAACCACGCCATCTTGCTAAGCCAGGAACACTAAGCCTAAGTGCCGCAAGAAGCGTGCCAGGTGCGTGGGTGCTCGGCCTGCCAGCGCGGGAGTCCGGAGCACGTGGAAAGCAGAGTGAGAAGGCGTGTTCCCGAGTGGGCGCGGAAACCGCGCCATCTACGTCAGATGATGTGGCCGGTTCTACAGTTCGGAGAAAACCTCGTCGAGGATCCCGACGGCCTCGTCGATGTCTGACTCGCTAATGATCAGTGGCGGAACCATCCTGACGGTCGACGGACCAGTAGCGTTGAGGATCAGCCCCTTGCTCAGAGCAAGGTCTACCACCTTGGACGCTTGCTCTTCGACGGTGTCGAGGGCCGCCATCAGGCCTAGACCGCGAGCCTGCACTACAGCCGGATGCTTCTCTTTCAATCCGACAAGCCCCTCAAGCAACCGATCCCCCAAACGTACGGCCCTTTGGACTAAACCTGCGTTCATAATAGTCCTCACGGTGGCGACACCTGCCGCGCAGGCCAGCGGATTCCCGCCAAAAGTGGACCCGTGATCCGACACGGCAAAGCATGCGGCATCCTGCTTTGCCACCACCGCGCCGATGGGAACACCACCGCCCAGTCCCTTGGCCATCGTAAAGATATCGGGCTCGACGCCAAACCTCTCGTACGCCAGAAAGGCGCCCGTGCGACCCATGCCGGTCTGGATCTCGTCGAGAATCAGGACCAGGCCCTGATCGTCACACCACTGTCGGACGGATTTCACATATTCCCCGTCTGCCGGGTGCACGCCACTTTCGCCCTGGACCAGCTCCAGTAACACGCCACAGGTCAAGGGCGAGGTGGCATTCCTTATGGCATCTATGTCGTTGAATGCAACGCATTTGAAGCCCTCGGGCATGGGCGTGAACGGCGCCTGGAACTTTGCCTGGCCGGTAGCCGCGATGGTCGCGAGCGTCCTGCCGTGGAAAGAGCCTTCGGCGCTGATGATCTCGTAGGCGCCATCGCGATGCAGCTTGCCGTACTTGCGTGCCAGCTTGATCGCTCCTTCGTTAGCTTCAGCCCCACTATTGGCAAAAAACACCCTGTCCCCACACGAGTTCTCCACCAGTAACTGCGCCAGCTCGATCTGAGGTATCGAATAGTACAGATTCGAAACGTGAATCAGTTTTCGGCACTGGGCTTCGATCGCCTCGATCACCGCCGGGTGACGGTGCCCCAGCACGTTCACGGCGATGCCGGCCACCATATCCAGGTAGCATCTACCATCTTCGTCCCATACCCGAGTTCCTTCGCCCTGCACTAGAATAATGGGCAGGCGCTTGAACGTTTGCATAAAATACCGGTGCTCGAGATCTATCCAGTTCTCCACAGTTCCAGCCTCCTTGCCAGAGTCCAGCTCACGTTGGCACGATCATGGTCCCGAACCCACGATCGGTGAACAGCTCGCGCAGCAAGGCGTGTGGCACGCGGCCGTCGACGATGTGCGTGGCCCTGGCCCCATCCAGTGCACGGCAGCAGGCCTCCGCTTTTGGAATCATTCCGCCCGAGATCACCCCCGATACGACCAGCGCCCGCGCCTCACCCACCGTTAGCCTCGACAGCAGTTCGCCCCGCGCATCGCAGATACCGGCCACATCGGTAAGGAAGACAAGCTTCTCTGCCCGAGATACCACCGCGATCTCGGCCGCCGCCGTATCTGCGTTGATGTTCAGGCTCTCGTTTTCCTCGCCCAGAGCTATCGGGGCCACGACGGGAATATGCTGCGCCGCGAACAGCAGGTCGAGCAGCTGCGGATCGACGTGGGTTATGTCGCCCACCAGTCCAAGATCGGAGCTTATCCGCCGGGCCCTTATGAGCCCGCCATCCACCCCACAGATCCCCACGGACCTGCCCCCCAGTGCCCGGAGGGAAGCAACGAGGTCTTTGTTGACCTTGCCTGCCAGCACCATCGTGACGATCTCCATCGTATCCTCGTCGGTTACGCGCAACCCGTCGATGAACCGGGGCTCTTTGCCAATCCGGCGCAGCCAGCCGCTGATAGATGTGCCTCCCCCGTGTACCAGAACGGCCCGCACCCCGAGCTTGGTCAGGCCAACGACGTCCTCGAGCGTGGTATCGTGGCTGCCCAACGCGCTGCCACCAAGCTTTACTACGATGGTCTTGCCAGCCAGATTGCTGATGTATGGCAGAGCCTCGCCGAGCACCTCTGCCAGTACCTGTTCTCGCTCCATGGAAACCTCGGGCTTAGGTCGTATACTTGGCGTTTATCTCCACGTATCTCTCGGTCAGGTCGCATCCCCAGGCCGTGGCCGTTGCACCTTCTAGGTGCAGATCGACCACTATGGCCACCTCTGGCCGGCTCAAGAGCGACGATGCGTAGGCACGGTCAAAGGGCTGGATGATACCCCCAACCATCAGCCATGCGTCGCCAATGGCGATGTCCACGACATCGGGGTTGACCTCGGCCCCCGAGTACCCAACGGCCGCCAAGATGCGCCCCCAGTTCGGGTCGCTGCCGTAGATAGCCGTTTTCACCAGGTTGGAGCCTGCCACGGCTCGTGCTGCCTTGCGGGCGTCGGCCACCGAGAGGGCGCCCCGAACAACCACCTCCACGAATTTCGAGGCACCCTCGCCGTCCCGCACCACAGCCTGGGCCAGCGAAACGACCACAACATCGAGGGCCGCCTGGAAAAGCTCCGCCTCCGGCGTCTCCGCCACAATAGTCTGGTTCCCGGCCACGCCGTTGGCCAACAGGAGGACAGTATCGTTCGTGCTGGTATCTCCGTCGACGGTGATCATGTTGAACGACCTGTCCACGGCCAGCTTCAGCGCGTGCCCTACACAGGCCGGATCGAGAGCGGCATCTGTGCTAATGAACGCCAGCATAGTGGCCAGATTAGGATGGATCATGCCCGAGCCTTTGGCCATCCCACCGACGGTCACCACCGCATTGCCAACACCAACACGGGCTGCTGCCTCCTTGATCGTCGTATCAGTGGTAATTATTCCCGACGCCGCCTGGTGCCCACCATCGCGACTGAGCTCGATCTGGGCGATACCGCATCTGACCTTCTCGATCGGCAACTTGACCCCGATCACACCTGTAGAGCAGACCGCCACGAGCTCCTCTGCTATACCGGTCCTTTCAGCCGCCAGCCGCGCCATTTCGAGAGCGTCCTGGTAGCCTACCTCGCCCGTACAGGCGTTGGCATTGCCGCTGTTCACCACGACCGCCTGAAGCAACCCGCTGGCAGCACGCTGCTGCGTTAGCAGCACCGGCGCGGCTTTCACTTTGTTCGCCGTGAACACCCCCGCCGCGCTGCAGACACCCTCCGAGTACACCAGCGCCAGGTCCTTACCTTCAGTCTTAATGCCACAGTAGCTGGCCCCCGCCCAAAAACCCCGGGCCGAGGTAATCCCGCCCCCGGGCGACAACTCTACCAACGGTTACCTCCCACCTATGGGTAGATCGGTCTTGATGCGCATAGGGCGAACGGCCGTTCGCCCCTACACATCAACGGTTACCTCCCGCCTACGGGTAGATCGGCGTTTGCTCGATCCCCAGCGTCTCGTCCAGGCCCAGCATCAGGTTCATATTCTGCACGGCCTGACCTGCCGCACCCTTTACCAAATTATCTATGCACGAGATGACTATCAACCGCTTGGTTCGCGTGTCGATAGTGGGGCAGATCACGCAGTAGTTGCTGCCCCAGGTATGCTTTGTCTGGGGTGGTTTGTCAACCACGCGTACAAAAGGAGCGGTCTCGTAGAGCTCGCGATAACGCTCACGCAACTGCTGCGTAGAGAGGTCGACGGTTAGCCTGGCGTAGCAACTGCTCAGAATCCCGCGTGTCATCGGTACCAGGTGCGGAAGAAAAACCATCGACAGATCGTCTGCCGACTGCGCCCCCGATTTCTCTCGCATATATGACAGCTCCTGCACCATCTCCGGAAGATGCCTGTGCCCCCCGAGGGCATAAGCCTGGCAATTCTCGTTGACTTCGGAATAGTGATTCGTCAGCGAGAGGGTGCGGCCGCCGCCCGACACGCCCGACTTCGAATCGACGATGACGTCGGGCTCAATCAGGCCGGCCACCGGGCTTAACGCCAGAATTGCGCTGGTGGGATAGCAACCCGGATTGGCGATCAGACGGGCGTTGCGTATCTCATCTCGATGTAGCTCAGGCAAGCCATACACCGCCTCTGCCAGTAGCTCGGGCGCCGGATGCGCCACTTGATACCACTTTTCGTAGAGACCGACGTCCTTCAGCCGGAAGTCGGCGCTGATATCGATTACCTTGGCACCCGCCTCGAGCAAAGGCCGGGCGGCTGCCGCCGAAGCCTTGTGCGGTAGGGCGGAGAAGGCTACGTCGACAGAACCATCTATCTCTGCCTGGATCACCAGGTCTGTTTCGCCCAGGTGAGGAAACATGTCGGCGAGAGGCTGACCAACGGCGCTACGACCCGTGACCTGCGTCAGCTCCACGGCAGGGTGCTTCAAGAGCAGGCGCGCCAACTCCAGCCCGGCGTAGCCGGTTACGTTTACGATGCCGACCTTCAACCATGCACCTCCTCGGAAACCGATGTGGTTGAGTATACAACACGAAAGACCCTGATACAAGCTACGCGGCATATTGAAGCCCATCAGACAGGCGCCTGATGGGCTTCAAACCGTCAGTCCGATGGGCCTTTCCCTGCAGGCCAGGAAGCTAAGTGCGCCGCATCATGTACGTCGATCTCTCACCCAGCAAGCCACCGACCGCGCCGGACAGCAACTGGACGACAAAGCCAATCAGGAACGTGACGCTATCAGCCGTGCCAGCGGTTAACGGCAAGGTAAACGTGCCACCCAGCAGAAGCATTAGGACGAAGCCAAAGACGATACCGAGGACGGCGACCAACAGTCCGTTGTACACGCCTGCGCCAGGCGTCAGCAGTCCAGTGAAGTAGCTACCTATCAGCACTGAGACAATGCCGATTATCAGCGCCCAGGCGACGGTTATCATGATTCCTGCTATGGCCATCAGTATGCCCAGGAATATGGCCACGGCCACGGAAATGAAGAAACCCGCCAGCACAGCGGACCAGTTTACCGTCCACCCCCAAACAGGAGACCTCTCAGCCATACCGCATTACCTCCTTCAATCAATCCCCGAGTCCGGTGCTTGCACCGTACACTCTGTGCAGCAAAAGCCGTGCCATACCGTTCCTATTCGAGTGGTTTTGCCCAGGAGACCTCGGCCTCGAATAGCTTCAGGTGGAATCTTAGATAAGCCTCGTTACTGGCTTTTGCCCCAACCCGTACCGTAAGCATGTTGGCAGGGTCCAGGAGTATATTGGGTTCGTTTGTGGGATAGAGCGAGAAGCCAAAGCTCTTGAGCAGTTTGAACAACCTGTCGCGATACTCTCGCTTCGTCAGGCCGCTACCGTCGAGGTCCCAGTGCCAACTGTACTCGGTGGAGAAGATAACCTTGTCCTCGTACGTCTCGTCGTCGAAGGCACCCTCCATGAGCCGCCTCGCCACGTTCCTCCCGCGCCAGTTTCGGCTGACTTCCAGCACCCCGAACTCTAGAACACCTGTCACGTCGCCCTTGCCCCACCTTTCCGTGGGATCAGGGTCGGAAATCACGATGTAGCCCACAATGCACAGATCGTCGGTGTACGCCAGCACCACGTTTCCGTTCGGGCGGCTTGCCGCCTTCACCAGCGTATCGACGCCCCTGACGATCGAGCGGTAGCGCGGGAACACGCCGATGCCCTCGTCCATCCGCATACGCTCGATGAGATCCACGGGGCAATAGCTTCGCACGTGGAGGGCGCCGTTTGGCGTCTCCAAGACGATCTCTCTGGCGGGCAACTCAATAATCTCCCCAATCCGGATAGAGAGACTTGACCATAAAGACCAGGTCGTATTCTTTGCCGTCGACGTCCTTGTAGTAGTCGGAGATCACGGCTGCCCGGTGAAAACCAAGCCTTTCGGCCGCCCTTATCGCGGGCGACTCCAGCTCGGCGGCGAACTCGGCCACGACCTTCTCGAGCCCGGCGTGCATGGCCGCGTTCACCAGGTCGAGCATCAGCCATGTTCCCAGGCCCTTGCTTCGATACTCTGGGTCGACCACGATCCGCATCTTGCCCAGGTGCTTGGTGAGCCCGTGCTTACGCTTGTGCAGGGTGGCGTTGGCCACGACCCGGCCGTCGACCAGCGCTAGAATGGGCAGCACCCGATCGTAATCCAGCCGCTCCACCCACTCCTCGATGACCTTTGGGTTGCCCACGTCATCTCTCAAATGCTGTCGATCGTGGGTAGAGATGCCCGTGAAGAAGTCCACCAGAGCATCCCGGTCCTCCTTGACCATGGGCCTGAGGGTTACACGAGTGCCGTCTTTGACCACTATTTGCTTGGGATAGCCCTCCAGCATACTTTGCCTCCTTGATCTGTACGTGTGTTTCGCTACAAACCTCGGCAACGCCGTCAATGCAATTGCGCTCCGCGCGGCCAGCTTTGTAGAGACGACCCGCCGGGTCGTCTCATAGGCATCAAGTTAAGCAGCCTCAGCGACAACGAGGTGTGTAGTGCAGGGGCTTGTCCCCTGCTTGCCGGTGCTGCCCACAAGAGCAAGCTGCTTGAGTACGTGCCTGCTCGGAAACAGCATCATTTCTTTCGTGCACCGCTTGCGTTACGCCGAAAGGAACTCGCGTAACCAATCACCTGTAGGAGCGGCCAGCCCTGGCAACATCAAGCCTGCTTCCGGCGCGATTCGGCCATCAGGCCGGGCAACGAGCAGGGGACAAGCCCCTGCACTACAGACTTTGGGCGACCGTTCACATTCAACCAGTCAGTCATCGTAACTCCGCCCCGTCCTTGCTAGCGAACGGGAAGTAATAGGAATACGCCAGCCGCACCCAATACGGGATGTGCAGTACAGTCGGACCTTTGGTAAGTGTTACGTACCCCTCGTAGTCCCCCGGAGCAACATCGCCCGTTGCGCTGATAGAGAGAGTGATTCCCGCCGACCCGGATGCAGCGACAGTAACGGTCGCGGGTGATACCTGGGCGACCAGCCCCGGATACGTCGCCGTCTGCGTAACACCCGTCGTCCAGGTTCCCGCGCTGCCCGCCACCTCCTCCACGACAAATCCCCTGGAGGCGTAGTAGCCTCCGGGAGCCACGTTGCCGCGACCGAAGCTGTGGGCCGGCGGACTGATCGTCAATCCTGGGTTCATGGCCGCCTGCAAATCGATCCGCCCGGCGCCCTGCACCATCACCCGGGCGGTGCTTCCGCTGACTGAGTCGAAGACCGAACGCCTGGCCGTGTTCATCAGCGCCGACTTCACCTGCGCCGGCGACCATCCTGGGTGAAGCTGCCGCAGCAACGCCACGGCCCCGGAGACGTGGGGCGCAGCCATGCTCGTCCCCGAGAGCGAGAGAAACCCCTGGGGGTCCGAGAAACCCCAGGGGGCGGAGAAGGGCACGGAAGAGTAGATTGCCGTGCCGGGCGCCGTCAAGTCGGGCTTGATAGAAATGTCCAGGTTGGGCCCGCGCGAGCTGCTGGTTGCGATCGCATCTCCCTTCGTGCTATTGCCGGCCGCGATCGCCTCGGGCGAGACCGCCGGCGACAGCACGGTTTGCGCCCCTGGACCACTGTTGCCGGCAGCGGCAACAAACACAACCCCCGCCTGAGTTCCATTGCGAACGGCGGCGACGAGGGGATCGCTCTCGATGGACTGGTCAGACTGGCCGCCAAAGCTCATGTTCACCACATCGGCGCCGTCGGCCACAGCATCTTCGATCGCCTGGACAATTTCCGAGGTATCGCCCTCGCCCGTCGGCCCCAACAAGACCTTGTAGTTCATCAAGAACGCCTTTGGGGCGACGCCGCTGACCGTCCTGAACGACTGGGTGGTGTAATTGTACACACCCGCGGCAATGCCCGCGACGTGCGTGCCGTGGCCGTACTCATCGGCGGGCGTATCGGTCCGGCCCGCCGGGGTGTAGACTTTGCCCACGATCACCTTGTTGCTCGTGTAGCCGTCCACGCCCATCGGGAACCCAGCCGGAGGCTGCAGTGCGTTGTCGGACAGAAAGGGATGCGAGTTATCGATGCCCGTGTCCAGGATGGCGATGCGCATGCCGGCGCCTGCCGCCGACGTCCCTCCAACCGCCGTCCACACCGCCGAGGCGTTGATAAGCGGCACGCTACCGTCCAGGGACACCCGATACGTTTCGTTCGTGGAGACCGTTTTGACGCCGCGCAACCTCTTGAGTGCCTCCACCCGACCCTTGGGCAAGATAACAACCGTGCCGTTGAGAACCGTCCTGAACTGGCGCCGCTCCCTGCCCTCGGGAATCGCTTGCCGCAAAGCGCGCCCGAATTCCCGTTGCTTTGATTCCAGGAAAGCGGCGTACTCCAAGGCCTCCGGAGAAGACGTCTTGAGCTTTCCACCCCGACGTGGTCTGGTAGCCCGCAAGTTCGGTTTTGTCCCATCGTACGCGGCCACCGGCTCGTCTTCGAGCTCCACGATCACGGTCAGCACCTCGTCGGAGCCGAGGTTCTCGCGCGCAAGGCTTCTCGGCGTCCACTCGTTGCCGAGTATCGACGCCACCGCGACGGCCGTGGCAACCACAAGAACGATTGGCCTAGTAAGAAAAACGGATGTCCTGGTCAACGATACCTCGCAAGGCTTCTATCTGCCCGCGTCAGTGCGGTTCATTATAGCACTCACGACCATGCCTTGCCACAAGCGCTCTTGGAGAAGTCGAAGAAGGAGGCTACATGGGTGTGGTCATTGGCCGAAGGTTTCGTCACGAGGCTAAGCGGGTTGAGGCGCGCCCGAGAACATCATCGCAGAACACTCGATCCGACTTTTCGGCGATCTGCACGTCGATGAGCGCGCCACAGGACGAGCAAAAGAGCTCCCTCAACACCAGAGGAGTATCGTGAGGACAAAGCGGGCCTATTCTCGCTAGGGGCCCTTCACGCAGGCACACTGTTCTCGACTCCGTCGAGCCCTCGTCACATCTGGGGCAAATGGCGGTATTACCTGTCTGCACGGCCGCTTCCTTTAGGCGTCTGGCGCGAAGCTCGGTCCTGAGGGCGGTAGTGGCCTGATCATCAACGTCCTTCGAATCGGATGTCAGGACAACGCCATAGATCCCACTGGCACATTGCGATGAAACCAGGGCGTTCGTAACGTCTTGGAGGACAGCCGCTGGATCGCGCTCCAACGGGTCCCCATATCCTCCCCCTCCTGAGTTGCGGTAGTAAAACAGGTCTCCCTTATCCATCCGATAGACTCCCCAGTCTGCGGGCTCGGGGACGCCCATGGTCGACGATAGGTTGTGGGGGAGAGCGCCGGAGCCATCTCGAAAGCCAGCGTCTTTGAAGATCAGCAGATCCACACAGCACGCTGGATAGCCCCCGGCGATGCCATAGCTCTGTGGAACGTTAACGCCTCTGTTAAAAGTTACGAAACCCACGTCATCGCTGTCGTGAATAGCTATGCCAGCCTCTGTAGACAAACCTCCACGATACTTGCCTGCTCCACCAGAATCGCGTACGAGACGGCGATAGACGTACAATATGGGTGTGGTCATCTCATGCATTTCGGCATTCCCCCAGCGTGACACCAGGTTCGGTATCTCTCCGCCGACGTCGATGCCGTCTCTGTCTCGGAATGCCCCGCCTGACCCCGCAAACGTATCGGTAAGCGCCGAGACGAACGTCTGGCCGTGCTGATCGGTGCCGAAAAAGGTGGCCGAAGTATGGCTTCCGTGCCAGACCGCTGTGGCTTCGCCCGCGTAGGCGGGACTGGCCGACAGCATCTTCGATATGCAGTAGGTCGCCAGGTTGTTGGCAATCTGCAGCATGCCCACCGTGGCGATCGACACAGGAGCCGGGAATCTGCAGTTGACCAGCGAACCCTCGGGAGCAATGACCTCGACGGGCCTTGTCGCTCCGTCATTCCAGACGATGTCGTAGCACAGGAGCGGGAAAAGCGGGGCGAAAACGCCCCCGACGGCGGCACAGTACGTGCAGTTGCTCCCGAAGGGCACCTGCGGGCTCGTTCCCGTGAAGTCGAAGCTCAAGCGGTCTTCACGCTTCGTCAGCGCCAACTCCACGCGATGCAGCTCTCCCTTCGAGTCCAGATACTGCCTCCCTCTCCACGTTCCGTCGGGAAGCTCGCGCAGGCGCCGGCGCAGCAGCTCTTCGGACTGGTCGATCAGCTCCTGGCAAACCGTGTCGACGACCTCCGGGCCAAATTCTGAGAACAGGGCACCCATTCTTCGCTTGGCCACTGTGCAGGCAGCAATCTGTGATCTCAGGTCGAGGGCGCTTAGGTCCGGGACCCGTCCGATGTTCGCGATGGTTTCGAAGACGTCCCGTCTGAGCCGGCCCCGGTCCACCAGCTTTAGCCCCTTGGTCCGAAAGCCCTCCTGATAGCAATCGGTTGCATCGGGGCAGAACCCCCCCGGACTCATCGCGCCGATATCGGTCACGTGAACAAAGTTCGCCGCAAAGGCAACTAGCTGGCCATCGTGGTGTATTGGGGCCACCAGATAGGCGTCGGGGGCGTGCAGGGCAGCCACGTAGGGGTCGTTGAGGAAATACACGTCGTCTTCGAAAATCCCCGGGTCGGCAGAGAACTCCCTTAGGATGTGCTTTACAGCCCACGAAGCGGGCACGATGTGGTGGAGGAACCCGGCCCCACTGATGAGCAGCCCGCCGTCAGCTCGATACAGTGACACCATCAGATCGTGCCCCTCGCTCGTAATATGCGTGCCCGACACGTTCTTCAGGGCGATGATCGCTTCCTCTACAATATTGAAAAGCCTGTGTCGAATGACGGCAAAAGTAATTGGATCAACCTTGGGCATTGTCCCGCCCTAGCAGCTATTTCGCGGTTTCCCACATCATCGTCGAAGCGTCCACGGACTGCTTCAGCATTTCGTGCTTCACCATCAGCGCTATCTGGTTCTGCAGGCTCTTGACGTCCACCTTGGTGGACAGCACGTCCAGTGTAGTTTTCCGCAGCACTTCGGCGTCCTGCTTGGTGTATTCGGCAATCAGCTTAAGCTTCTCTTCCGGGTTGGAGTTCAAATACTCAATGGTTCGTGTCATTGCTCGCGCAAACTTCCGAGTTGCAATGGGGTTTGCCTTCACCCATTTTTCAGACGCGATCCACTGGGCGATATTCAAGCCCGGCTCGATCTCGACAAAAGGATAGGATAGGGCCCTGGCTTTGCCCGAGTCCCGCATAATCATTGTAAAGGGTTCCGTGGAGAACACAGCATCCACCTGCTTGTTGTACAAGGCGTCCCCCATCTGCGGGAAGCCAATCTCCGCAAAAGTGATCTTCTTCGGATCGACGCCGTTTCGGGCAACCAACTCCCTTGCGTAGAGCCAGTTGACATTGTTGAGAAGATTGATGCCAATCCTCTTGCCCTCTAGATCTTTTGCCGACTGAATAGGGCCGTCTTTCAGCACCATGAGGGCGGCCGAGTCGGGTGGCGCCTTCTGTGCACCATTACGGCCCGCGACCACGACGAAATCGATGCCTTCGGCGCGAGCCGTGGGCACGGAGATGAACGTCGCGCCGACGAAGTTCAGCTTGCCGGCGACCACTGCTTGCAGCCCCTCGGCACCCATCGCCATTGTCGATTCTACGGTGAGGCCCTCGTCCTTGAAATAGCCGAGCTTCTCAGCGGCGAGCACGTCGGCGCCGTTGGCCACAGGTAAGTTCCCGATCTTGAGGGTGCTTACTTCAGCCACCTCGGCCTTGGGGGATTCCGCCTTTTTCTCGGGCGATGGCGATGGCGCGGCGGATTGGCAGCCGTAGACCAAGAGCGAACCGAGGAGCGCGACCAGAAGACCCAGGTACAAGAATCCCTTTGTCACCTCACACCTCCGCTTTATGTGATTACTTTGGCTCCTGGTGCGAGATCCGATCGGCGTAGGGGCGAGGTTTCCTCGTCCTTGGCCGGTCGGGCGGGGGCGCCGCCGCCATTTCGCACCAAGAACTATTCTAGCGCCGCACCCAGCGTTTCAGAGAGCTCTTGCAACGTCATCACGGTCCCGAAGTAGATCTCGGTGTTTTTCAATGTCGCGCGGTACTGCTCCTCGTGTAACGAGGCGGTGCAGTCAGACACGAGGATCTGATCAAAATCTCGAAAATAGGCATCCCGAATCGTCGACTCAACACAGACGTTGGTGGAGACACCCGAGATGATGAGCAGGCGCCTCCCGAGCATACGCAGGAGCACCTCCAGGGTGGTGTTGTAGAAGGCCGACATCCGGTGCTTCTTCACATAGTGGTCTTCGGGCCTCATTTCCGCCTTCAACTCCTGCACCGGCTCCGCGTCCCAGGTGTTGCGCTGAGCGACGCACGCCCCCGACTTATCCATATGCGACGGAATAATGTGCTGCTTGCGCGTCGCATCGTCGGGGTAATGCTCCTGCAAGACCCACACAATCGGAATCTGAGCCTTGCGACAGAGCCTTACCAGCGATTTGACCCTGGGGACGATCGCTATTTGCGGCCGGTTGTCGAGACCGGCCAGGCGCAAGCCACCGCCGTCGTGGCAATAGCCGTTCTGCATGTCGATTACTACCAGCGCTGTGCTCTTGGGGTCGATCTTCAAGCCTTCGCTCATTGCCCTTACGCCCTGCAACGGAAAGTCCGGAGAACGCGCCACAAGGTGTCGGTAAATAGAAGCCGGTCGGAATCGGAAACCGGGCGACACAGCCAAAACTGCGCAGTTGTGAAAAGAGCCGCATCAAATGCCGAACTTCGGCGGAGCGCCACGCGTCGGTCAAGCCTTGCTGGTCTTAGGGACGGGAAGCAAGCGCGGGGCATCTTTGCCCAGTTACCTGTCATTAGCGAAGTGACGTTATCATATCACGGGGCAGTCCCCCTGTCAAGTCGATCAGCCAACCAATGGCTCGGACGACATCACGGAATCAAAAGCCTTGACAACAACAACGTCGCGATAGTATAATACTGGCGGACACTCACCTCGTCGACACTGCCGCTTAAAGTGTCATCCTTCGTTTCGTACTCCAATGGCGTAGGTCAGCGGGCCAGCGCAGACCCTTTGTGCGCCCTGATGCATGTAGTCCCTTCTGCGATCAAGTATTGCGCCCAGGTAGACCGCAGGAGCGTATAACGGCCTACCGATTGTAACGGCCACGCCCTTTGTCCACCGGCGCGTGTGTTTGATACCTCTCCGTTTTGAGAAGAGCTGTCGATCGGATGTTTCGAGCTAGCCGTTTTGGCAGCCCACTGGTTGGACGAGTCGCCTGAGTTAGGCAAGCTGCGCCCTGGAGGCATACTTGGAGCGCACCGAAGAGCTTAAGACGGACGTGCTGGTTCTCGGTGGCGGGATTGCCGGTTGCTTTGCCGCCATTAAGGCCAGGGAGCTAGGTCTGGACGTTATCTTGGTTGACAAAGGCGCTCCGGGCAGGAGTGGCCTGAGTCCTTGCATCTCGGGCGTCCTCAGCTATTTTGACGCGGGGCAAGACGATTACGATGCGTTCTACCACGAAGCTGTCGTCGAGTCTGGCGAGTGGCTAAACGACCAGGAGTGTCTGGAGGGCATGTTCGAGGAAACAGCGGATCGCATCAGGGAAATGGAAAGCTGGGGTGTTCGGTTCCAAAAGGATTCCGCGGGCCGCTTCGTACGTAAGCGTGGCCTGCAGATCAACCAGATGAACGTTTCTCTCAGCCGCGGCGGCCTTCAAATGATGCTGGTCCTCAGGGGAGAGGTTCTGCGACGTGGCGTCCGTACGTTCGAAAGGGTCATGGTTACAGACCTCTTGACCTCGGATAGCGAGGAGGTGACCAGCGGCAGAGTCGTCGGTGCCGTCGGCTTCAACGTCAGAACAGGCAAATTCTATGTTTTCAGGGCGAAAGCGACGGTTATTGCCACAGGTGGTACCCACGCCGTTCAGTTGCGCTGCGTCCATCCCCATCTCAGCGGCGATGGCAGGGCCATGGCCTACAGAGTCGGGGCCCAAATGCGAAACTTCGATTTGATATCGATCGGCCCACGCCTGCGCGATTTCGCCGGGCCCATCGGCCCGGGCCTGCAGATCTTTGCCATGGAAGGCGTTCACTTTATCAACGCCAGGTGCGAGAGAATTATGGAGAAATACGATCCCGTACGCCTGGAAAGGGCAAAGCGACCGGTGATCTCCCTCGCCATCGCCGCCGAGGAAAGAGAGGGCCGAGGGCCGGTGTACGTGGATGCCAGACACCTGAGCCCAGCCTCGCTTGATGCCGTCGAAAGAGCACTTCCTTTAGTTGTGAATACTCTTGCCTCTGTGGGGCAAAGCTTCCGAAAGCACTTGATCCCCTACACTGTCGATATACAGGACGTCATTGCGGGAGGAATTAGAGTGAACAAGGGGGGCGCGACGACTGTGCCGGGTCTTTACTGTGCCGGCGACGCTTCGGATCACGCAGACATGGGCGCGAACGAGTTCGTCGCCCAGGGTATAGCGTCGGCCAACGTCGGCCATCGTGCCGGCGAGGCGGCGGCAACATATGCCTTAGAAACCGACGAGCCGAGCGCAGATCAGCGCCAGGTGCGAGCGCTCATTGGCCAGGTATTCGCTCCTCTGAAACGCGATTCAGGACTGCGGCACCACGAGGTGCGGGCACACTGCAAGACGATTCTGGAGCGGGGTCTGCTGGGCCCGATCAAAAACGCGAAGGGACTGCAAGAAGCCATAACCATTGCAGGGGAAATAGGCCGCGACGAGGTGCCGAGGCTGGCAGCCAAAGATTATCACGATCTGGCAAGATGCCTCGGCGTGCGGAACGAACTGGTCTTCCTCGACCTTATGGCCCGATGTTCCCTGATACGCACCGAAAGCCGTGGACCTCACTACCGCGAGGACTATCCGCAAAAGGATGATGCCAACTGGCTGAAGTGGGTGGTCGCCAAAAGACGGGTCGACAGCACAAACGTCTGGACTGAAGCCATACCCTTCGAGAAGTACCGACTTAGACCAGCAAGCGGTACTGAGGCCAAAGGATAACAAAATTTCGATGACGTACCTTTTTGGGGGAGACCAACCGGTGACGACGACAAAGCCGTTGGACTTTGGTATCACAGAAGTATTGGCTTATCGGTGTACAGGCTGCGCTATTTGTGTTCAATCCTGTCCGAATGACGTGATCAGGATGAAAGGAGGTAAAGCCAGCATAAGATACCCCGAAGACTGCGCCGCGTGCTTTCTGTGCGTGGAAGATTGTCCGAGAGAGGCTATTTCAATAGGTTTACGACCCGTGTGACCGGAGGCCAACAATAAGCATCACCAAACCTGTGCGAGGAGGGTGCCAGTATGAGTGCTGTCTTTGGGTCCAACGCCTTCTTGACGGTGGCCATAACGTCTCTCGTTTTGCTGGCCGGCTGCGCAGCTCCGGCCCCACCAACACCAGCGCCTACCAAGCAGCCAGTCGTCGAGCCCACCAAACCGGTCGCCAAAGAGGCTGCCAAACCTGTGGATAAGCCGGTGGAGAAAGCTGTCGAAAAAGCTGCTCCAAAGGTTGCTATGCCAGCCAGGCTTGTGCCCGCCGTCAAGGTTAGAATGGGCGATCAGGCCACGGCGTCCGATGGACCGATGTACGTTGCCCTTGAAAAGGGTTATTTCCTAGAGCAGGGCATCGATCTCGAGCTAACTTCGTTCGACAGCTCGGCGAAGGTGATACCCGCAATAGCGGCCGGCCAACTGGAGGCTGTCGGCGCTGGCAGCGGCCCCGGTCTATTCAACGCCTACTACCGGGGCATCGACATCAGGGTCGTGGCCGACCGCGCCAGAAATGTCCCTGGCCACGAATTCGCGACTCTGACCATGCGCGCCGACTTGCAGGATCGGGTCAAGGATTTCAAGGATCTGAGAGGGTTGAAGATTTCCGTGGCTTCCAAAGCCTCGGTGTCGTTGCCGCAGATCGCCAAGGCCCTGGCCAAGGGCGGGCTTACGACGAAGGACATCGATTTGGTCGAAATGCCCTTTATGGACTCGCTCGCTGCGTTCGCCAACAAAGGCATCGATGGCGCGCTACTCATCGAACCCTTCGGCACACAAGCGGCCGACCGTGGCCTCGCCTTTAACTGGAAACGCGTTCATCCCGATTTCTATCCAAATCATCAAGCCGGTGTCTTGATGTTCGGGGCCGAATTTCACCAGCGCCAGCCCGAGGTGGCCAGGAGGTTCGTTATTGCATACATCAAGGGCATACGGGCATATATGGATGCGTTCGATAGGAACGCAGACACGGACGCGATTATCAACGTGCTCACCAAGTACACTTCGTTGAAGGACCCAGCCGTCTATCGTAAGGTGCGTACCCCCGGCTTTGATCGCAACGGCTACGTTTTCGTTCAGCACCTGATAGACGATCAAAATCTCTACGTGGACGAGGGTCTGATGAAGCCGAACGAGAAAATAGATATGAACAAGCTGGTGGACCACTCATATGTGGAGTACGCGTTGAGCATCTTAGGCAAGCAGTAGGCTCATTTCCCTGGAGTCTTTGCTTACGAAACTATTCTGATCAGCGAAACGGTCACCATGGGTTTAGGCAAGGGGCTCGTCTGCCGTGCGCCGGAATTCTTCGTCATGCCTTGAAGGCCAGAGCGCGACAGTTACGCCGTAGCTCGGACCGGCTGCCTGATTACGTCCTTGGGGAGGCGCGATTGAATCAAGATTTCAGAAGTTTTCTCAAGCTGGTCGAGGAGACTGTGCCCACGGAGTTCAAGCGGATTAGCCAGGAAGTTAGCCCCGCTTACGAGGTCACTGCGTTAGTAATGGAATACGAGAAGATCGGCCAGCATCCCCTGCTCGTCTTCGAGAACGTCAAAGGCTATGAAATACCCGTTGCAACTAACGTGGTCTCGACCAGGCGACGTTACGCTATGGCGATGGGCGTCCAGGAGCGACAGCTTGCGCAGGTTGCATGCCGGCGCTCGAAAACACGTTTGGCGCCCAAACTTCTGCCTGAAGCTCCCTTTCAAGAAAACGTGTATCTGGGCGATCAGGTCGACCTGAACCGCTTTCCCATTCTGACCCATTTTCCTATCGACGGCGGGCCGTACATCACTGCGGGGCTAGTCGTCGCCAAAGACCCGTACTCCGGGGCGAGCACGCTGGGATATCACCGCATGCAGCTCAAAGGGAAGGACAGGTTGGGCATCAGCCTGCACTCTCGGAAACGCATGTGGGAATACCAGGGTCGCGCTGAGGCGATGGGCAAGAATCTCGAGGCCGCGGTTATCATCGGCAACCACCCAGTGCTCTCGCTTGGCTCTATGGCGCTGTTGCCCTATCACGAAAGCAAGTTCGAGCTACTTGGGGGTCTTTTCGGCGAGCCCCTTGAGGTCGTTCAGGCCCGCACGATCGACCTAGCGGTACCTGCCGGGTCGGAAATCGTCATCGAAGGCGAGATACTCTCCGGTGTTCGCGAGCCAGAAGGGCCATTCGGCGAGTTCACGGGTTACGCGTGTTTCCGCAGCACGGAGCACGTTTTCCACGTCAAGGCCATCCTGCACCGCGACAGGCCAATCTTTCAAAGCATTTGCGCTGGGCTGTGTGGCGATCACACGACGGCGCCAGCGGTGCAGCGCGAAGCAGACCTGCTGGAAGCGGTGCAGCGCACCGTACCCAACGTCAGAGATGTGCACGTCCCCAAGTCGGGATGCGGCATTTTTCACGCTTACATCTCGATCAGGAAGACCGCAGAGGGCCAGCCTCTACAGGCGATCTTTGCCGCCCTCGGGATCGACATGGGCGTGAAACTTGTCGTGGTCGTGGACGACGATATCGATGTCTGCAACGAGTCCGAGGTGCTCTGGGCCATTTCAACCCGACTGCAGGCCAGCCGAGGCGTCCACATCACACCTGGGGCGATGGGCGTCATCCTTGATCCCTCGTCCACCGAAGACGGACGCTCGGACAAGATGGGCATTGACGCCACGAAACCCTTGGCAAAGTTCGCCACGAATCTGACCCTTCCTGACGAGGTTACACAAAACGCGAGAAAGCTGATGTAAAGGGATGACAACATGGATGTGTTCGATCCGATTCGGCTGGAGATAATGTGGGCGAGATTGATCTCCATTGCCCAGGAGCAGGCCAAGACGCTGATCAGGGCTTCGTTCACCACTGTCGTGGGCGAGATGGAGGACCTGGCCTGCGGTATTTACGATCTGGATGGCAACTTGATGGCTCAGGCGGCCACCGGAACCCAGGGAATTCTCACCGGGATGTCCGTGGGCATGAAGCATATGCTCCGCAAGTTCCCCGTGCAAACCCTTTCGCCGGGCGATGTGCTCTGCTGCAACGATCCCTGGATGATTACCGGTCACAAATACGATATCGCCGTTGCGACACCGATATTTGCGGGCGACCGACCCGCAACCATCGTCGCCACGGTTCTTCACGGTTCGGACATTGGCGGCATCATCACGGCGGCGGATTCACGTAGCGTTTACGAGGAGGGTCTGGGCATACCGATACTGAAGTTGTTCAAAGCGGGCGAGCGCAACGAGGACCTGTTCGACGTAATCGCCTCCAATGTGCGTATTCCCGACCAGGTAGTGGGGGACCTGCTGGCGCAGGTGGCAGCCAATGCCGTGAGTGGGCAGAAGGTCGTGGAGTTTATGGAAGAATACGGGTTGACGACGTTGGAGCACCTGTCGCGCGCTATCATCACGACGACGGAGCGGGCGGCACGGCAGGCCGTGGGTGAGCTTCGTGACGGCATCTACTCCCACGAAAGCTGGGCGGACGGGGTAGACGAGCCACTGAAGGTTGTTGCCACGATGACTATCAATGGGGAAGACCTGACCGTGGATTTCACGGGCTCATCACCTCAAACCACTCGAGGAGGCATCAACTGTTGCTGGAACTTCAGCTTTGCCTGGACCGCCCACGCCGTGAAGTCGGTCCTCGTGCCGTACCTGCCCAATAACGACGGCTTCTTCCGGTCGTTCAAGATGCAGGCGCCGGAGGGCTGCGTCGTTAATCCCAGGTTTCCCGCGCCCGTAATGGCCAGGTACATTATGGTGCAGCCCATTTCGTCGGCGGTCTTCGGCGCGCTGGCCCAGGCGGTCCCGGAGCGGACGGTGGCGGAGAGCAGCCGCATCACCATGATCCCGTTCAGCGGGACCGTCGCAACGGGAGAAACATTCCTGCAATGGATAATGGCCGCCGGTGGCTCGGGCGCCAGACCCACCAAAGACGGCTATTGCGCTACATTCTACCCGTCCAACATCAAGACGGTTTCCGCCGAGATGCTGGAAGACCTTTCCCCTATCTTCGTTGTCAAGAAAGAGTTCCTCACGGATTCGTGCGGTCCAGGCAAGTATCGCGGCGGCTGCGACCAAAGGACTACTGTGCAGTTTCGTGATGGAGCCAGTGGGTTTGTGCATTGCTTTTTCGAGGGCACCAAGTTTGAGCCCCTGGGCTACCACGGCGGCATGAACGGGCGGTGCGCCGAGATAAGGTTAAACGGCAACGCGGTTGTGCCCAAAGAGAAGTACGCGCTTGGGCCCGGCGAC
Source organism: Chloroflexota bacterium (assembly GCA_016210495.1). Next base: position 26,272 of record JACQUC010000168.1, read on the forward strand.
GAGTTCACCTTCAGCTTTGGTGGCGGTGCAGGGTACTTTGATCCGATCGAGAGAGACCCCGAGGCGGTGCTGGACGACGTGGTCAACGGCTATATCTCGCCCGAGAGCGCGGCTCTGCACTATAAGGTAGCCGTAGATCCTGTCTCCCGCACGATCGACTGGGAGGAAACAGGCAGGTTGCAAGGCGATGGATAGATTTTCTATCATCTGCGAAGGATAACAAAGAAAGGAGTCAGGAAGTGAAACTCGCGCCGATCCTTGTTCTCGCTGGGTTGGCAGTGGCCTCGATCTTTTCATCCTGCGCGCCAGGTGCTCCAGCCCCCACGCCAACGGCGTCAAAGCCGGCCCCCAAACCGGAAACTGCCCCCACAGCCAAACCAACCTCTGCGCCGCCCACCCCTGTCGTTATGGCGCCTACCCCACCGCCAGCCGCGCCCACGGCTGCTCCTAAGGCCGTGAAAGTGAAGATCGCGACCCAGGGCTTCACCTCGGATGCCGGTATCTTCCTTGCGATGGACAAAGGCTACTTCAAAGAGCAGGGAATAGATGCGGAATGGGTACTCATCGTTCGTGGAACAGATACCTTCCCCCTGCTGGCGACTGGTGAGATGCAGGTGGCCGGTGGCACCATCGACGCGGCCCTCTTCAATGCCATCCAGAGGGGCGTCAACGTCAAGATGGTTGCCGATAAGGCCAGCAATCCAAAGGGCTCCCGCTTCGTCGGCGTCACGGTGCGCAAGGACCTGGCGGATCAGATCAAGACGACGGCTGACCTCAAGGATAGGACTATCGCTATGGGATGCGAGGCATGCCAGACCGATTTCCTGGTCGAACTGTGGTTGAAGGATGGGAACCTGACCTTCAACGACGTGAAAAAGGTCATAATGTATAATCCCGCGGATCACATACCGGCTTTGGCCAATAAGACTGTCGAGGTAGCTCACATGATGGAGCCTTTCATCACCATCGCCACCGACCAGGGCCTCGTCGTCCCGTGGCTGTGGGCCGGTGACCGTGACCCGGGACAAACAGGCTCCGTTGTGCTGTTCTCCGAGGCCTTTGCCAAAGACGTGGATGCTGGCCGCAGATTCATGTTGGCGTACCTGAAGGGGGTACGCGACTACAACGACGCCATCAACAAGGGCAAGAACAAAGCCGACCTCGTGGCTATCCTTAGCAAGTACACCAGCCTCAAGGACCCCAAGCTCTACGACAAGGTGGGCATGCCTGGACTGAATGTCGACGGCAAAATCAATTTGCCCAGTATGGTTCAACTGCACGACTTCTTGCTGCGAACGGCGGCCATTAAGGAAAAGGCAGACTTGACCAAGATCGTCGACATGCAGTTCGCGGACTACGCGGCACAGAGATTAGGGCCCTATAATTAGCTTGGTTCGAACCGCGGCGGGGCGTCGTTCCCTGAAAGGACGCCCCGCCCCCGCGGGCGTCTTGCGGCCGCGCTGACCCGACTGAGGCGGGAAAGCTGACCTCTTGGAGCTACCAAATGACTGGAGGATTCACGCATGCCCTGGAGCAATCTGAGAAGCTACCTGGACTACCTGGAGGAGAAGGGACACCTACTCCACATTTCCAAGGAGGTGAGCACCGAGTTCGAGATCGCCTCCTATATTCGTAAATCCTCGGACGCCGATGGCCCCGCCTTCGTCTTCGACAACGTGGCCGGCTATCCCGGCTGGCGCGTGTTGGGCGCGCTCTATGCAAATAGTAAGCTCCTTGCCGATGCCATGGACTGCGGCCCAAGAGAAATGATGCGCAAGTACCACCGCGCGACGACCGAACGGATCACGCCGAAGCTCGTGGAGCACGGCGCATGTCAAGAGGTGGTCTACACAGGTCCCGAGGTGGACCTGACCAAGCTGCCCATTTGTACCCACGCCGAGTTCGACGCTGGCCCCTTCATTACGGCCGGAGTCGTTATAGCTAAGGATCCCGACACGGGGGTCAGACTGCTGGGCATTCTACGAATGCAGCTTTTCGGACCTGACCGGCTTGGCATTACTGTGAATCCGGACCATCGCGTCGGACGTGCTTTCTACAAGCAGGTGCAGCGCGGCCAGCCGCTGGAAATCGCGGTGGCCATTGGTGCACACCCCGCTGTCGTGCTTGGCGCGCCAGCGAAAATCGCCCACGAGCTGGACAAGTTTGGGGTGGCGGGAGCCTTGCACGGCAGCCCTATTGACTTGGTGAAATGCAGGACAGTAGACGTCGAAGTTCCGGCTACAGCCGAAGTCGTGGTCGAAGCTGCGATTCTTCCAACCGGGCATATTCCCGAGGGTCCGTTTGGGGAGTTCCCGGGGACCTATGGGGGGCCCACTCAGTCGCCGATCGTCAAGGTCAAGGCCATTACCCATCGCAAAGACCCAATCTACCAGACGGTACTGGCCTGCATGCCAGTATCAGAGTCACACTTGATGGTCACACTGGCCGAGGCGGCAAAGGTTTTCGAGGCCGCCAGAATGGGCTGCCCGGAGGTAGTCGACGTGCGAATGCGCGGTAATCAGGACTACGACGCCGTGGTCTCCATCCGGAAGCGTCTCGACAAGGAGCCCTTGAACGTGATGATGAGCGTGCTTGCCTCGTCCCTCGACGCGAAATACTGCACCGTTGTGGACGAGGACATCGACATTTACGACGATCGCGATATCCTTTGGGCTTGGGAAACGCGGGTGCAACCGGATCGCGACGTCCACATCTACCCGCTTACGGTCGGCGTGCCCCTCGATCCATCCTCGCCCTTGCGACGGCACAGCTCGAAGATGGGTATCGACGCCACCATTCCCTTGAGCGAGGACAGAGCCAAGTTCGCCAAAGCCCTCGTGCCCGGGTCGGATACTGTTTCGTGGTAATGTCGCGCCCACTGCCCATGGACGCGCCCTGAAGTCTTCTGGTTAGGAGGCTCCTCACTTGTAATCGGGCGAGTTGGCCTTGTGCTCGAGGAAGAAACCAATGGCGTCGCCGAGCGGGCGGTAGATGAACGCCATCCATTTGCAGTTATCTCCCGGTCTTTTGTTATAATGCTTGTGCACTACGCCATTCACTTTGATAGGCAGGAGCAGCAGGTCCCCTGCCTCCCATTCGAACTTCTCGCCACCGACTTCCGTAAAGCCCTCGCCCTCCAGCACGTAAATAACAAGCCCGCCCTGGTGGCGGTGCTCGCCGGAGTGGGTCCGTATGTCGTGGACAAAGACGACCCAGTCGTGCAGCACACTGTTGGTCGGGGCCTCCCTGCAAAGGAAGAATTTCGCCCTTCCTTGGCGGCCCTGCTCCCAAGTCTGGTCCTCCGCGCCGACCACAATCCGGCCCGCTAAGGCTCTGTCCCGCAGGTCCGTCGCGGACTTCACGATTTGCTCGTAAGAATCAGGGCCGGATTGGTCGCGCCCGCCTACGCGCGAGCGCTCTGTTGCTGCCACATACTCTCCTCGTCAGCTATCGGGTAACTACTGAAGCGTTTTCATCGCCTTGTCCCAGTAGCTCGTATCGATGAACTTCTCCACCTTGGGAAGCGGAGGCTTCAGGTCACCCGATTCGGCCAACGCGTCGATCACAGCTTGAAGGCCTGGCACGCTTATCGCCCCATCCTTGTCCCAGGTCGACGACTTTATGTACGTGTCGAAGACCTGCCGCGCATATTTGTCCTCGAGTTTGGTTTGCTGCATCAGGATCGAAATGCCTTCCTCTTTGTTCTTCGGGTCGTACACCCATCGAGTTCCTTTTATGAAAGCCCTGCTCAGGGCCAGCAGTGCCGCTTCATTCTTCTCCGCCCAGTCTCTCTTTACCGTGTGCATGCTCCAGGCATAAGTCTTCACGACGTTTGTGGCCGTGTCCAGCCTGCTTAACCCCTCGTCGACGGTCCGTTGATCCTGGGGAGGCAGCAATAGAGCTCCCGCGATCGATCCGGCCCTTAGCGCCGCCACCCGTTCTGGGGTGCCACCTACTTGAATAAGGTCGTAGTCTACTTTGTCCTTCAGACCGTTCGCCGCCAGCATCTTACGAGTGAAGTACGCATCAGACGATGACAACGAGCTTACGCCCACTAGCTTGCCCTTGAGATCGTTATAGCTCTTGACGTCCTTCTGTGTGATCAGGCTGTAGGTCGGGGTATTCGTGCCACCGAGGACGATGGTGAGCTTCTCCCCCATCTCCACGGCTCGCATCGTCGGGTCCGGCGCATAGCGTGCAACGTCGAGAGATCCGCCGATAAGCGCGGCAGAAAGCTTGTCCCCGGTCGGGATGAGAATGATGTCCATCTCGATGTTCTCCTGTTTGAAGAAGCCTTTCTCCATCGCCGCGTAGACAGGCAGGTAGTCTGGATTGGCATTGGGCACAGCGTATTTCACAGTGATGGGTGGTGCGGCCGGTTTCTGCTGCGCTGGTGCGGGTGCGGCTGCCTTTGGTTCAGCCTGGATTTCGCTCGCTTTTGGTGGCGGAGCGGCTGACGGCGCGCAAGCGTTCGCTAGGACGGCAAGGGCTACAAGAGCGGTGACCAGAAGTTTCATCGCGGATCCCCCTTTGTCTTTTGTGATGGCTCGACGAAAAACCGAGAACCAAGACCGGTGAGAGGTCGCACCGAATCGCCAGTAACAACCTAAGCGGCGCGACGAGCCGTGGCAGGGAACCCCTGAGGACGCCAGGCTATGTGCGAGTACGGTAAAGGCGGCCCCAACCAAGCCTCTGCGATGAGAAAACGATGCCGGGCAACGATGCCCGAAACCGGGTCATCGGCGAAGATGTATGCAATCTAGCATAGAGAATCTTGATTGTCAATACGTTGGCGCGCTGAGGGCTGCGGGGGGCGGGGCTCTTGACCCGACCGTAGCGTACTGGTATATTGAGCTCACCCAATTGGCCTCGCGCAAGACAGTCGTCATGTTTCGGTAAGTCGGAACGCGGACCATCGTCGCAGTCCGGGAATGCACCGATTACCGACATTCCTGTTCGTCGACACTTACGGTTAATGAAGGAGGGCTAACATGGTTCCTGACATACGGTTTCGCGAGGGCACAATCATCGACAACCACGTGCACATTTCCGACATCCCGGATCCTGCCTGGAACGCGCCACCTTTCCTGGCTGAGCAGCTACTTCGGCTAATGGATGGCCCCTACATGGTGGCAGGCGAAGCTAGACACGTCGGTATTGCGGTGGCTCAGCCGGGCCCCGGCATCTCGATCAAGCCGGGCTGGGACCATCAACAAATCCACGAATACATCGTAAAGGCAGTTAGACAGTTCCCAGATCGCATCATCGGTTGCATGATGATCAACCCCCATTTGGGACTCGAGCAGGCTTTCGCAGAGCTTGAGCACTTAGTCAAAGACGAGGGCTTCCGCATGATAAAAATGCACCCCACGTTCCACCATTACTGGCCAAACAAGTCTAAGCACCTCACCTATCCCATCATGGAGCAGGCCCGCCGACTAGGCATTCCCGTGATGATCCATACCGGGGATCCTCCTTTCTCTGTCCCCGCGCTCACGGCACCACTTGCGGAGGCCTTTCGCGACGTGAACATCATCCTTGCCCATTTCGGAACGCAAAAGACGGGGTACGCTGATGACGCCGTCGAGGTGGCGAGAAAACAGGACAACGTGTTCCTGGGAACCGATTGGGGACATCTTATGCGCATCAAGGAGGGTATCCAGACCCTCGGTCCCAGCAAACTCGTTTTTGGCACGGACGGCCCAATCACTGAGATCGGCATGGGCCTGCGTGCCATCGAGGTCTGCTGCTGGCAGCCTCCCATCGGTATTAATATGCCCGAATCCGACCGGGAGAGGATTTTTGGGGGCAACATGGCCGAGCTCCTGGGGCTGACATAAGCCCTACTTTTGACAAGGCTGGCGCATGGGTTATAATACAAGCGTAAAGTTGCATCCTGTGGGGATGAATTATTGCCACCTGGAAGGAAAGTGAGGAGGAGTGCAACTGACCGCCGAGCCTGTTGCCAGGCTCATCGAGGAATTTTCCAAGCTTCCTGGCATCGGTCCCAAGACCGCCCAGCGGCTCACGTTCTTCTTGCTCAGGGCTCCCATCGAAGACGCACGGTCGCTGGCGCAGGCCATTCAGGAAGTTCGGGACAAGATCGTTTTCTGTTCCACCTGCTTCAACATCACCGAGGCCGATCCGTGCTCGATTTGCGAGGGTAACGGCAGGGATCACAGCAAGATATGCATTGTAGAGGAGCCGCTCGACGTGCTCGCGCTCGAGCGGACGCGCCAGTACGTGGGGCTTTACCACGTCCTGCACGGCGCTATCTCGCCTATGGACGGAATTGGCCCGGAGGACTTGAGGATTCGGGAGCTGTTGCGTCGGCTGGACCTTGGCGGTGTCGAGGAGGTCATTCTGGCCACCAACCCGAACCTGGAGGGTGAGGCAACGGCTATGTACCTGGCGCGACTCTTGGCGCGGTTGGGGGTGAAGGTTACGCGGCTGGCCCGGGGATTACCTGTTGGGGGTGACCTGGAATACGCGGATGAGATAACCCTTACTCGCGCCTTGGAGGGAAGGCGGGAAATGTGATCCGCCGAAACGGTAGGGGCGGTTCGCGAACCGCCCTGCCGCATTGGAAGTTTGGCGGGAGTGTGATCTGCATAAGCAAAGTGCGAGATGATAGATACAAAGGACTTCGAGCAGTTAACAGTTAAGAACCGCGCTCTGGCGAAGGAAATTGGCGAGCTGAAGAAAGTACGCAACGCCGTCATCCTGGCTCACAATTACCAGCGTCCGGAGGTCCAAGACGCGGCCGACTTCGTAGGCGATTCCCTCGAGCTGTCGCGCAAGGCGACCCAGGTCGAGGCCGACGTCATCGTATTTTGCGGGGTACATTTTATGGCCGAGAGCGCGGCCATACTGAATCCTGCTCGAACCGTCCTCCTCCCGGAGATCGCCGCCGGCTGTCCGCTCGCCGAGACCATCGACGTCGAGGACCTCCGCGCTTGGAAAGCCAGATACCCCGACGCCGCCGTGGTCTGCTACGTGAATTCCTCGGCGGCAGTGAAGGCCGAGAGCGACGTCTGCTGCACCTCGGCCAATGCCCTCAAGGTGGTCGAGTCGTTGCCGAACAGTAGGATTCTGTTTGTGCCCGATCAGAACCTCGGACACTTTGTGTCCAGGCAGACTAAGAAAGAGATCATCCGCTATCCTGGCGCGTGCGTTACGCACGAACGGCTCACCCCTGAGCACGTGGTGGAGGCGAAGAAGGCGTACCCAGGGGCATCGGTCGTGGTGCACCCTGAGTGCGTTCCGGACGTAGTGGACCTCGCCGATGCGGTGCTCAGTACCTCGCAGATGCTGCGCTACGTTCGCGAGAGCTCCGCCGAGGTTTTCCTCATCGGCACAGAGTCGGGACTGCTCCATCGCATGACGCTCGAGAATCCCAACAAGAAGTTTTTCGTGATCTCCCGTGCGCTGATGTGCCCGAACATGAAGCGGACGCACCTCGGCAGCGTCCTTGGCGCCTTGCGCGAGAACAGGTATGTGATATCTCTGGACGAAGAGACACGCCTGGCAGCGAAGCGCGCCTTGGATAGAATGCTGGAGATCCTGTAGGGCTCAGATTGGCCTACTACGATTACATCATCATCGGCAGCGGCATCGCCGGCCTGTATACGGCGCTTCTGGCGCAGGCGCACGGCTCGGTGCTGGTGCTGACCAAGTCACGCATCGACGAGTGCAACACCCGGCACGCGCAAGGGGGCATCGCCGCGGCCATCGGCACGCACGACTCGCCCGACGCACACCTGCAAGACACCCTGTCCGCTGGGGCCGGGTTGGTCAATCTCGAGGCGGCGCGCATTTTGGCTGACGAGGCGGCCGATCGCATCCAGGACCTTGTTTCCTTGGGTGTGCCGTTTGATACCGTCGACGGCGAGATCGCCCTGGCACGGGAGGGCGCGCACACCTTTCCCAGGGTGCTGCACGCAGGAGGTGATGCCACCGGGGCGCAGATCGAGCTCACGCTGACCAGGCAGATTCGAGCCTCGCGCGTTACTGTGCTAGAGCACCACCTCGTCACTGAGATATACGTCGAGGGTGGCGCTGCCCGAGGCGTGCACGTGCTGGACTGCCTTGCGGGCGCCCAGGAGACGTTTGAGGGCAAGTTCTTCGTCATCGCCAGCGGGGGCGCCGGGCAGCTCTTCAAGCTCACGACGAATCCCCTGGTGGCCACGGGCGACGGCGTAGCGTTAGCATATCAAGCAGGCGCGGAGATAGCCGACATCGAGTTCTACCAGTTTCACCCCACGGCGCTTAGCCTTCCCGGCGTGCCTCATTTCTTGATCTCCGAGGCCGTGCGAGGGGAGGGAGCCCACCTGCTCAACGAAACGGGCCATCGCTTTATGGTCGGCCGCCATCCTCTGGCCGAGTTGGCGCCTCGCGATGTCGTGGCGCGGGCCGCGGTCGTCGAGATGCGCGAAGCCAGTACAAGCCACGTTTACCTGGACATCACCCATCTCCCCAAGTCGCGCATAATCGCGCGGTTCCCGACCATCTACACTTTCTGCCTCGAGCATGGCCTGGATATCACGTCGCAGCCTATTCCCGTGGCTCCGGCAGCGCACTACATGATCGGCGGTATCAAGACGAATGTCTGGGGGGAGACGAATATCGCGGGGTTGTACGCGTGCGGGGAAGTGGCGCGCACGGGAGTACACGGCGCCAATCGCCTTGCCAGCAACTCGTTGCTCGAGGTAGTGATCTTTGCCAAGCGGATTGTCCGGCGGACCGTCGAGCCGGACGGAGCGGGCCGCCTGACGGAAAGACCGACTGGCGCGAGGGCGGCCCACGCGGCCGCGCTGGATGAAGATGTCTCGAGTGAGAACCCTGCTCTAGAGAAGCCCTGTCTTGCCGCACTCCAGTCGCTGACCTGGGAGCATTTGGGGATCGAGCGCTCCCAGACATCGATAGCTGAGGCACTGGAGAGGATAAGAGCCTGGCGCGCGAACGCTGCCTCTCCCAGGAACCGCGCCGAGTTCGAGCTGGCCAATTTGCTCCTCGTAGGCATGATGATCGGACAGGCCGCCAACATTCGCACGGAGAGCCGGGGTGCGCACTTCCGTTGCGACTATCCCAAGGAGTCGCCGGCTTGGGTGCGCCCCATCGTGTTTCGGAAGCGGTTGAGCCATTGACACGCTAGGCGAGGTACTCGGGTCTGAACCTTAGAGGTCGCGGAGAACGCAGAGACGATCATATTTGTCTCTGCGGCATCTGCGCCCTCAGCAGCGAACCCCCGTCTCCTTCCGCTGGACCGAGCGCGGTCCTGAACGATATAGGAGGAATGTGGCATTGAAACTAGTTCATCAGAGGGTCGAGGAGATCGTGCGCTGTGCCCTGACCGAGGACTTGGCGTGGGGTGACGTTACCACCGACGCGCTGGTCCCGCCGGACGCCGAGGCCACGAGCAGGGCCATCTTCAAGCGACCCGGCGTGCTGGCAGGGATAGACGTGTTTGCGCTGGTTTTCCAGATTATGGACCCAGGTGTCGAGACGAGCGTCCTGGTGCGCGACGGGTCCAGGGTCGAGCGCGGGGAGGCGGTGGCCGTCGTGCAGGGGCCCGCCGCAAGCATACTTAGAGCAGAGCGTACGGCGCTCAATTTCCTCCAGAGAATGAGTGGGATCGCTACCGAGACGGCGCGTTACGTGGAGGCCGTTGCTGGCCTGCCGGTGCGCGTTATTCACACGCGAAAGACCGTGCCTGGCTTGCGTGTCTTGGATAGATACGCCGTCGGGTGTGGCGGAGGGCTGCCGCATCGGTTCAACTTAAGCGACGGTGTGCTGATCAAGGATAATCACCTCGCCGTATTGAGAAAAGCGGGCAAGGGCATCAGGGAAGCAGTGGAGCTGACGAGGCAAAGTATCCATCACGGGCTGGTGGTGGAGGTCGAGGTGGAGAACCTGGAGGAAGCGCGCGAGGCGCTGGAGTCCGGCGCAGAGGTAATCCTTCTGGACAACATGACGCCGGAGCAGGCACGCGAGTGCGTCCTAATGCTGGCAGGGCGGGCGAAGACCGAGGCGTCGGGTGGTATTAACCTTGGCAACGTGCGCGCCTTCGCCGAAGCGGGGGTGGACATCATTTCGGTGGGAGCGCTCACGCACTCCAGCCACGCACTGGACATCAGTTTGGACTTCGAAGTTGCGTGATTTTCTTGCCGCGGCACTTGACAAATTATCTCGCGGTGTGTTAATATTCAGGTGTTCCGAGTAATGGACAGGAGGTGCCGTCGCGAGGATACTGTAGTCATCCGGGCAAAGGATTGAGTACAAGTCCCCAAGTAGGCAAAACTACTTGGTTTTTTGTTGGGTGGCGAGGGTAACTTGACAGCACCAGTCGGAATGTGATAGGATATAGCGCGTGTCCTTGGGGACAAGGACACGGGGAACTTTAACAACCGGATAGCGACAGGAAGGTTACCAGCATCGGTGCAACGAGAGTTGTATCGGTAAAGGCCCAAACATTGGCCATAGGGTCTCGAACAAATTCTGAGAATAAAGTATGAAAATACTTTGTGGAGAGTTTGATCCTGGCTCAGGATAAACGCGGGCGGCGTGCCTAAAACATGCAAGTCGTACGGTTTCGAGCTAGCTTGCTAGATCGGGACAGTGGCAGACGGCTGAGTAACGCGTGGGTGACCTACCCTCGAGTGGGGAATAACTGCTCGAAAGAGTGGCTAATACCGCATGTGCTTCTACGAGTAGAGTTGTGGAAGTAAAGCCCTTTGGGCGCTCGGGGACGGGCCTGCGTCCGATTAGCTAGTTGGTGGGGTAAAGGCCTACCAAGGCTTCGATCGGTAGCTGGTCTGAGAGGATGATCAGCCAGACTGGGACTGAGATACGGCCCAGACTCCTAC
>JACQUC010000174.1 GCA_016210495.1 Chloroflexota bacterium
GCCCAGAGTACGCCAGTTTCTCCCTGTAACCACCGCGGCCCGCCCGCGGTGAATCGCTCAGAAGGAGAAGTCGAATACAACCTCCTTTCAAGGTAATGACTTATGGCCATTTCCGGTACTCCTATAATTCATGCCAATCTGACGGTTCTTGTTCAAACGTGAGTTTTCGAGTAGGACTGCGTCTAGGGAGTTCTCCCCTATCGTCTCCGCAGGGCTCTCCGTTTGCCGAACCAGTACCGGAATTCTCTGAACTCGGCGAAGAGACGCATCCGGACACCGACATCCTGCACCCACATGGAGAGCCCGAGAGCCTTCAGGAAGAGGCTGTTCGTCCAGCGCCACCCGATGCCGGACCAGTAGTCCGAGGCGAGTAGGCGGTCCTGCTGAAGTCGGAGGTCCCTCCATGTCTCCTGTCCCACTCTGTACAGGAGCTCCTTCACGTAATGCTCAGGAAACTCCTTCCGATAGGTCGATCGCATCAGTCTTGCAGCTTCCTGCCTGACCTGCAGGCTCCGGATGGGGTCTCCTCGGCTCGTCATGTGAAACCCGGTGCCCATGAGCCGCCAGCAGACCAGTTCCTCCGGCACGAAACAGAGGCCATGGCGTAGACCCAGAACTTGGTGCATGAACCAATCCGTCGAGGACCCCAGCTCGGGGATGAAGCCACCGGCCTCTGTAGTCGCTCGACGCCGGAAGATCACCGAGTTGCCATGGATCCACGTGCCCGTTCTGAGCAAGTTCTCCAGGACTTCGTCGGGACGCAGGTAGCCTCGTGTCAGCCCTGTTGGATTGCCTAGAACGCCGATCACCTCACCAGCCTCGTCGATGATCCTGCCCATGGTGGAGCACAGGCCGGCCTCAGGAAACCTCTTGAGCAGCTCCATCGACTTCTCGAAGAAACCGGGCAAGACCATGTCATCCGCTGCGGCGAAGTGCACGTGGTCTCCGGAGGCGAGCGACAGAAGCTTGTTCATGGACGAGACGACGCCCAAGTTCTTCTCATTCTGCATGATACTCACGACAGGTCTGCTCTTGGCGAACTCCTGAAGCACCCCAATGCTGTTATCCGTCGAGGCGTCGTCCAGAACGATGACTTCCTTGATCGGGAATGACTGCGAGACGATCGCGCCCAACGACACGGGTAGGAACCGGGCATGGTTGTAGTTCGGCATCACGACCGACAGACTGTGGTCAGCTTCCATGCTGTATCCCGTGTCCTGAGCAGGCCAGGCTCTGGTTGAATCTCTGGTGTCTCGCCATCCTCGAGGAAGTTCTCAGGCCCCACGGCGCAAAAAGCCGCCAGGCGGTAGAGTCAGACGCCGGATCCTGATCTCCGCTCCGACTGCCCGGCGCAGACGTGTGGGACAGAACCGCAGAAAGGCCTGCTTCACCGATCCCGCCATCCCGTGGCCCTTCAGCCTCGCGCTCAGGAATCGTGGCGAGAGATACCTCCATCTCTTGGGAAACACACGCACGCTCTCACTGCTGCTCTCAAGAAGGTGCAGGATGCGCTCGACGGTCTTGTCCGACTCGTCCTCGACCTGGCTCCATGCGCGGGAAAAATCCCTCCAGTGAAATCTGATCTTGTTCTTGACGAACTCCCGATGCCTCGCGTGCGTGACAGACCTTGCCCACTCGACCAGTACCTGCTCTGAGCTACGACCATCCGCCACGACAGGGTCGCCAGCCCACTCGATGCTCGTCAAGTCGATGGCGCAGATGTCGTCCGAATCGCAGACAACATAGCAGTCATCGAGATCCGAGCACATGCGTAGAGTGTAGTCGCTGTCGATGGTTGTCTGAGGTAGGACGGCCGGGCTGTCCGGATCCACGAACAGTGGGAACAGGTGAAAGATCCTACTGATCAAACCTTCATCTCTCACAGACCAGTACATGTTCCCAGGGGTGATGGAACCACGTTGATCCTCGTTCCACATCTGCGACGTGGCATGTGGGTGTAAGTGATCCATCGACAGCCGGACGAGTTCGCGCGGCTCGATGGCCCTGAGGCGACCTTGCCCATCTGAGTACGCCTCTATCAGCGCGGGGACGAAGGTCTCCTTGACCAACCGTGGCGTCCCTATGAGCACCGCTCTCTTGCCGCCTTCTATGATCTCCAGCAGTCGAGCGAAGGCACCGTCTGCCCAGACGGAGTCAGGGATGACAAACACCAAGCCGCCACCCTCCCCACCCAGCGTCTCGATCAAGTGCGCGTGGCATCGTGTCTGTGGATCGTACTTGCCGACGAACTGCATTCCCGAGACTGCATAGAACTCCACCTCGACGAGCTCTGCCAGCTCGCCAAAGCAAGCCGAAACAAAGATCCGGTGGGCATCCTCCTCCGTGGTGTAGATCCGGTATCTGCAGTCTGTCCGCGCAGCAACATGTGGCAGATTCCCGGGCAGCAGCTGGCTCGGCAGGGAGGTGTCCAGGTACGTCGACACATACTCATCTCCCCACACCACCGTCGTGAAGTTAAGCTTCCTACTCACCAGGAGCCCCGGTTCTCACGAAAACGCGTGCGAAGTCCGGGATGATCTGCGCTGGGCGAATCTCAATCACAACCTCTCCTGGATGATGCCGTCAATCTGCTCACAGCGGCTGGCCGCCGTGTGGTCCCTGAGCGTTCTCCGCTGTCCTGCCTGCGCGATCTGCCTCCTCAGAGCCTCGTGCCCCAGCAGGTGTCTCTGCTTCTCCACACACTCCTCCTCTGAGGAGTAGGTCACCACCTCTTCGTCGGGTGTGAAGAGTTCCGTCATGTTCGATCCGGCATCCGTGAGCAGACAAGCTCCCACGCCAGTCGCCTGGAACAGCCTGATGTTGTCGACGGTTCCCGCGGCCACATCGGAGTGCTTGTTCAGCGTCACCCTCGAGTCCCTTAGGATCTTGTACATCTCCAGCCCGAAGACTGACCCCGAGCACCTGGCTCGAAATACCGTCCCCAAGGGAACCATGGGGACTCGTGACGGGAGCGCCTGGACAGCGGGGCCTCCCGTTCTCGTGGCGCCTGTTGCTCGAATCAGATCTGCGAGCCTCGAAGGCACCCCGGGGAGGTCTGCAGACCGGGAGACAAGGCTGGGGTGAAGGGATGCCAGCCCCCGGATCAGTCGGACCTTCCCAGCCCCCTTGATGCGGCCGACAGTACTGCGTGGTCGCGTTTCGCGCTCGTCGAGCCAGGCTCGCAGCTCCGTGCTTCTCAGCAGATTGGCAAGCAGCCAGTACCTGGACTGGTGACCCGTACCGTAGCCGAATCCCGAGGACCCGATGAACGTGAAGTCGTAGCCATATGATCCGTCCGCCTCATCACCATACCTGCGGGACAGCTTGCGGAGAATTGAGTCGTCGAAGTAGTGGTATACCAGTCTCGGGGCCAGCCCTGCGGAGCTGCACTTCTCCTCGACGACGGGCGAGCCCGCCAGGACGACATCTGCCACGCTCAGCTGCCGCATCGCCTCAGCATCGAGTCCGGGATAACCCCGAAAGGCGACAACCAACTTCACAGAAGGGAACGCGTCCTTCAGGGATCTCATCTCAGCGTGGGGCAGTGAATGGATGTCCTGGAAGAACAGGACATCGGGCCTCAGCGCACGGATCTGCGCAAGGAGGATCTCCACAGACCAGCAGGATTCGCCGAACGGGAGTCCGTGCTCCAGCGCCCACGTCTTCTGCATCGTCTCCAGATCGTAGACGATCTCGTGAGCTTCGTGGCCAAGCCGCGCCATGCCGCGCGAGAAGCTGTCGCCGTAGGTGTAGGCATTCTCGAAGAGCGTCTTCTGCTGCTTGCAGTACGCTGCGCTCGTCAGCCCCGGGTTGCCTCGGTATAGCTCGGTCTTCGGTCTCTCGTAGTGCAGCCCTGCGATCCTAACGATTCGGTACGAGCGCATCCGCCGCTGCTACTTCATGGCCATATAGGTGGATCGACGCTCCCGGAACTGCCCCGCCAAAATGTGCATGTTAACGATGGGCCATGCTTCCTCCATTGTACGCCCTATGTCTTTTTCCATGGACCCCTCCACGGCCTTGGACACCCTCGCCCCGTTCCATGCGACACACCGACTGAAGTCGGCACCCGAGATGGTGTCCATGAACAGCTGTCGCAGAGGGCCACTGAGCCACTTCCGCATCGGAGAGGTGAACCCCACCTTGTTCGTGCGCAGCCTGATCTGGTCGTTCAGCATTCCCTGCATCGCTTCCCGCAAGATACGCTTAGGGTACCCACCCCCGATCTTGGATCTGTCCGGCAGCGAGAATGACAACGTCACCAGCCTCCAGTCCATGAACGGCATTCTCACCTCGACGCCATGCGCCATCGAGGCCCGGTCGAAGTTCCGGAGGATTGTGGGTAGGACGGTATCGTGGAAGTAGGTGTACAGGTTCCTGCCCAGATGACTGAGCCCGGCGATCTCCTCCCTGTCGACGAGTGCGCTCTGACGGTTGAGCATGGCTTCTTCTTGCGACACCCTCGACTTGACGTTGCCGTACCTCGCCAGACGATAGGCCTTCCCGAGCAGTCCGTTCCGCTGCTTCCTGACGAGGCCGAGGCAGTAGTCCCGCACTACGCTCGGGACGATCTCGTTGCTGCCGCCAATGTATCCCATGAGGGTTCTCCTCAGATCAACGTAATGGAGAAGCCGAGGGAACGGCGCCAAGGCGTTCTGCATCTCCTCGCGAACGATGAAGTGGTAGCCCCCCAGAAGCTCGTCGGCGCCGTGCCCGTCCAAGCTTACTATCACCCCCTCTCTACGCATGGACCGATAGTTGGCCCACAGACCCGCGAGCAGGACATGATTGACATCCTCCATCTGGTAGATGATGTCCACCACGTGTTCAGCGAGATCCTCGATCTTCACCTCCGTGTATACTGCCTCTGCTGCTTTGTCCTCGATGACTCTCCTGGCATACTCCGTCTCGTCGAGGTGAGTGTCGGGAAAGCAGGCCACGAATGCCCTGTGCCAGTCGTCCGTGAACCTCCCAGACTGCCCGGTTCGATGGATCGCTGCAAAGACCGAACTCGAGTCCAGGCCGCCACTGAGACTGGTGCCGATCGGCACGTCACTCCTCATCCTGATCCGGCACGCATCGACGAAAAGGTCGCGGTAGTTCTCGACCTGATCTGCGAAGCCCAGGGAGGATCTCTCCACGTACTCGGCTGTGACCCACCATCGGCGGATCCTCGGCGGCTTCCCTACGCCCAACGTCAGGCAGTGCCCGCCTACCAGACGCTTCACGCCCGTCAGCAGACAGTGCTCGGTACCTTCCAGACCGTCGATGTTCCTGATCGCTTGCTCGGCGACACACCAGTCGATGCCGAAGTCGTACTCCCGAAGAGCGAGGAAGGACTTCATCTCGGAGGCGAAGGCGAAAAATCGGTCCGAGAAGACGTAGTGGAGCGGCTTGATACCGAACCTGTCCCTGGACAGGAAGAGCTCTCGTTCTTGCGCATCCCATATGGCAAAGGCCCACATGCCGTTGAACCTGAACTGACAGTCCTCCCCCCAGGCGACAAACGCCCGCAGCACGACTTCGGTGTCCGTGTTGCTCCTGAAGCTATGGCCCTGAGACTCCAACTCCTTCCGGAGCTCTACGAAGTTGTAGACCTCACCGTTGTAGACGATCGTGTACCGGCCATCGTCGCTCGACATCGGTTGATCACCGGTTGATGACAGGTCGAGAATCGCCAGCCGCGTGTGACCGAGACTCAGCCGCGCCTGCGTGTCCCGCCAGTAACGGGAGTTGTCTGGGCCCCGATGGGCGAGAGACAGCAGGAAGGCATCCAGCTCCGTGCCCGAGCTGTCGACGCAGTTGTAGTTCCAGACTCCGGTGATCCCACACATGAATCACTTTCCGTGGGTTAACGAGTGCCTTGTCCGCTTCACGCGCCGGATGGCGCTCTCCACGGGACCGGTGCCCACCGGCAGGCGGCGTCGGTCCAGGGCGACGTAGCGCATGCGCTCTCGATGTCTCTCGAAGTAGGCGATGCGATCCTTCATCTTCTTGGCCCGTCGGCCACGAGCTTCGGCGTGCAGCGCCGCGATCACCTTGTCGACGCCGGCTGGATCCCGGCGCAGCCTATGCCGCAGGTCCTCGTACCACTTGGTGCGCTCGGCGGCGGTGCGGTCGCGGCACAAGTCGACGGTCTCGTGGAGGTACTCGCTGGCGTGGTAGAAGTCGACCACCTGAGCGTGGGCAGCGCCCTGCATGCGCAGATAACCGATCACCAAAGCCACAGTGGCGTTGACACATCGTCGATCAGGACGTCATACAGCGGCAGGCGCAGCCGGTCGGTCTTGCCCTTGCGATCAAAGACGTCGATGACGAGCAGGCGGGGCTCGCACCATGGCGTGTCGTAGCGATGTCGACCGTTCTTGGTCTTGCGCCCGGGGTGCGGCTTGCGTGTGCGCACGCGGCCCCCATCCAGACCGACCCGCACCCGCTGGCCCGCCAACGGCCCATGGCGGTCGATCGGTTCCTGGCGCGCGCGCTCCAACGCCGCATCCCGTGCCGACAGATCGGCACGCGCCGTACTGAGCGCGACGCGCTTCAAGGTCTTGACCTCCACACGCAGCCCGTGCTCGGCCAGCAGCCCGACGGCCTCGCGATAGCTGCCCGCCTGCACCGTGTAGAGCGACAACTCGCTGCGCGTGGCCGGGCTCACCCCGTCGTTGAAACCCAGGGCATCCAGCACGGGATACACCCCCACACCCGTCGGTCCTCGCTTGCGGCGCTTGGGGCCCTGTCGCGGCGGCACCGGGCGAAGATACGGGGTCGACACCAGACAACGCGTGCCCCCGGGCATCAGCACCCAAGTCGGCCGTTTGCCTCGATGGCGCAGCCGATTGGGGCACCGCTCCCGTGCCGCGCCCACCGCCCTCCTCACGAAGGCATCGTCATGCGCCCGCAGCAGGTGTTGATGGAGAATGACGTCCGCCTGGCGCTCGCTCGCCGCCGCGACCTCCCGCTCGAGCTGCAGGAACTCAAGGGGAGTCCTCGGCGTAGGCGTCTCCAGCCAGCTCTCCATGGACTCAAGCGTCTCGTTCCCTCTGCACTCACTCCGCCGTGTCGCTGCCATGCCACGGCCTTGGGTGTCTCAAAAGGTGGGCTACCGTTCCAGCAAGTGTGACCGAATTGGCTCGTCATTCGTCGTATAGTTCCTCTTGGCGGCGGGGTCGCCGTCAGGAGGAGATCAACGATGAAGGTCGATTCGCTGGATGAGCTGCA
>JACQUC010000014.1 GCA_016210495.1 Chloroflexota bacterium
AGGCCCTGATTCCTCCAGTGCCCTGACGCTAACGCATACCAAGCACCGTGCGGCTGACCTGCTGTGTGCTAAATCAAAGTTCACTCACTGATTTGGGTTAGTGTCTGCTTCTTGACTACCCACTCCCTGGCACATATAATCTCTGAGCGTAGAACAACCGCTCCTGGCCCGACCCGCTTAAGCTGTTGTCCCGGCGCTCTCGTTACCGGGTATACTCCGGCGATTGCATCGGATTTGAATGAGCACGAACAAGGAGGTCTGGACAAGAATGCGTCTACTGTTGGCATTGGTTGTTACGGTTTTGGCTCTGTTTTCGGGTTGGACGCCGGTCTCCGCTGACCAGTTGGGGACACAGTGGGAGGTTTGCGAGGGCGGTAACCTGATTAGCTGCATTGGGGGAACCTGGACTCGGCAGGGCAGCAGCGACACCTGGAACGCCAGGTGGTCAAACGGCGCGGTTGCTACGCTCACGATTACCGGGAGTGGCAACAGCGTTACTGTCGAGCGTGGCGACCCGGCGGGCGTGAGCAGGGGCTTGCGCGCGACCTATAAGGGCACAATAAGCGATGATGGCAGCCGGATTCAAGGCACAGTCGATTGGTGCTGTGACGGCCTGGGGAACCGCTCTGGAGTATGGCGCGCCAGCATCATTGGCGCCACGCCACCGGAGCCTCCTTCGCCACCCGAGCCTGCCGAGCCCGTGGCACCGCCAGCCGAGTCGCCTGCGCCCGAGCCGGAGGCGACATCTGATGGCGCGGGGGACCAGGTAACGTCTCAGGATAAGTACGGCGGTTATCAGGACATCGTCGAGGCCTCCGCTGCCGAGCAAGGGGTCGACCCGCGTATCATCGCGGCGATTATCAAGCAATCGTCCGGCTTTGATGCCAACGCCAGCGACGCCTCGGGGGGGCGTGGGCTCATGTTGTTGCCTCCGGACCTCGCTCGCTCTCTGGGGGTTGATGATCCCTCTGACCCGGCGCAAAACGTGAAGGCGGGCACACGATATTTCGCTCAGCTTCTGGAGCGCTACGGCGGAAACGTGGAGATGGCTCTCGCCGCGTGGAACGCGGGCCCAGGGACCGTCGATCGGCACGGCGGGATTCCCCCGTTCAGGGAGACTCAGGACTTCGTGCGCCAGGTGCTCGAATACGCTGCTGAGTAATGGCATCCAGCGATCTTTTTTCATAGGTTACCTTGCTAGGCTAGTTAACTTAGGCCGCGCTAACTGGCTGGCGGCTTACTCGCTGTTGATGAATTGAAGGTAATTGTTTCGGTTGATCAATTGTACGGCAGTCTGATATTGGTCTCTGAATGATCTAGCCCCCTTGTTAAGAGCGTCGCCGGCGTACTTAAACTCATACGCTTGCAACGGAGTATCCATAGGTTTTTCGATGTAGTCAACCTCGGCCCCGGAGTAGCTTCTCCAAAACAAAGTCTCCGCTTGTTTGGCCCTGTTGACAAAGAGCCTCATTCGCTCAATCTTCTTAATTCGAAACTGGAATACCTGTGGCTAAAAGGTGAAGTTTTGGGGCAATAGCATAGATGTTCTTTAGAGTCAGCCCGGGGTCGTCGAGCCCTTGAGCTTCATCGAGAAGAAGAACGTCGATATCGGCGACCAGCCGTTCAATTAGCGAGCGGGAAGTGGTGTTGATAGCTCTCCGCTCTTCGTCAATCATCGTCCACACACCTCCCGACCCTGAGGAGATCACAGTGGGCTCGCGGCACATTAGCACAGGGCAAGGCTTCCAACTAGTGGCGTTTATTTCGATCCGTCGGTGTTGCCGACCGCGGACATAAGCCTTGTCTTCTAGCCGTCCTGGAGCGCTGACAGGAACTCAACGTGGTCGATCATTTCTTCTGGCCCCAGAACGTCGTAGATAAGCATCAGGCCGCGAAGGAGGGTGCCAATCGCGGTCTGCCTGAGCCGTGAGGACATCTACGCCGCGACGGCGCAATGCCTGCGTCACCGCTCGCGACACGTGCTCGTCCATATAGAACCTGACGCGCTCAGGCACTGAG
Source organism: Chloroflexota bacterium (assembly GCA_016210495.1). The sequence goes on from JACQUC010000014.1 coordinate 2,020, forward strand.
TTTCCTCCTCAGCTTCGAAGGAATGCGCTTGCGCAGCTCGGCGACCAGGTCCGCGTCCTCTCTTATTGCCTCGTCGATGCTCTCGCGATGGTCGTAGTAGTAGGCTAATGCCGCGTATATGTCGCTGAGCGAAAGTCCATACTCGCTGGCGATTTCATCCGCGCTCAAGCCGATGCGCACGTGCCAGATCACGATGTCCTGCACGGTGATCCGATGTCCCGCGATGCGCGGCTTGCCTCCCGCGACACCAGGTGTAATCGTAATATGGGCCGAAGCCGTATCCATCCAATCCTCCAAGGAAGCAGTGATGCCTGCTTCATTTTGCCCGACATCTTCACGCCGTCGGGCAAAGCTCTCTCCGGCAGCATCAATCGTAGGTATTGTACCAAGATGCAGCGGGGAGAGCAACGACTACGATGTGCAAACGCGCTAGCCATCGTGCCGCCGCACCAGCCGATGCCCCCGCAGCTCCAGCCCCTTGCTCTCCAGTAGCTCCATCCATCGGTTCCGCGTCCCGATCGTCGCCGGCACCGCGTAAAGGCCATTCCTGTCCTCCTGCGCCGTCAAGCGAGCGAACTTGTCCCGCCCCGGGTAATCCGCGGCAACGAAGGTCCCCTTGCGGTGCAAGATCGGCGGGTTCTTCCAATCGCACGAGCGGAGATGGTGCTTGGCAGGGCAGGCACCCGTCACGGTCATCAGGTAGCTCATCTCCTTGAAATAGGCTGGCGACGATGCTATAGTTGCTAGGGAGTAAAGTACATGGTACGGATAGAGATGCCCAAGAATCAACTCGGCTCGTTTTGCCACAAGCACCATATTCGGCGTCTGGCGATCTTCGGTTCAGCGCTGCGCCCAGATTTCGGCCCCGACAGCGATGTCGACGTGTTGGTCGAGTTTGAGCCGGACCACATCCCGGGCCTTTTCGGGATCGCACGCATGGAGCAGGAGCTGTCTACCCTGCTCGAAGGCCGCAAGGTGGACATGCGCACCAAGGAGGACCTGAGCCGCTACTTCCGCCAGCGCGTGCTAGAAGAGGCGGAGGTTCAGTATGCAGGAGGCTGACAGTGTTCGCCTTCGTCACATGCTGGATGCCGCTCGCCAGGCGGTGGAGTTTGCGCGAAGTAGAAGCCGTGCCGACCTCGACCGCGACCCCATGCTCGCGTTGGCGCTAGTGAAGCTCGTCGAGATCGTCGGCGAGGCTGCCAGCCAGGTTTCCGATCCTGGGCGCGCGAATGCCCCGAGCCTTCCCTGGGCTGAGATCATCAGCATGCGGCATCGTCTCGTCCACGCGTACTTCGACATCAACCTTGATATCCTCTGGCAAACGATACGGCACGACCTCCCCCCATTGATCGCAGCCCTTGACGCTAACTTGCCGTCAGACGAAAGTGACAGCTCTCGATGACAGATGTCCGTCCTTGTGTAAGCAAAGTCTCCTTGCCACCAAGGCAGTCGTCCCTTTCTTCATCGGCCACATACATCGATACTATGAGGCGGACTCAGGGTGACAATTGAAAGGCCCTGGCTTACGTTCGCGCAGTTGACATTCTGCAAGAATGGAGTACAATACTACTCGGCTGAAAGCTTCCGGTCTGAAAAGTCTTGAAAGATTAAGGGGCTAGCTGCCACAATAGGTACTGGCTGCGCGCCTCGTGGCTGGGATACCATCTGCCGAGCGAGAGGCTCGGCGATCCCATAGGTTTGCACGCCGCGCATAATAGTGTCCAAATAGAATAGGGCTTTCTTGATGGAAGCTGTGATCCGGGGGGAAGGGGTGTCGTGGGTGAGGAGACACCCCTAAGTTGGTCGCTTGACCCTTGGGGAGCGAGTGGCGAAACCGACCATCAATACGATGGTCGGTTTTTGCGTCCTGGGCTGGCCGCCGGCGTAGCGGCGACACAGGGGGTGATGCCTATGAACCGTTGGAGCGCGCCTGGTGCTGGGAGTCCCGCGGGCACCGAGGTGCGCAGGCATGAACAGAACGTACGTAGGTGCGATAGCTCTGAAGGTGGGTATGTCCAAATATCAAGTAGAAGGAGAACAAGGTGAAAAGAAGAGTCTTCAGTGTCTTGTTTGCGATGGCGTTGGCAGTTGGACTGGGGCCCCCTTGGACGCCGGTGAGCATAATCACAGCGGCGCCGGGGATAACCCTCGACAACACCAAGTGGGTAGAGTACCCTGGCAACCCTGTCTTTGACCCGGCCACCAGAGCCTACTATCCAAGCGTAATGTATGACGGCGGTCTATATAAGATGTGGTACGATGCTACTGAAGGGGTTGCCTATGCGACCTCTTCTGATGGGATAGTTTGGAATACGGTAGCATCTACTACCGGCTTGAAGTCCGCACGCCACTCCTGGGTAACCAGGACTGACGTGGGGTATGAGATCTGGTACTGGGACCAAAGCCAGTTATACTCCATCAATGCCATACGACACGCCCAGTCCTCAGACGGTATCTCCTGGACCAACGATGCCGCCATCACCCAGGACGCTAGCCAGAAGCTCATTACGGGCGTATCGTCCTGGAACCGTGGTTCCTATGGTCCAAGCAATGTTCTGTTCAACCCCGCTATCACCGCTCTGGACAAGACCAACATTATGAACAACCGCTACGTGATGTATTACGACGGGACTACTGGCGGTGACGAGTTCCTTGGCGTGGCTGGTTCTTTGGATGGCAAACATTGGGTGGGTAACCCTACGGGACTGCCGGTCTTAACCCACAATCCCGATGCCGGCGGGCAGCAATATGTTTCTCGGGCTACGGTATTGAAGGACGGGCCAGTATATCGCATGTGGTTCAGCTATGGCGCGAGGACAATGGATGATGGAATAGGCTATGCCGAGTCCGCTGATGGCATATCGTGGGCGGAAGACCCCAACAACCCGGTTTTCCATAAGACTGATGGGGTAGGTTGGAGGGCAGCCCGCACCTACACGCCATCCGTGCTCAAGGTTGGCTCGACTTACAAGATGTGGTTCACTGGCGTAGATGGAGGTCGCAACTATGCCATCGGCCTCGCTACTCTTCGCCTAGTCAAAGATGTGGCTATTGACATCAAGCCGGGCAGCGACCCCAACAGCATCAACTTGAAGGCACGAGGGGTAGTACCCGTGGCAGTGTTAACCACATCTCAATTCGATGCCACCACCGTCGACCCCGGCACCGCCCTTTTTGCCGGAGCTTCTCCAGTGCGCTCGTCGACCGAAGACGTGGACGGCGACGGCGACATGGATCTGCTGCTGCACTTCGACATCCAGAATCTAAATCTCACGAGCAGCAGCGCTTCCGCTACGCTTACCGCTGATACCCACGACGGGCAGCCTATCGAGGGCACGGATACGGTTAATATCGTGCCAAAGAAGTAGACAACTTCAGGTCCGGTGCTGCCTCTCAGGCAGCGCCGGACTCAACACTTTCAGGGCCTTTTCAAAGTCGCTGAAAAGGAGCATAATGGTGGGCGGGGGGTGGTTGTGGTGGATGTTAAGTCAACTGTGCCTGAAGCGTCTGCCCTTCTTGAAGCGTGCCTTGCATCCGTGTGCGATTTCCGGAAGGCGAGGAGACGGGTGCACCCACTTGTAGGTGTGCCTTGTCTTGCAGTGTTGGCCCTGATGGCCGGGGCTCGATCCCTTAGCGATGTTAGTCGTTGGGGAAAGCTTCTGAAGATTACAAAACACCAAAAACGAGGTTTTCATCAAGTCTAATAGGTTCTGACTGAGCCTGAAGGGCTTGCTTCTCAGGATCTTCTGGCATAGGGGTCACCTCCATAGCAAAAGCAAACGCTAGCGTCAGCACGCAAGTCGCCGCACAGGGGTTCTTATGCACACTCATTATACGTTAGTGAAGCGGGCTCTCAAGAGGGAAAACGGAATTGGAGAGCTTTCCTACAACCGTCCATGGGCAACAAAAAAGCCCCTGCTCCGGGGCCATCAACATCTCAACTCTACTAACCAGTATATCACACTTGCCTCCCATAATCAACAGGCAGTCAGCCGAGCATAAACAGCTCCCGTCTCTTCACTGCACACCTGCAAACTTTGTCCACGAAGTGGGAAAGCCCCAAATCACCGGCCGCGTGGGCCAAAAAAGATCACCACCACGCCCGCCAGGCAGATGAAGGCGCCTAGGATGTCCCAGCGGTCAGCTTCGAAACCGTCGAATAGCCGCCCCCAAACGAGGGACAAGATGATGAAGACGCCGCCGTATGCCGCGTAGACACGTCCGAAATGCTGGCTCGACTGCAACGTTGGGATCACGCCGTAGCCGATCAGCACCAGCGCACCCACGAAGCCGAATGGCCAGGGTCGCGACTCCCGCAGCCATTGCCAGACCAGCCAGCCTCCTCCGATCTCCGCCAGCCCTGCCAGCCCGAAAAGTAGAAACGCACGCATTAGCTCGATCATAGCCCCCGAAGTTTACCACCTTGCATAAGACTATCGATGCTATTGCTGGAGCAGCGGGAACCCTCAAGAAGCCTTTATCCTTGTCAAACCCCCGCTTGCTTACCCCTTCCGGTCCCTCAACCGAATCACGAGCTTCAGGGCTGACCAGGTTTCGTCCACCGCGCAAACCTTGGTGTCCACTAACCCGGCGCTCAGGGCCAACTCCCTTACGACGTTCTCGGTCAAGTCGGTCTGTATGCCGGAGGACCTCTTAGGCCAGGACATCCATAGTGCGCCAGGCTCTGCCATTCTCTGCTCCAAGGAAATCATACGATCAACCAACCAGGCCTTATCTGGCGCGAAGACGTGGATCAGATCGAAGGGCCCTTCGCCGTCGTAATGGATCGGCAAGCCCGCGGTGGCGGGACCGAGGAGAGTCAGATAATTGCCAGGCATATTCACTACCAGAACTTTGAGTCCCGGCTTGATGCCGAGCTTCTCAGCTAACGGTTTTCCCGAATAACCTGCCGGCATACAATAATCCGCCTTAGGTTTCACGAGTCCCTACCTGCGGGTGTAGCCAGCTTTCTGACGTGCAGAAGTAAGTCATCCATCTCAAAAGGCTTCTTGAGAAAATCCCTGATCCCAAGCTCAGCCTGAACCGCTTCTCTTGCCCCATCACCGGACATCACTACAACCGGAATTCGCTGGGTCTCCTCGCGCTCTCTCAAGAGCCGACAACAAGTCCAGCCATCCATAATAGGCATCCGAAGATCCATCAGGATAAGATCCGGCGGGCTTTCTTTGGCCATATTCAAACCCTCTTCGCCATTGAAGGCAGTTTGAACGGCGTATCCCTCGTCTTCGAGGATGGTCGTTATCATAACAACCAAAGGGCGGTCATCATCGACTATCAGGACCCTCCCATTTGAAGAGATCATCCCCTTCGCCTCCTTCGTCGCGCCGGTAGCAAGCGCTAAAGCGGCAACATTGTAGCACAAACCGCTTGACTGTGCAACTTATTTGCAAGGCTATATCGTCACTGGCGCACTTAGTGCAGGGGATAGTGGAGGGGGGTTGATTGAATGGATGTGCAGTTCGTTATTGGCGAACTGTCCAGGCGCACTGGGTATAGCCCAGCTATGATTCGCTATTTCGAGAAGGCGGGAGTAATTGACCCGTCGACGCGTACCCCGGCCGGTTATCGGATGTTTGGGATCGTGCAAATCAGCGACTTACGCTTTGTTCGCCAAATGCAGAGCCTGGGTTTCCACACTCGACAAATCAAAACACTGCGTGAAATCAGACTGAGTGATCTCCCTGCATCCGAAAAGAGGGAGAGAGTACGGAAGGTCTTTGAGGAACACGCACGACACGTGGAGCGGAAGATCGCACACTTCACGGGGTTGAAGACACGGCTTGATGAAGCCGCCGGCGACTTCGTCGACTTAGTGCTCGGATCTGAGCGCCAGGGATCAGAAATTGACGGGGGTTGAGTAGAAGGGATAGACCAACCTTCTCCTCGACCTGGCGACATACAACGGCACCAGGCGGGTTTCCCCCTTCCTTCCGGAAGGGCAGCCCGCGCCTTCGCGCGCGGGCTGCCCTCGTTATGCTCGCCTGTCGGTTCACGCCCGTCGACGCCACACCGATTCCATCTGACGGCTGACCGCCTTCCCCCTGACCCCTGCCCCGTGCCCCTTCGCGAACTGAGCAGCGCTATCTCATCCAGCCCGTGGCTCCGGTTGATCAGCGCCCGCTCGAAGGCCGCGACGATCAGCGGATCGAACTGCCGGCCGGAGCAGTTCTTCAGCTCCACCAGAGCCTCTTCGAACGTCTTGGTCCGCTGATAGGGGCGCTTCGACGTCATCGCTTCGAACGAGTCGGCCACTTTGAGGATGCGCGCCGAAAGAGGTATATCGTTTCCTTTTATGCCGGTCGGATAGCCCCGACCGTCGTATGACTCATGATGGTGGTACACCATCAGCAGAATATCGCGCGATCTATTGAACGAGTCTATGATCTTGGTGGCCATCCGCGGATGGTCCCGCATCAGCCGCCACTCCTCGTCCGTCAGCGGGCCCGGCTTATTGATGATCGCCTCCGAAACGCCGATCTTGCCGATGTCGTGCAGCACGGCGCCCACGCGAATGTCCTCTACCTGCTCCGCCGGCAGACCCATCTCATTCGCGATCGCCACTGCGTACTTGATAACCTGCTCCGAATGGCCTCGTGTGTAGCCGTCCTTGGCCTCGATGGCCATCACCAGCGCCTCGATCGTCTCCATATACCCGCGCTTCAACTGCTCCGCCAGCATCTGGTTCTCGAACGCGGGACTGATCTGGTTCGCCAGAAGCAGCACCAGGTCCTCATCCTCGCCGGTGAATCCCGTCGGCTTATTGGCGACAAACAGCTCGCCGAAAACACGTCCCTGAGCTCGCAGTGTCGTGCCGATTACCCCCTTGATCTGTGGATAGTATCCCGGTAGATTCGGAGGAGGTTGATATGCCTGGCTGCCATTGCCCCTGCTTTTGGTGGCCTGCGCCTCGCCACTATCGCGCCCGGGAAGCCTTGTCGAAAGCGCGATCCTGTCCGTTCTAAGCTGGCCTTGCAGCAGCGTGTGGACGTCCGCCGTGTTATCCACCTCGTTGCGCAGCACCAAAGCTGCCACCTCTGCGTTGGACAGCTTGATGGCTTCGTCGAGGGTGGTGCGAATCAGCTCGCGCCGCTCCCGCTGTGCGGCGATGGCTTCCGTCGCTTGCCTCACCCCGGCAAGCGGAAATTTCGCCGTCGAAAGTCTGTTCGTGCGGCGTGCCAGGATCAGCGACAGCGTGGCGACGACGACCATCAGCGCTACCAGCGCCAGAAGCGGCTGAACGTTCTCCAAACCCATTCCCTTGCCCACCCCCACAACCAGCTAAGAGCCTGCCGGCAAAAGAGACACCTTCGGCGATATCGCAGGTAGGATAGAAACGTAGGGGCGGACGTCCTCTGTCCGCCCCGGGGTGGGGTGGCGTGGAGGCGTTTTCGCAATCCCGCGTACACTACCGAGATATCGCAGGTAGGATAGCGTGCAGCAGAGGGAAAGTCAAGTGCAGCGTGGTGCCAGGGTGCGGTTCAAGTTTCTGCGCCAGGCGGGCGTTCGTATGGACAGGAAGACTGGCGACAGCGAATAGACAGCGAATAAGCGAATGATTCGCGGTCTAGGTCCAACGGTTCCTCATTGTCCTACGGCCTACAAGATCATTGGCACGGCAATGGAGGTCCATCGCAAGCTAGGTCCTGGTCATCGCGAGGAGGTCTATCACCAGGCGATGCTCAAGGAACTTCCCGAGGCTGGCTAGAACGATTGGCCACAGACAGTGGTGCAGCGACTGAGAAAACGCCTGATCGACGGGCCTCTCTCGTCAGGGCAAGGCCACGGTCTGACGCCTACTCATTCGCTTATTCGCTGTCTATTCGCTGGCGCCTCTCTCCGCCTGCTCTCCCCATCATATTTACTCTTTCCCCCGCATGCGCTATACTGAGCCTACCAACAGTTAGAGCGCCATCTTGCCATAGGAGGTGCCATACCTGCCCACGAACGTCGTCGCCGACATATCCGTCTTGCCGCGCTCGGCTGACGTGCCCAGCCTCGGGACCTTTGTGGAGGTCGCGGTGAAGGTCATCCAGTCGTCCGGCCTCAAGTACGAGGTCGACGCCATGAGCACCGCCGTCGAAGGTGAGTTCGAAGAGGTTATGGATCTGTTCAAGCGAGTGCATCGGGCAGTTATGGACGCCGGCGCGGATCGTCTCGTCACCATCATCCGCATCGACGAGAAGCGAGGCGGCGTGACCATCGACGGCAAGCTAGAGGGATTTCGCTAAATTGATGACGGGAGGAAAAACTGTGGACGCGAACCAGGAGCTACGGGAGAAGCTCGTCCTGTTTTGTCGCATCGCCACCCGCGAGGGCCTCTTCAAGGCGTTCGGGCACGTGTCGGCGCGTGTGCCCAACACCGGTACCTTCTTGATGCAGGGTCGGCGTGCCCCGGCGCTGGTCACGCCGACCGATTTCTGCGTCATGGACCCCGATGGCAATGTGATCGAGGGGAATGCCTGGCCGGCTGCCGAGCACTGGATTCACGGGCGTATCTACAAGGCCAGACCTGACGTGAGCTCCATTATCCACAACCACGCCCCAATGGGCATCCTTCTGAGCATCGTGGGCGAAACCGTCAGAACCGTTCACCACACCGGTATGCGGTTCGCCGACGGCGTGCCCCTCTTCGAGGGGCTTGGCCTGGTCGACACCCTCGAGCTCGGCGACCAGCTTGCCGTAACCTTGAGCTCCCACAAGGCCACGTTGATGCGCGGCCACGGCGCCACCGTTGTAGGGCCGACGGTGGAAACCTGCTGTTTGAATGCCCTGGCCCTCGAGGAAGCGGCCTGGATGCAGGTTCACGCGATGAGCATCGGCACGCCGCGATACTACACTGACCAGGAAAAAGGCTATCTCGTCCCCAGGATGAGCGCTGCCGTATCGGGAGGGGAGGGAATCGCTCGGGCCTGGGAGTACTACCGGGCCCTGGTCGCCGGCACCATGCACGCCGACACGTAGGGGTCCGCCTGAGGCGGATCCGCTGTCCGCCCTGGCGGGGTGGGGCTGGGCTCGGGCATCGCTCCAATCTGACGAACGCTAGCTGGCTGCCCACGCAGTGAGCAAACAATCAGGGAGGGTAAGTGACCATGTTTCATCGCTATCGCTTCGCCGTTAGCACGTTGGTTCCCGTCCTCGTCGTCCTGCTGGCCACCACGCTTGTTGGCTGCGCCCAACCCGCGGCGCCCACGCCAACCCCGACCCCGCCGCCCAAAGCTGCGCCGAGCCCGGCGCCTAAGCCTTCGCCAACTCCGGAGGCCAAGCCGGCGGCCAAAGAGACCAAACCGGAAAAGGCCGCCCAGCCTGACAAGCCCGCGCCGAAAGCCGAGGCCAAAGCCGTCAAGATCCGCCTCGCCTACAGCGCTCTTACGGGAGGACAGTTGCCCCCGTGGGTAGCCAAGGAGAAGGGCCTATTCGAGAAGTACGGCCTCGACGTCGAGCTGGTCTACATCGCGCAGACGCCAGTCGTAGCTCGGTCGATGGTCGCCGGAGAGCTGCATATCGGACAGTCCGCGGGTGGATTGATTAACGCCACTCTCGGCGGCGCCGACCTGATCTTTGTCGCCAACACGCTCCCCACATTGCTCAATTCTCTGTGGAGCCAACCTGACATAACGCGTATGGAACAACTAAAAGGGAAGACGGTCGCCGCTGGACGTCTTGGCTCCCTTGGCGACTTTGCAGCCCGGTTCGCTTTGGAGAAGTTCGGTTTGGAGCCCGACAAAGATGTAACCCTCGTGGAGGCAGGCGGTCCACCCGAGAGACTTGCCGCGCTAATGTCTGGCGGTGTCCAGGCATCCGTCATAGGCCCACCATCTTCGTTAAGGGCCAAAGAGGCCGGGATGTACGAACTGGCAAGCTTTTTCGAGTTGGGGGTGCCTGTGATAGACACCGGGGTAGCGGTCAGTAAGGCCTATTTGGCCAAGAGTCCCGAGACGGTGAGGAACTTTATGAAGGCATACTTGGAAGCCATCGCGGTGGCAAAAAAGGACAAGCCCTTCACGGTGCAGGTCATCGGCAAGTACACCCAGACTGATAACAAAGCAATACTGGACGAAACCTACGAGACCACAGTTCCGAAAGCGATTCCCAGAGTGCCGTATGTCACCGCCGAGGCGATTCAGGCCCACCTGAAGATGGCAGCCGTCGAAATCCCCGCCGCAAAAGACGCCAAACCCGAGACCTTCTTCGACAACAGCCTCGTCAAGGAGCTCGACGACAGCGGCTTCATCAGGAAGCTCTACGAGTAGGGCGAGGTCCGGCCTGTCCCTTGTGCATCAACTTCAGGTCAACGCCGACTTGTAGGACACCGGCTGAAGGCGTAGGTAGTGTAGGGGCGAACGGCGTTCGCCCCTGGCGTTGGCACGCAGGTGTGAGAATTCGACGGGTACGCCGATGCGGGGACATCGGACCGACGTTTTGCACGCCGGACAGGCGCGTCGATCAGATCTAGCGACCGCACGGGCGAACGCCGTTCGCCCCTACATTATGATGGTCGCGTTCCTACGTGCAAGTGGCTTGCTAGGGGCGGACCTCTCTCTCTGGCCGACCAGGGTGGGGCCGGGGCCTTGCCTTATAGCCCGTACTCCCCCCATCTCTTCTCCACCAGCACCTGCATCTCCGGCGTGCTCTCTACCACGGGCGGCAGCCGCCTGCCCTCCCATTCCTCTCTCGGCTCCCACCGCCAGTCGGCCGTGGCGTCGATCAAGACCCTGTTCCACCGCGCCCTGCCGTGCTTGTTCGGATCCTTCCAGCGCGCGTCAGTGCTCGGGTCCAGGCGGCCGCCGGGCGTGCCCGGAAAGACCACGACGCCGTCGCCGGCGGCGACCACCCGCCAGGTGAAGGCCCATTCCAGATCCACCGGGTTGTGGATATCGATGTCGTCGTCCACAACCATCACGTTCTTGAACGCGCCCAGCTTGCTCCCCCACAGCGCAGCGGCTACCTGCTTCGCGTGGCCCTGATACCGCTTCTGTATTTGCACCACTATGTTCGTGCTGCCTGTCACCGGCGAGCAAAAGACGTCCGTGATGCCCGGCACCCCGATCTTCTCCAGCGCGCCCCACGCGTCCGCTGACGTCATGATCGAGCCGATGTAGCCGCCCTCGTCGATGGGCTTGTTGCGTGGCGAGCCCTGAAAGATGGGATCATCGCGGAAGGTGATACATTGCACCTGCATCACCGGCTGCAACGACCGATCCCCACCATAGAAGCCGGTGAACTCGCCAAAGGGACCTTCCATACGGTAGGTGGATGGATCGTAGTGCATCGTGCCTTCCAGCACTATCTCGGCATACGCGGGGACCTCCAGGTCGATGGTCTCGCATTTCACCAGCTCCACGGGTTCCTGGCGTAGCGCTCCCATCATCTCGTACTCGTTGGTGCCAGGCGTAAAGCCGGTCGAAGCGCAGAAGGGGAAGGTCTGATCGGCGCCGATGACCACGGCTACGGGCAGGGGCTCTCCCCGCTGCGCGAGCTTGCGGCCGTGCCAGTGAATGTGCTTATCGGGGGGAGCCTGGATGGCCAGCGATGTCTCGTCGAGAAGCATTCCCCGGTACAGGCCGACGTTGGTCCAACCCATCTCGAGGTCCTTGGTTACTGCCCCGCCAAAGGTCAGGATGTAGCGACCACCGTCTCGCTGGAACCATTTGGGAGTGGGCAGATCGAGCAGGTTCACGTCGCGGTCGCGCCGCACGTTCTCCTTGACCGGTCCTGTCTCGACGAGCACGGGCTTGACGGGATTCCTGACTCGTTGACGGAAGGTCTGGATGAGATCGCGGGGAGAGCTGGTGCCAGGCAGCCCAAGCATCGTGGCGATGCGAGGGTAGGTGGCGAGGGATGCGGTGAGGACGCGACGAAACTGGCCCTTTTGATAATCCTTGATGTTCTCAAAGACCAGGGCGGGCCCATTGTGATCGATGGAGCGCTGAGTAATGGCGCCGATCTCCTCGTTCCAGTCGACCTCGGCGGAGATTCTCCTGACCTCACCGGCCTCTTCCAGAGCAGCCAGCCAATCCCGCAGATCTTTGCAAGCCATATCCAGCCATCCTCCCTTGCACCAAGAACTATCCAAATTGGCGCTGCGTGATGCTAGCACAGTGGCAGCCGGAAGTCAACGCCCAAGCAGTCGAGCAGGGGGATTGACAAGTCCCTGGCAACATGTTATTCTCGCAGCCATCCCAGCCTCGGCGCTGCAAGTCCAGAATGGAGAAGGAGGTTAGTAGCTATGGGACATCGCTATGGGTTCGCTGTTTCCGCACTGATTCCCGTCCTCGTCGTCCTGCTG
>JACQUC010000175.1 GCA_016210495.1 Chloroflexota bacterium
ATATCGAATACGCCCTTGGACTGAGGGTGGTTGCCGAACTTCTGGTGATCGCCGGTCAGACACAAGAGGTTCCTGGCGCCGATGGCGTAGGCGCCGAGCAGATCGCTCTGGATGGCGATGCGGTTGCGGTCCCGGCAGGTCATCTGGATTATCGGTTCCAGACCGAGTGGCACGAGAACGGAGGCAGCGGCAATGCTGGACATACGAACCACGGCGGTCTGGTTATCGGTGATGTTGACAGCGTCGGCGTAACCCTTCAGAATGCCGGCCTTACGACGAATAACCTCGGCGTCGGCGTTTTTGGGCGGCCCGAGCTCGGCCGTCACCGCGAACGCGCCGGATTCCAGCACCCTTTCGAGGTTGCTACCAGATTTCATATCTTCAGGTCCTCCCTAACGATCTTTCTCGGGCCGCCGTGGCCGGCAGTCGTCCAGTCTTTGGCGGGCTTGATCTCTTCCAAGGTCTCCAGCTTGCCCAGCCTGGCCAACCGCTCGTAGACGAGCGCCCAGGCGCACTGGATGTCGTCGGAGACCTCGCACTTGCCGTCGTGCGAGCCGCCACAAGGACCATTCAGCAAGTTCTTGGCACACCTGGCGATGGGGCAGATGCCGCCCGTTTCGTCGAGGATGCAATCGCCGCACGCCGCGCACTCCTCAGCCCAGACGCCCTGGACCAGAGGCCGGCCCATGAACTTGGTGTTCAGGCCGGGCAGGACGGGGACGTTGGGATACATCGCGGCGATATCCTGGACGCCCACACCGCAGCCGAGGGAGAGCACAGCGTCGACGGATGCCATGTTGGCACGCAACTGCTCCAGGAACTCGTCCTCGCACTGGCGGGTGATGGTCTGCTCGACGATCTGGCGCTCGTTGCCGTCGACCTTATCGGCGAGGCGCAGGGTCGACGAGAGAACGCCAACCTCCTTCTCGCCACCAGCCAGGCACACGGTAACGCAGGTGCCACAGCCCACCACGAGCACTTTCTTATACGGGGCGATCATCTGTCTTATCTCATTTAAGGGCTTTTGCTCGGCGACAATCATTTAGAGCTATACCTCCACAGCGTTGCGCTCGCTCGTATCGGTGAGAACCCCATCCCCTCGCCTGCGAGCAGGACTGGGGCCTAACTGTCGGATGCGCTCGGTCATCTCGGTGGCCACCTCGGCGAACCTCTGTCCCATGGCCGCCGACATATTATACATTTCCAGCCGATTTCCATCGATGCCGACCTCGTCGAGTACCTTCTTGAGGTGGTTGACGCGCTTCTTGGCGAAGATGTTGCCCTCGACGTAGTGGCAGTTACCCTCCAGGCAGCCGGCGACGAACACGCCGTCGGCGCCGTACTCGAAGGCTTTCAAGATATGGATGGCATCTACCCGGCCGGTGCAGGGTATCTTGATAATCTTGATGTTGGGTGGATATTGCAGCCTCATCGACCCGGCTAAGTCGGCGGCAGCAAAGGCGCAGTAGTGGCAACAGAACGCGACGATTTGCGGCTCGAAGACAGTTTCAGATTCGGCGCTCATGCGACCTCCGCCAGCAAGGCTTCAGCTTTCACCGTGATCTGGTCGTCGCGGTAGTGCAGCAACTGGATCGCCTTGGCCGGGCATTCGGCGACGCAGGTTCCGCAGCCGTGGCATTCCGCAACCTCTATCTCGGCTACTCCCTGGAAATTCATTTTCGGAACGTGATACGGACACACACGCACGCAGGTGAGGCAACCGGCACACTTGGACTGGTCGACGACGGCGACGGCGCCCCCGACTTCGAGCTGAGGCCGGGAGAGGACCGTGGCGGCGCGAGCCGATGTTGCCAGGGCCTGGGCGATGCTCTCTTCGATGAACTTGGGATAGTGCGCCAGGCCGCAGACGAAGAGGCCTTCGGAGGCGAAGTCCACGGGGCGCAGCTTGATATGGGCCTCCAGGAAGAAGCCCTCTTTGGTGAGCGGTACCTTGAGGGCGGGCGCCAGGGCGTCGTTGCCCTCGTTGGGCACGATGCCCGTTGTCAACACCAGCAGGTCGGCGTCGACAGCCACCTCCTCGCGCAGGACGTGGTCGGCCAGCGAGACGCGCAGCCCGTTGCCCGTGGCCTCGACCCTGGGCTCGTGATCCTCGTCATAGCGCAGGAACACGACGCCCTTCGCTCTGGCTTCGGTGTACACCTGCTCCTTGAAGCCGTAGGTCCGCACGTCCTTGGCCAAAACGAAGACGTTGGCGGATGGATTCAGCTCCTTGATCTTGATGGCGTTCTTCAGGGACGTGGTGCAGCAGATGCGGCTGCAATAACCGCCCGATTTGGCAGCCGGCCCCACGCACTGGATCATCACGACGTTGCGGGCCCGGGCTACATCGCCCGGCGAATCGGCGATCCTGTGCTCCAGCTCGAGCTGGGTTATGACACGCGGGTCCTGGCCGTACAGATACTCGTCTCCCCGGTACTCCTTGCCTCCGGTAGCCACGATCAAAGCGCCGTGGTCGAGGACGCGGTCGACGCCGGCTTGCCTGACGGTACACTTGTAGTTGCCCACAAAGCCGGTCAAGGCTGTGACGGTCGCATCCGTGTAGACGTCGATGAGGCCGTGGCTCTGCACGCGCTCGATCAGATCGTTCATAAAGATGCGCGGGTCCTGCCCGCCGACGGTGGAGCGCAGGTTACGTAAGTTGCCGCCCAGCTCCTTTTCTCGCTCGACGAGGTACACGCCAAAACCCTGGTTGGCCAGGGAGAGGGCAGCGGTCATGCCCGCGACGCCCCCGCCGACGACGACCGCGCGGCCGTTGACGCCCAGGGACTCCTTGTAGAGCGGGCTAAGAGTTCTGGATCTGGCGATGGCCATGCGCACGAGGTCCTTGGACTTCTGCGTAGCGCCCGCGGGGTCCTTCGAATGGACCCAGGAGCACTGGTCGCGGATGTTGGCCATCTCGAACAGGAACGGGTTGAGGCCCACCTCGCGCATGGTGTCCTGGAACAGCGGCTCGTGGGTGCGGGGCGTGCAGGCGGCGATTACGACGCGGTTGAGGCCGTGCTCGGCCATCTTGTACTTGAGGGTCTGGATATTGTCCTGAGAGCAGGCGTAGACAGTGGTCTCGGCGTGGACGACGCCCGGGAGCTTGCTGGCGTACTCGGCGACGGACTTGACGTCCACGACGCCGGCGATGTTGGTGCCGCAGTGGCAGATGAACACGCCGATGTGCGGCTCCTCGCCGCTGACGTCTTTCTCGGCGGGATAGACGCGCTCGCTGACGAGGCTGTCGCGGGACAGGGCCACCAGCTCGAGGGCCTTGGCGGCGGCGCCGCTGGCGGTCATCACGCTGTCGGGAATATCCATCGGCTCCACGAAGGGGCCGCAGACGAACACGCCGGGCTTGCTGGTGTCCAGCGGCGCGAACTCGGCGGTCTTGCAGAAGCCGGCGGCGTTCAGCTCGATGCCCAGCGTGGCGGCCAGCTCCTTCGCGCCCTTGGCGGGCTCCATACCCACGGCCAGGACGACCAGATCGAACTCCTCCTCGACCATCCGGCCATCCTCGGTCTGGTACTTGATGAGGAGGTTCCTGGTGGAAGGGACCTCCTTGATGCTCGACGGGCGACAGCGGGTGTAGCGGATGCCGTAGTCGCGCTGCGCCCGCTCGTAGTAGGCGTCGAAGCCCTTGCCGAAGGCGCGGATATCCATCATAAAGACGTTGATATCGACGTCAGGCGCGTGCTCCTTGGCCAGCATGGCCTCCTTGGTGGAGTACATACAGCAGACCGACGAGCAGTAGTCGTGCTTCTGGTCACGGGAGCCGACGCACTGGATGAAGGCGATGCGATGTGGCTCGTGCTGGTCGGACGGACGCAGCACTGCGCCGCGCGTGGGGCCGGAGGCGCTCAACAGACGCTCGAACTGGAGACTGGTGAGCACGTTGGGATAGCGCCCGAAGCCCAGCTCCTCGGAGAGCTTGGGGTCGTAAAGCTCGTAGCCGGGCGCGACGATGACGGCGCCGACGTCGAACTCACGCTCCTTGTCCTTCTGGGTAAAGTCGATGGCTTTGGGGCCGCAGTTCTTAGAGCACGGGGCGACGCACTTGCGTCCACCGAGCAGCAGGCAGGTTTCGGGATCGATGGTGGCCTTGAGCGGCACCGCCTGGGCGAACGGAATGTAGGCGGCGGCGCGCTTGGACATACCGCGGTCGAACTCGGAAGGCACGCGGTTTTTCCACACGCAGGCGCGCGCGCACTCGCCGCAGCCGTTGCACTTGTCGACGTCCACGTAGCGGGCTTTCTCACGCACCTTGACGTGAAAGTCGCCCGGGGCGCCGGAGACGGAGATGACCTCGGTGTAGGTAAGCAACTCGATGTTGGGGTTGCGGGCGACGTCGACCAGCTTGGGCGAAACGATACAGGTGGCGCAGTCGTTGGTGGGAAAGGTCTTGTCCAACTGCACCATCTTGCCGCCGATGGCGGGCAAGCTTTCCACGAGGTATACCTTGATGCCCGAGCTAGCCAGGTCAAGGGAAGCCTGCATTCCGGCGATACCGCCGCCAACGACCATTACGGCCCCGATGGGGTCGGCGCCTATGCCGCTCGCTGGGACGGCTGCGTCACTGTTGGAGAGCATCTGTCGAACTCCTTGAATCCGCGATGACCAGGGGTGTGCCCTGATATTCTAGCCCATTTGTTGGCAAAAGTCTACAAAGTATGTCATTGACGGGAAGGCCGTCAGGATTATGACATAGGCATCGTAGCACAAAGGAGGTGGGCAGTCAAGATTTGGG
>JACQUC010000170.1 GCA_016210495.1 Chloroflexota bacterium
ACATTATGCAACAATTTCGCCGTTCGCCCCTACCTTAAGACCGTACGTCTACCGGCTTAACGGCTGCTTAGCTTAATGCACATGGGGCGAACGGCTGTTCGCCCCCAAAAGTCTGCCAAAACGCATCTATAAGCCCTTTATCAGCCTTGCCGCTGCCTGATCGAGTATGACCGTTAGATGTGGATGCCGCTGAAGCACGGAGGCTGGTACGGCCGCCGTCACCTCTCCGCTAAGCGCGCGCGCCACTATTTCAGCCTTCCTCGCGCCGGAGGCCATCAGCACGACCTGCCGTGAATCGATGATCGTGCCTATGCCCATTGTTAGCGCGTTGCAGGGTGTTCCCGGCTGGTTCCATCCGACCTGGGATGCGCACTCGGGGCTGAGTTGCACCGGTCTCGTTCGCGAGTCAAAGCGCGAGCCCGGCTCGTTGAACGCCAAGTGGCCGTTGTGGCCGATGCCCACAACAGCCACGTCTATTCCGCCGGCGTCCCGAATCCGTTCCTCGTGGCGCCGGCATTCGCCCACCGGATCCTTCGTCTGCGCGCTCAGCAGGTGTACATTCTCCCCTCGCACGTTCACGCGCGTCAGAAAACGCTGCCTCAAGTAAGTGGCGTAGCTGCTCGCATGCCTGCGTGGAATGCCGTAGAACTCGTCCAGGTTGAAGACCCGTACCCCAGAGAAGTCTAAGCTTCCTCGCCGATACATTGCCACGAGGTGATCGTACATGCCCATTGGCGTGCGACCGGTTGGCAGCGCCAAGACGCAGTGTGGGTGGCGTGAAATGATAGTGCCTATCAGTCTGGCTGCCACCTCTGAGAACGCCTCTTCATCGTCGGCGATCAGCAGCCAGTGTTTTCGCCCCTTACCCAAAAACTGTAGCTTCTTGCAAGACTCAATTGCTGAGCAAGTGGTTTTTCGGTTGAGCACCGGGTCTAAACTCCTGCGTAAGATGTGCGAGCTTCGCCATCCTAGCTCGTTCGTGGCGCGATATAGAACAACGTAGGGGCGCGGTCTCCGCGCCCTGGGCTGGAGGCGCGGCCCGATACCCATTTCCCACCGAGAACTAGCTCATCCCACCGCAAGCGCAATGGCATGAGCGCTGGCTCAGCAAAAAAGTAAGCCTACCGCCAGTTAGCACGGTAGACCTGAGAAAAAGGGGCACAGCAGCCTAGCCTGAGTCTTCGCCGATCCGTATGGCGTGCATTGTCGATCGCCCAACCGCCCATCGCCCCACAATCCGCCAGTTGTTACGGCAACAAATTATAGCACCCTCCATAACCTCCTACAACAAACGGCGGCCTTCCGAGCGCGCGTCAAGCTTCTGCCGAGGTAGGAGGCACGTTCTAGGTTGCACCTACCAGAGCACCCGTCCGAGATGTAGGTGGCACCTTCACGTTTTCCAGCCTGGCACCTTCATTCGCGGTTCGGGGGCCCAACGGCGCGAATGCAATGCACCAACTGCGGCCGCACCGCCCTCGGCCTAAAGGAAGCCCGCTCACCAACCAACGTTGTGCCGGGACGGCCGGTCACTCGCTGGGCGGTAAGAGAAGCTGCGTTATCGATATCCTGGGGCTTGATCCGCTAGCTGGTGCTCTGGTGCTCTGGGGCTCCGCAAGATACTTGACAAGCAGTCGAGCTTGTCTATAATAGCCCCGATGGCTTTTGGTTCCGCTGCGAGGCAAAAGCAAATTTCGTAGCGTGGACGTGGCGCAAGCAGCAAATCGAGGTAGCCTGACTGCGGCGGCATCGGATAACTTGCCAGAGGTGGCTAATATGACGCGCGAGCTCAATCTGCGTGTTGTCCGCTATGCGCTGATTCAAGCGATTTGTTTGGTTGCCCTGTTTGTCACGCTCAGCCGATCGGCGCCACCTATCGAAACCACGCGCGCCGCCGGCGTGCCCGATCTCAACACCTCTGCAAAAACTGTCAACCTGACAACCGTTATCCCTTTTTCCAGCGTGGTGACGTATACCATCGTCCTGTCGAACACCGGCACAGACCACGCGCGTGGCGCCAGCTTCACGGATACCATCCCGTCCGGCCTGTTCTACATCGCGGGCTCGGCTACCAATAGCTCTGGCTCGCTAAGCTGGCCCGATGCCACCACCCTTCGATGGACCGGCACGGTTACAGTCGGCCAGCCGACCACGGTTACCTACCGGGCGTTCGTCTTGCCGCCAATGCCCAACGGTACTATCATCACCAATACCGCGTATATCACCGATGGCACCGGTAACCCCCTGACCAGGCTAGTCACGTCCACCGTTAGCAGCGCCCCCAACTTGTCGACGTCTGCCAAGACCTCCGCGCCATCCAGGGTTGCTCCAGGAGGCATGATCACCTACACCATTCGAATTACCAATACCGGCAGCGAGAGCGGGATCAACCAGCAGATTACGATGACGGACCAGTTGCCCAGCAACACGAGCTGGGACTACACTTTCAACACCGGCGCCGTCAGCTACACCGTCACCTCTCCGGCCAGCGCGGGTGTGGGCTCGTACGATCACACGAGCGGCCAGGTTGGCTGGGCCGGTGACGTCGCCTACGACCAGTCTGTCACCGTTACCTTCCGGGTAACGGTCGGCGTCCTGTTGACCGACGGGCTCGTCATCACCAACACGGCGTTCATCGGCAACGGTCGGGGAACGATAGTGTCGAAGCTTGTAACCAACACCGTCAGCAGCGCGCCGGACTTCACCACGTCCACAAAGTCGGTCAGCGCCACGACCGCCACCCCCGGCGACACCATCACCTACACGATTCGGCTGACCAACACGGGCAATGTGGACGCCACGGCGGCGCTGGTGACGGACATCGTGCCTGGCAACTTGACCTACGCCTCCAACTCCCTGACGGCCACCGTCGGCACGCCATCGTATGGCGTCGGCAGCGTCCTCTGGACAGGCCCCGTTACCGTGGGCTCGTCCATCACCATCACCTACCGTGCGACCCTCAGCTCGCCGTTGCCCAATGGCACGGTGATCACCAACACCGCCCAGGTCGACAACGGTCTCGGCACGATCACCGACACTTCAGTTGCCACTACCACCGTGGCCAGCGCGCCACGCTTTTCGGATTCCACCAAGTCTGTGAGCCCGACCTCGACGTACCCCGGGGGTGTGCTCACCTACACGATTGTGCTCTTGAACGACGGCACCGCGAACGGGAACGTCACGCTCAGGGATCCCTTGCCGGCGAACACGAGCTTTGCGGCCAGTTCGGCCACTTCGGGCTACGCACCCTTCGATGGGATTTACCTGTGGTATATCGACACCGTGAACGTCGGATCGCCGGTGACGATCACCATGCGGGTCACCGTGAGCGCCAGCGCCCCGGTGGGCTCGATCATTTCCAACACAGCCACGCTAGAAAGCGGCACGGGCGAACCCGATCGATTCTCAGCCGCCGCCACGGTATTGCCCGGCGCGCCGGTCATCTCCTCGTCGAGCAAGACGGCGAGCGACTCGTCTGCCAGACCCGGCGACGTCTTAACCTACACCATCCGAGTAATCAACTCCGGTACCGGCAACACCACCGCGTGGATGACCGACACGGTGCCCATCGAGCTCACCTATGTGGACGACTCGGCGATTTCCAGTAGCACCCCGCCGCCGACCTGGGACTCTACTAGCAATCAGGTACGTTGGAGCGGTCCCGTCAGCGCCGGCGATACCGTGACAATCACGTTCCGAGCGGTGGTGAGCAGCACCGCCTCCACAACCGTCGTCAACACCGCCAACATCGCCGATAGCAGCGGTAACCAGACAAGTAAGTCGGCGATGATAACGATAGGTAGCTACAAGCTGTTCCTGCCGGCCATCGCCTACATCTACCCTTCGGGCTGGTAAGGAGGGCTTCGCAATCACCGGCGCGCTCTTCGCAGCGGCCCAACGGAATACCGCCCGTCCCCCTTGCCCTCGCAACAGGCTACCAATTAGCAAGCGCACCGGCCAAGCGGGTTGACGGCGGTACTTCAGTCCGCCGAAGGACACCCAAGCCAGCCATCGTCTCCCGTGCTCCCATCAGGCGCCTTCCAAGCGTCTTGACGGCGAGTCCAGTCCGCCGAGTGCCGCCTCGCCCTGGCAACAGCCTGCCACTCATCCGGAGCGCCTGCCCGCAGTCTTGACGGCGGTACTTTAGTCCGCCGAAGGACACCCAATCCGGCTATCGTATTTCCTCACTCCTGTTCCGCCAGACAAGCAGTTTGGCAGGACTCTTCGATTCCACGTCCAATAGCTCCAGAAACCGATGCTTCGTTTCTGAGATCAGTCTATCGAGTTGGCCGTCGCTCAAGTTTGCTATTGGAATCCTGCCACCGGCGACCGCGTCGTGCCCGCCTGCGCTGCCCAGCGAGCCCGCCACCTTCCGTACGAGCTCCCCGGCGTTGATCTTCGGCTCGCTTGTTCGCACCGAGAAGTATATTTGGCCGGCAAACTGGCCCAGGCAAATGGACCAGGATACTCCCTCCAACCGAAGCAGGAAGTCCGCCATCTCGGCCACCGTATCCGGTGAGGAACACGGCCCTATGTCGGAGATGATCACCCCGTCGTAGATGAATGCCCGCTCCATTGCCACCCGCGTATCCTCGAAATAGTGCCTGGGCACTCGGGGATGCTGAATTTCGGCCAGTTTCCGCAGATCGACCAGCGGGAATAGGCGAACGTAAGCTTCAATATCTGATGGTGTGGCCCGCCTTGCGAGGTCGAGCGTCTCCGACTTGATCCCGTGAAACAAAGCAGTGGCGATGTCGGTCTCAACGCTTATGCCCGCCGATACGAGATACTCAAAAATGATAGTCGACAAGGCGCCATACTCCGGACGCACGTCTACGTACTGGTAGGTACTCGAGTTTGCCTGCAAGGGATGGTGGTCGATCACCGCCACCTGCCGGAACGTCGAAGGCAACGAGTTGTTGCCGGCCCCGGGCTGGGTATCGACCAGTACAACGCCGTCGTATTCTTCCAGGGCATTGTTTCTCAAGTGCGACAGCTTGATGCCCAAGCTCTCGAGCATCGACCTGTTTTCGGCCCTGCCCACGATTCCACCGTACAGAATCGGCGTCTCTAACCCGAGCTCGGCTGAGAAGAGACGGCTGAGCCCCAGCGCGCTGGCGATAGAGTCGGGATCCGGATTGTCGTGGCCCAGGATAGCCACCCGCTTCCAGCGTTTGACGACGTCCAACAACATCTGTACTCTTCTGTGGGTCTCGTCCAACGACATCTCCTCCCCCCCCTCGCGCAACGGTAAGGCCGGTAATAACTTGCACAACTCGTGCCACGGCTTCACGCTCTCTGCTCATCGCTCTAGTCCCTCCAGCAGCGCCACCGGGAAGTTCCCCAGTACTTCCGCGAGGCGCAACGCCAGGCCGTCGCCTTGGGCTTGGGCCACCAGCGTTTCGCCTGTGAAGATGTTGCGGTAGCGCGTTGTCGATGTCCCAAGCGGCAGCACCAGGGATGTATTCCTCCACACGCCGCCAACGGGGGGCTGCTCGATGCCCCCGGTGAGTCCCACCACCAGCCGCGGCGCTACGACGACGATCCCTCGCGTTCCGAGGATGCGGGCGAAAGCAACCGCGTGCTCCCGCATTTCGCCTTCGGCTTCCACAGGCCAGTACTCGCCCGAGGCGAACAGTTGCCGGTGGGCGCGCCGGAAGTTGAGCGTGCGGTACGTGACGTACAGCTTGATTCTTCCATCTTCGCCTTCCCTGAGAACCTCTCCCGCCAACGATCCCAGGTCCTCGCCCGATTGATCGATCCGTTTCGTCAGCTCGGCCAGTAGCGCCCTACGGCGCCTGTAATCGACTGGTCGCCGGTTGTCCGGGTCCACCAGGCTGAAATCCCACAGCTCGTTGCCTTGATAGATGTCGGGCACGCCTGGCGAGGTGAGCTTGAGCAACACCTGGGACAGGGAGTTGAACCGGCCGTAGTAGGCCACTTGCCGTTGAAGACGCAGTAGTTCATTGCGGAATGGGTCTTCAATACCATCCTCCAGGAGGCGAAAGACAAAGTTGCGCAGCGCGGCCTCGTATTCTTCGTTGGGATTGATCCAACTGGTGTGCGTTTTGGCTTCTCTGGTCGCCTTGAGCATATAATCGGCAATGCGCTCGCGAAAACACTCGAATTGCTCGGGCCTCATCGGCTCGTTGGGCCACGCCCCAACGAGTGTCTGGTAGAGCAAATACTCGTCATTTCGGTCGGGGGCACTATCGCCGTCGACGACGGTCTTGCTTGGCGCGTTCAATCGACTCCAGGAGGCTAAGGCCCGCTGCCACTCGTCGGGTATCTCGGACAGGACGTCGATGCGTGCCCGTACGTCCTCACTTCTCTTTGTGTCGTGCGTCGACGTGGTGATTAGTGAGTGAGGCCAGTGCAGACGGCGTTCAGCATTCTGGCGATGGAAATCCTCTACAGAAACGCCGAATTGATCGGGGTTGCCGCCCACTTCGTTCAATGATGCCAGACGGTTGAACACGTAAAAAGCGGTGTCCTCCACGGCCTTCGCCATCACCGGACCTGTGAGCTGCTGGAACTTCATTGCGAATTCCGTCAGTCTCACTTTGTCCTCTTCGTGAAAGTCGCCCACGTTTCGTAGCAAGAGACAGTCTTGGATAAAGTCAAAGATAGCCTTGGCTGTGCGGGGGTTTTGCTTTTTTGCCTGTCGAACAGCAGCCTGGATGAAGCCCTGGTCAGAGCGCGCCACGTCTTCTCCTTGGTCTGTAATGTAAGTGCGATACACGGGTAGGTTGGCGATGACCTCGCGAATTGCAAAGGTAAGGCTGTTGAGCGTGAAGTCTCTGTACCGCCGGTTCGTCTTGGCTATCCTTTCGAGCTGGTGGCTGAGGGCATTGATCTCCGCGACTAACGACACGAGCATGATCATTTTTTTGCTAGAGTTCACCAGAATTCGGTACTTGGATTTCTCACCGGTGAACCGGCTGTAGATTCTGTCGAAGACCCTGGCGCGCCGTGCGTCGACGAAGAGACCGTTCACCGCGTTCAGGAAGTCGTAGCCCGTTGTCCCGTATACCGCCCAGTTCTGAGGCAAAGGCTCGTCCCCGGCAAGGATCTTCTCGGCGACCACGTACAGTGGCCAGATGGGCGCCGGGCCATAACTCCGATCCTCTTGCGCCATCAGCAGTCCGACAACAGCGTCTTCCTTCGCCTCCAGCACGGCCGAACCGTTATTGGTTCCACGCCCGAGACGGGCCCGGGCCTGGCTACGAATGTAGCCCTCCTGAACTTGGCGGAAGTAGCTGGCTGGATTCCAGAGGCCATCGGGATGGTCGATCCGCAATCCGGTCACCTTCCCCTCAGTTAGTAGCTTGAGGAGTAGCTGATGAGCAGCCTGGAACACCTCGGGAAGCTCGACTCGGATGGCGGCCAGATCGTTGATATCGAAGAAACGACGGTAGTTGATCTCCTCGGCAGCAACACGCCAGTATGCCAGCCGATAGGCCTGCATATCCAGCAACGCATCCAACAAGTCGAAGCTGCGTGGATCGCCAGGGGTGCCATTGAAGGCGCCGACCGACGCATCGATGCCCTTCTGGACCTCGGGACTGGTTGTGCAAAGAGCCGCTATGCGTCGCTTGATCACCTCTTTCTCGCGGTTGCGTTCTGCCATTTTCTCGGAGGAAATCCCAAATCGAGGAGGTAAATAGCTGAGGGCGGTTAGGATGCTCCGAAGCTCTTGAATATGCTCATGGTCTTCCCCTAGCGTCTCGGACAGCGGCGTAAGCTGATGGCCCAGGATGCTGCCGTAACTGCCCGGGTCCACAGGCAGCTTTGTCGTGTGGTAGTGAACGAAAAAGGCTCCGTCTTCGTAGGCCAGTCGCAGCTTCCCGCGTTCGAGCACTTTCCCGTACTGATCTTCCAGAATGGGAATGAGCACCTTGTTATCTAGCTCAGGTGTCGCTGGATGCCAGTCGACATCGAAATGGGAGGCGAACACGGAGCCCGGCCCGTTTTCAAGTACGTGCATCCACCACAGATTGCAGGAATCCACGATGCACATATGGTTGGCTACAGTGTCCAGAACCAGGCCCATCTCGTGAGCGCGCAGCGCCGAAGAGAATGCCTCGAACTCCTCGTCTGTCCCCACCTCGGGGTTGAGCTGGCTGTGGTCGCAGATATCGTAGCCGTGGCAACTGCCTGGACGGGCCTTTAGCAGCGGTGACGCGTAGCAATCGCTGATTCCCAGATCGTGCACGTAGGGCACCAGTGCCTGGGCATCCCGAAACGTGAGCTCGTGGTTGAACTGGAGGCGATAGACCGCCGAGGGGACGCGCCGCTGGGCGAGGATCTTTTCGGCAAGTGCCGCTGCCCTGTGCACATCAACAATTTCGTCGTTGGCAATCACGGTCCTTCTCCCACCGACTCAAACAGATTGCGGCAAAGCTTGCGTGAAGACCCAGGCCCAAGCCTGAGCCTCCGCTCATCGCTCGCGCTGCTCGCTCTCATATTCAGCTCTTTATGGGCATCGTTGGGGCTTATGTGCAAGAACAGTGCCAACCTTGCAGACAGCACCCACAAGTGTTTCCCCAAATGCCCTGGTACGGTTCTTGCGACCATTTAGAGCGATTGTTGGCTGCTAGGCTGGAGATTCCTGTGAAGCAAACGGGGGAGATCCCGCTTTTCCCACGCGCCAGCGGGATTCTGGTGCATATCACTTCGCTACCCGGGCCGCACGGTATTGGGTCTCTGGGCGTGGAGGCGCGTGAATTCGTCGATAGCCTAGCCTGTGCCGGGCAACACCTCTGGCAGATTCTTCCCCTGGTGCCGACAGGTCCGGGAAACTCTCCATACACGGCGTTGTCGGCTTTCGCCGGAAACCATCTCCTAATCTCGCTGACAAGCTTGGCTGACCTGGGGTTGTTGGAACCCGCTGATCTGGCTCCGGCGCCTTCGTTCCCTCTTGAGATGGTCGACTATGCCGCTGTTCACGAATTCAAGCTCTCACTCCTACGACGTGCCTTCGAAGTCTTCGATCGGGCCCAACGCAACGGTCTTAAGAGCGAATGCCAATCATTTAGTCAGCATAACGCTCGCTGGCTCGATGACTATGCCCTGTTTGTGGCGCTTAAGCATGCTCACAAGGGTGCGCCGTGGTGGGATTGGGATACGGGTCTAGTGAGCCGGCGAGCTTCGGCGCTGGCGCAGGCCAGGACGGCTCTGGCGAAGGAAATTCGCTTCCACGAGTTCCTTCAGTTCACCTTCTTCTCCCAATGGTTCTCTCTCAAGAGCTATGCTAACGCGCGCCAAGTTCGCGTTGTGGGCGATATCCCCATCTTTGTGGCGCACGACAGCGCCGATGTCTGGGCACATCAAGATTTGTTCCACCTAAACAGGCGTGGCAAGCCAACCGTGGTGGCTGGGGTGCCGCCAGACTACTTTGCCGTTACTGGGCAGCGCTGGGGCAACCCGATCTATCGATGGGATGTCCTCGCCAGTTCCGGCTTTGATTGGTGGGTTGACAGGCTGCGCGAGGCTCTGACTCAAGTGGACATCGTGCGGATCGACCACTTCCGCGGCTTCGAGGCCTATTGGGAGATACCGGCAGAATATCATACAGCCGAGCGCGGACGATGGGTTAAGGGCCCGGGCGGGGCATTGTTCCGAGCTGCCGAGGCAGCACTGGGCCAAAGACTGCCCATAGTTGTCGAGGATCTGGGCTTCATCACCCCTCAGGTCGAGGAACTGCGCGCGCGGCTGGGTTATCCCGGCATCAAAGTTCTCCAGTTTGCCTTTGGGGAGGGTGCTGATAATCCCCACCGCCCGGAAAACTACTCTCGAAACTGCGTCGTGTACACCGCTACTCACGACAATGACACAACCGCAGGTTGGTTAGCCAACCTTTCCGAATCCACTAGAGCGACGGTGCGGGCGTATATAGAAGATCGCATTGGCAAGACGAGTGTTGATACAGTGAGGGATATGATCCAACTGGCTTTCAGCTCTGTTGCCGACACGGCCATTCTGCCGCTCCAGGATGTGCTCGGTCTGGGGAGCGAGGCGCGTATGAACCGTCCCGGCCGGTCGCAAGGCAACTGGTCCTGGCGGTGCCTCCCGGCGCAGCTCACTCGCGCGCATCTGGATTACTTGGCCGATCTAACTGAGACTTGCGGCCGGACACCCGATAGCCCAATCCCCTCTGTCTTTGGGAGAGGGTTAGGGTGAGGGCAGCCAACTTGCAAGGCACCTGCCATTGGCAGGCGTCCTCCGTGCGCCTGCTCTTGTGTCGTGGTACGATTCTTGATAGTATTCCTCGGTTAAGAATCCTGATGAGGTAGGACCCGCTGCCTATGACGATAGGTAAAGAGGAGTAACGGGTGGCATCGCGGCAGAGTGGAGTGGGGCCGGTGGTTGATATGGCACGAGCTCCAGCGCCAACGGGTTTGCACGCTATTCTTGCCTCAGACCTCGTTCCACCGCTGGCCGTCTTCTTGACAAGCAGTATCCTTATCGTCAGCTTGGCCGCCATCGTGGTATCGTCCCCGTTTGTTGCCGCCGAGATCAGCGTGCCGACGTACTTCTCACGGCCTTCTCTCACCCCTTTAGAGGAGAGTCTTCTCGGCACCTGGCAGCACTGGGATGGCCTATGGTATCTCAAGATCTCTACACACGGCTATGCTGTCGACGACTACAGCATCGCGTTTTTTCCCCTGTATCCCATCTTGGTTAAGCTGCTAGGCGATCTCCTTCAAACTCATTACTTGTTGGCAGGTGTGGTGCTTTCTAGCCTGGCGTATCTTGCCGGGCTGCTCTATCTCTACAGGTTGGCGCGTCTCGAATTCTCAAGTCGTGGTCTGGCGCTGACCACCTTGATTTACCTGGCGGTCTTCCCGACCTCCTTCTTCTTTTTTGCCGTGTACTCGGAGTCTCTATACCTGGCTCTGACGGTGGCAGCTTTCTACTATCTGAGGAGACGTTCGTGGGTTGCAGCTTGCTTACTGGGTATGCTGGCGTCTTTGACACGTAGCACAGGCCTCCTGCTCATTGTTCCGCTGGCCATCGAGTACTTCCATCAGAGGGGGTTCAGCTTGCGTCGGCCCGGCTGGGATCTCGGCTATTTGCTGCTCATTCCGTTGGGGTCACTTTGTTACGCCGTCTACAACTTCTTTGCCTTTGGCGATCCCTTTGCCTTCCTGGCGGCCCAGGAGCACTGGTACCGTAACTTCGCCTTGCCCTGGGATACGTTGCGCGATGCCTGGGACAAGGCTCTATTGGAAGCGAACATACCCCTGGTGACAGAACCGGGCGATTCGCTCATATGGCAGCTTCTTTACACAGGCAACCTCGTTAGCGGCCAGGTGTTCAACCTTTTGTTCTTCGCTCTGGGCGTTCTGTTGGCTGCTTTCGGCGCCACACGTCTGCGCCCTGCCTACACGGCCTATCTGTTCTTGAATCTCTTGCCACCCCTCGTCAGCCCGTCAGACCTGATGCCGCTACTGTCTGTTCCAAGGTTTCTTCTGGTGTTGTTCCCTGTGTTTTTCGTGTTGGCGTCGTTAGGTCGAAACCGCTTCGTGAACGGCCTGACAATCGGCGGCCTTTTCCTGCTGCTCATCGTCTTCGTCATCCGCTTTGCCGGCTGGTATTGGGTAGCATAGGCCTTCGATCTGTGCTAGAATGGCGAGCAACACGTGGAGGGGGTGCTTTGGCTGAGCTGCTTGCTGGGATGAAAGGCCATCGCCAGGCTTGGCTGGCGCTGGGTCAATGGCGGTTGCTTCTTGACCTCCTGGCAGTTGTCGGCTTGGGGCTCATGCCCCTACTGTTCTTCTGGCGTCTGCTCACGCCCAACCCTGCCGACGTGGCGATCATACGGCCGGGTGATTTCACAGACGTCCATTATCCTTTCAGATCCTTCGTAACGCGAGAGCTCATCGACGGTCGCTTGTCCCTGTGGAATCCTTTTGTTCTGTCTGGGCACTCTTCTCTTGGCGACGTCCAGTTTGCACTGTTTTACCCTGTCAACCTCGCGCTGTCCTATCTACTTGGCCGTGATGGCCTTTCTCTACTGGACTTGGAGCTCCACGTTGTGCTTCATTTCTCGCTGGCTGGCATTTTCACCTACTTGTTTGCGAAGCGTGTTCTGAGGAGCCGTGCCGCGGCCTTGACTAGCGCCCTCGTTTTCGCCTATGGCGGGTACCTAACCTCGTTCCCGGTGCAGCAAATCAACCTGCTTGAGACGAGCGCGTGGCTTCCTCTGATCCTTTTGCTGTTGGACAAGGGCTTGGATGAGAGGCAACCCGGCTACGTCGCCTTGGCCGGCGTCTCCCTGGCACTTGCCGCACTTGTCGGCCACCCGCAGACCCTTCTCTACGTGCTGGCGGCGTCGGTGCTGTATGGGCTATACAAGGCCTGGGGCCAGCGCTCCCAGGGCGCCCGCCGATACCTCGCGGTTCCGCTCTTTGTGGCTCTTGGCCTCGGCCTTTCTTCGATTCAGCTCGTGCCCGCTTACGAGCATTTGGGCTTGACCACCCGGGCCGAAGTGAGCTACCGGTTTACCAGCACCGGGTTCGAGCTAAAGGAGCTGGTCGGACTCTTACTACCCGGCGAGTGGGGTGGAACCCCGCTTTACGTGGGCGTGCTTCCGCTTTTTCTTTCGGGGTTTGCGATTGTGCGGGCGAGAGGGGGTGGGCCACGCGTCTTTTGGGCTGCATTGGCGCTAATCGGTCTGCTTGTTTCTTTCGGCGGCAACACTTTCCTGCACAGTCTTCTCTATCTTGCCGCTCCGGGCCTCAGGTCCTTCCGACAACACGAGCGTACCGTCCTGCTGTTTGCTCTTGCCCTGGCGATGCTCTCAGGATACGGACTCAAGGACTTGGCTGAGTGCGCAAGAGCTGATGTCAGGCAAGCTGTTGCCAGCTACTGTCGAGGCTTGCGCTGGCTTGTCCTTATGATGATTCTGGTGTCGCTCGTCTTCCTATATGCCGGCGCGACTGTGCGCGACGCGACCCAGGCTACCGCGGCCGCCCTGACTAACCGTGCATTCTTCGCTCTGCTGTTTGTGGCGCTGTCTGCGGGACTGGTGCACCTCTATATGGCTCACTCCAACGCGGGGAACTTGCTCGCCATCGCGGCGCTGGCGCTCATCGGCCTCGATTTGTTCAGCACGAACTGGCAAAACAACCTGCAAGATGGTCGTCCTGATGTGCTGTTTCCCGTCCCGAAAGCCGTCGGGTTGTTTCGCACCGATCTTTCCGAGCCTGTGCGCGTGGCAAGCGAAGGTCTGCTCCCCGGAAACGGCAACGCGGGTTCTCTTTTTGCCCTTCAAGATGTAGTCGGCAACACCCCCCTGCAAATCGAGCGCTATGCGGTGTTCGAGCGGAACATCGAGGAGTGGCAGCGGTGGCAACTGCTAAACGTGAAGTACGTGATGACCAAGCGGGAGCTCAAGGATGGCAGATTTCGTCTGCTGGATTCCGACAAGGGTGTCAACACCTATGAGATCCTTCCGGAGCACCGCCTCCCGCGCGCCTACGTGGTCCATCGGGTCGTGGTGGCTGAATCAGACGGACAGTCGCTTCAGTTACTGAAGGGAATTGACCTCAGGCGCGAGGCTGTGCTGCGTCGCCCGCCAGGGCTAGCGCTCCCGGATGCGGTGACCACACCGTCGACTGCGCGAATAACGAAATTCGAGCCAGGCCGGATTGTCCTTGACGCTGACTTGCGGGAGAACGGCGTACTGATCCTGAGCGAGATCGATCACCCCGGCTGGCAGGCCTATGTCGATAGGCAGCCAGAGACCATCCTTCAGGCGAATTACCTCTTGCGGGGCCTTCCTTTGGTGAAAGGCGCTCACGTGGTCGAGCTACTATATGATCCGCCCTCCCTCAAGCTCGGCGTGCTGCTGACCATCCTGAGCACGGTGGCGACCCTTGCCCTCCTGGCATTCTTTTTGAGAAGGAGGTAATGCACAGGGGTTGAGCTCGCCACGCCGAACGTTCCCTTCGTTCTACCTTGTGTTACTGCTCGCAGCGGTCTCGCTGTCTTACCTCGCCAGCCGATACCCTTACTTTCCGGGCGATGTCTACATCTCTCGGGCGGTTCAGTCCATCCAGGATCCCTCGTTCGATTTCCTGATGCGAGCCGTATCGGCGGTAGGTCAGAGGCTACCTGGCTCTCTTACCGTCCTTTCGTGCGCGGCGGCCCTCTGGATGCTTCGTTACAAGTGGGAAGCGCTCTTCAGCATTTCCTCGTTTCTTGCAGACGGCATAGTGATCGTCTTGAAGCAGGTCATAGGCAGACCGCGACCAAGCCCGGACCTAGTTGTGGTGCTTGAGACCATTCAGCAAACAGGCTTCCCCAGCGCGCACGTGGTCCATTTTGTCGTCTTCTACGGTTTCCTGTTCTTCCTGGCGTGGAGACTCATGCGGCCGGGTTCGCTGAGGACGATCTTGCTGGTACTGCTGGCGGGGGCAATTGGCCTGGTGGGGCTATCGCGTATTTACCTTGGTGCACACTGGGCAAGCGACGTGCTCGGTGGATATCTCGTAGGGGGCCTTTGGCTCGCGGCTCAGGTCAGGGTCTATGGGCGCGTTGCTCGCACGGGCATCGCAGACTAAGCGGCCGTCAGGCTTCCCGTTGCGGCTCCTGCCTCTTCCCTCCGCTTCCGCCTCTGGCTTTTCACTTCTCGGTAGATGTCTGCTCCACTGCGGTTCGTCTTCCAGCTCCTGGCCGCCGATAGGTCGCTCACGAAAGCCTCCTCGAGATCGATCCCGCTGGCGGAGCGAATCAGGGCAATGGCACGCGCCGCAAAGGCGATGTTGTTTCGAGGCTCGATGCGATCCAAGTCTTCGAAAAAGAAGGCGCAACTGGTAAACATAACGTGGCGATAGTACTGAGCTTCCAGAAGCCGCAACAGTGCTTGGCAAGCTTCGACTGGTGCGCCGGAGCTATGGGCGCTGAGGAACGCGCGAGGGCTCACCCTGCCAAGTTTTACCTCGACGTAATCCTCCACCGTCGACCAAGGGTCGCGGAGGTTTGGGCCTGCCTGGAGTTCGTAGATCGCATCCACCTTGGCGGCCAATCGGGTCAGGGCGTGACGAAGGTGCCACTTCCAACTGCCACTTCCCACGATGCAGTCGCAGCTATCCCGCCAGCGCTTGAGCCCGTGGTGGCAGCTCCACGAGCTATCTTCTTCGACCAGGGCCTCGCGCGCGGGAGGATGTAGATGTAGGTAGCGAGCCAGTGTGATCACTTCGAATCCGTCGCGCGGCGCGCTCACATTGAAGAGATGGGTGAGGAACTTATCGCGCCAGCACTTGTGATGGCCGTAGGTCTCGCCGTCGGTGGCCACAAGCAGCATCTGAGGCTCGCCTCGACTAAGCTTCTGTGGATTCAACTGCTTAGCCAGCAGCCGGGCGCTGAAAACGTCGGCGTTCACGGTCGCCTCGTCGTTGAAGGAAACGGCTTCGCTCAGGCTCGCGTCAAAAAAGAAGACGGTGATGGACCGTCCTCCGCTCAAAGAAACCAGGTAAGGCTCGCTGGGATCGACCGGTGTGGCGGCCTGCCAGGGGGCAAGTATGGTGAACCTTATGCCCATCGCAGCCATAATGTTGAGCGAAGCATAGTCCACCGCCGTCTCGGCTAGCCAAAACCCTTCCGGCGCGTGCCCAAGCCGGTGCTGGTAATCGGCAATGCCCCACGCTATCTGGATGCGCTTCTCGCGCGAAGATGCCAGGGGCAGGATGGCGTGGTTATAGGCCTGGGCTAACGCGCTGCCACAGCCGTAACGAAGGTTATGCTCGCGATCAGCTGCAAGTATGGTCTCGTAGGTTCGTGGGTCCTTCTCCTCCAACCAGCAGGCTAGTGTCGGCCCAAGGTTGAAGCTCATGTGCCGAAAATTGCCGGCCTCGGCGTTGGGCCGATAGCACTCGGCGTTGATCTTTTCGTTGAAATCGTGATAGGGCTCGGCCCATGGCTCGTGCCCAATTCTCCCCGTAAAAGGATCGCGCCGTAGGGGCTGGTAAAAATGCCCATGAATCGAGAGAAACTTCGTCGTCATTCCCCTTCCCCCTCTTCCCCGTATGCTCCTCGTAACCCTTGGGGAATCGTCGGCGCCAATGCCACGGTTGGCTGCTTTGGAACTATATTATAGGCTCGACCTGGCCCCCTGTCAAGGCAACCATGAAGGTGCGTCATCGCGGTTCTGCCACTGTTCAACAATCCGTTCAGTCGAGCTCTCGAAGGCTGCCGCATCGACTCGGTCGCGCGTGGGCTCGTCACCCCGCTTTCAGGGCTCGTCCCCCGCCTTCTCGGCCCCCCGAACCAGACGGGCATTGGTACACACCAATCGCCAGCCAGCCTCTACCGGACCTCCACCCCCACCACGTACTTGTCCGGCACAAAACCGACGTTGCCACGAGGATCTTTTACGTTGCGCCAGACCAACCCTTCCGCTTCCACGTCGTCTCCCACAACTTCGAGTTGTGTATTGTCTGGCCAGGCGACGATGCGATCCCCCAGGCGCGGCGTGCGCCTCAAGTACACACCGTCGCCATCGGTGTTCGCTACCCTGACGACGGTGGGACGCGGCGGCGCCACCTCCTCCTGCTCGGGCGGCGTAGGCTCCTCCGAGGCAACCGTGATCTCCGTCTCGGTCGTGGTCGATAGCGTGGAAGCGATGTCTGCGGGCAGTGCGGCCTTTCCGCCGATCAGTCCGGTGATAGGATTGAAGGAGATGTTAGGCACAAGGAAGCTCGTGCCTGTGAACAGGACGGCGCCGATGGCCCCTAGCAGCAGCAAGGCAACCAGAAAGATCGCGCCGTTGCTTACGTCCCCAGGATCGTGGTTTGGGCTCGGCACAATCGGATTGAATCTAGCACTCACAGAGGCACTCCAGATACTGACGAAACTGCGAAACCGGAGGCATTACCTCCGGTCTCCCCTGCCTCCATCGTTCTGCACACGCTTGAGCAGAACTCACCTTTTCCCTATCGAGAAGCACTTTGGCCCTCGCTTATGATTATACACCCGGCCCAGGTAGGGGTCAATTTCCTCAATAATGGTACCTGGCCTGTAGAAAATCGATCCGATCCTCGGTGACCAGGTACACTATGCGGTGCTCCTGGGTCAGGCGTCGCGACCACGTCCCAGGCGCGAGGTACTTTAACGGTTCGGGCTTGCCGATGCCGCGAAAAGGGTCGCGCAGGATCGCCTCGATGATATCTAGGGCACGAAGTGCGACGCGTCGATCTGTCTCTACCCAATGGCGCAGGTCCTCGCGAAACTCTGGATGAAAAACCGCCTCCCTCTCGTGTCGAGTGACATCACCGGCCTCACCCTGATGGCGCCCGCGATCTTTACTCCCCCTCGCCAATCCCCAACTCCCGGCGCAGCTCCTGCACACTCTGGGGTTTCTCGGTGCGCTTCAAGGCTCGATTTAGAGCCCTCAAGAGACGGACGGCGTTTTCTGGCGAGCGCAGCAAATGTGCCGTTTCTTGTAAGCTGGAGAGCTCATCCGCGGCAATGAGGGCAACACGTGCTGTACCACGCCGCGTGATTATCACTGTTTCCCGATCTGCTGTCACGCGATCGCAAAGTTTCGCAAGCTTGGCTCGTGCCTCGGTGTAGCTGGTATGGATAGTCATAACGGCCACCTTCGGGGTTGAGATATTGTATCAGACGTAGGGGCGAGGTCTCCTCGCCCTGGCGCGGGGCGGCTCGCTCTGAGCCAAATCCCGCTTTTGCGACAAGCGTTCCGTACAGTATTACTGTACAACAAGCCGCGACAGGTGTCAAGCTACTCCCTTTGGCGATAGGTTCCCACGCACCCTGCTAGGCGCCGACGCAGCACTAGCCACAGGAACTGAGGAATGGTCAGTTGGCGCCGCCAGCGCCAGGGCTGGCGCGCCAGGCGGTACAGCCAGTCAAAGCCTGCCTGCCGCAGCCAGCGGGGCGCACGGGGTGTGCGCCCGGAAATGAAGTCGAAAACGCCTCCCACGCCCATCGCCAGGCGTACGTCCAGGTGAGACAGGTTGCGTGCAATCCACTTCTCCTGGGCTGGGGCGCCATAGGCGACCAGTAGAATATCCACGGGCGCCGCTGCAAGAAGCTTGTCTCTGATCCGCTGCTCCTCCGACAATGCGGGGCTGCCAGCGTACGTGCCGGCAACGCGGAGCCCGGGGTAACGCTCGTGCAATTTGCGCGCAGCCGTTGCGGCTATCCCCTCGGCGCCGCCGAGGAGGTAGAGCGAATAACCTTCATTTGCCGCCAAACCGGCCAGTCCATAGGCTAGGTCCGTGCCCGTCACCTGCTCCCGCAGCGGGCACCCGAGCATGCGTGATGCCCAGAGCAGGCTGTGGCCGTCGGGGATGGAGAGCCTTGAGCAGTTGATGATCTCGCGAAAGGCGTGGTCGCGCTGGGCGAACACTACGAACTCGGCGTTGGGCGTGACCACCTGGTGGCGACTGCCGGAGCGTACCGCCTGCCGGCAGATGCTGATAGCCTCGTCATAGGTCACGTCGTCGACCCGCGCGCCGAGAATGTCGACGTTCCTGGGAGGCGAAACAAAGTTCACGAGCGGATGCTGCTGCCCACGGCCGCCGCGAGACGCTCGCAGGCAAAGTCGATTTCGCCATCGTTCATCTTGCCGTGAAACGGCAGCGCCAGCACCCCACGGGCGACCGCCTCGGTTATCGGGAAATCGCCCTCCGCAAAGCCAAACATATCCCGATAGAAGGGTTGCAGGTGAATCGGCGTGAAATAAGGGCGGGTAGGAACGCCTTCGGTGGCAAGCTTGGCCATTACGGCGTCGCGGTCGACGTTGGGCAGCAATTGCACCACGTAGACGAACCAGCTCATTCGTGTCGTACGGGGTGATATGAAGGGCACCCGCACACCCTCGACATCGCGGAGCCGCTCGTTGTAGGCCTGGGCTACGCGGTCCCGTTTCTCGAGCAGTTCCTCCAACCTTTCCAGTTGCGTTACGCCCAGCGCCGCGCTCAACTCGTCCAGTCTGTAGTTGTAGCCAAGCCGAACGTGCGAGAGCCACGTACCCGCGTGGTCACGTCCTTGGTTGCGTAGACTGCGCACCAGCTCGTCTGCTTTGTCGTCGTCGGTGACGACCACGGCGCCCTCTCCCGTCGTGGCCTGCTTGTTGGGGTAAAAGGAGAAAACGGCGTAATCGCCGAAGGCACCGGCCTTGCGACCGTCGGTCTCGGCTCCGAGCGCCTCGCACGCATCCTCGATGACCTTGAGGCCGTGCCGCTCGGCGATCTCCATCAGCTCAGGCATGAAGCACGGTTGCCCAAAGACGTGCACGGGGAGTATCGCCTTCGTGCGCGGGCCTATGTTCTCTTGTACGCGAGCTGGATCCATGTTGAGCGTGTTGGGATCGATATCCACGAACGCCGGTCGCGCACGCTCGTAGAGGATACAGTTCGCGGACGCGACAAAGCTGAAGGGCGTTGTGATGACCTCGTCGCCCTCCTCGATACCGGCTGCCTTCATACAAAGATGTAACCCGCACGTGCCGTTGGCTACAGCCACGCCGTGCCGCCGACCAGTATACTGAGCAATCATATGCTCGAAGCGCTCGATGAAGGGGCCGATGCTCAGCGTTGGCGAATTGAGCACCTGGAGGACGAGCTCGCGCTCGCGGTCGGTGATGTCGGGTGCGGAAAGACTTAGTTGCATTGCTCCTCCCAAGAGCCACGCCTGTGCCGTTCTTTTTGCTATTCTTGGCGACTAGGCACGGACCTTCACAAGGTGATGGGCGCCAACCTGCACGCGCGTGAGCCGCCCGAGTATTTGTAGGAGAACCAGACACCGCCCCTGGGATGTGAGTGCCCGGTGGAAAATCGCCTCCACATCGCGGAAAGGCCCTGAAGTGACCATCACTCTATCGCCTGGAGCGAACCTGGCCGCAGGACCAAGGCTATTCTCCTTATCCAACCGGTGCTTGATGCCGTCGATCAGATCCTCCGGCAGAGGTATGGGGGCTCCTTCGTTGTTGAGGATGTAGCTGACCCCGGGGGCGGAACGACTGCGAAGGTACTCGTTCGTTTTGCAGTCAATCCTGAGGAAGAGATAACCTGGAAAAAGCGGTTCGAGGGCGCGGCGCTTCAGCAGGGGAAGGTACACGTTGATCTGTCGTCCATCGAGCACACTAGCCACCTGACGCTCTGCCCTGGGCTTCGTCTTAGCAACGTACCACTGGGGATTGTAGCCCCTCCCCACGACGAAATCGGCAACCGCCGCATAGGCTCTGTCCACTACCGCCTCCCACTCCCAATATGTCCTTCCCCAAACGGATTGCCCGCATTATACCAAAAGGATCAGAAAGGTGCAAGTTTGTAAGGCAAAAGACGCCAAGTTGACATAACTCCTGCGTGTATGACGCCTGCCCGACACTTGATCCGGCCTGGCGGGCGTGCTATCATTATGAATAAAGGGGGTAAGAGCTCTGGAGTCCACCGATCTAGCGCGCAAAGTAGCCGAGATTGCGGCCGACAAGAAGGCGTCTGACATCGTCTTGCTAGACATCGGGCGCCTGACCACTATTGCCGACTACTTCGTGATCTGCAACGGGAATAGCGAACGGCAGTTGAAGGCGATCACCGACGACGTTCTGGAGAAGCTAAAGAAAGACGACGGCATTGCTCCATTGCACATCGAGGGGACGGAGGGCTCAGGCTGGATTCTCCTTGACTACGGTAGCGTCATCGTCCACGTCTTCACGCCGACCGAGCGGCAATACTACAAGCTGGAAAGCATCTGGAGCGAAGCGCCCGTGGTCCTGCGCATTCTTTAGACCGATCAGATATCCCACTTGTCGCATCGCCCGCCCCATCGAGCGATGGGTCTGTTGTCCACCTTTATTTGCACGATCTCGCAGATATTGGAGCAGCCTTTGCACTCGAAAGAAGAGGTGGAGTACTGCACATCGCTAACGCCGAAGCCCTTGAACTTGGACCTGTGTCCGTTGCTGCCCATCGTCTCGCTCGCCAGCAAAGCGGCCCCGATGGCGCCAATGAGTTGGTGATGGGGCGGCACCCGGACCTCGGTTTTCAGCGATGATTCGAATGCCCGCACGATACCCGCGTTGGCGGCCACCCCGCCTTGGAAAACCACTGGCGCCAGTATCTCTTTGCCTAGCCCCAGGTTGTTCAAGTAGTTCCTGGCCAGCGCCTCGCACAAACCGTATAAAATGTCTTCGACCCGATGGCCCATCTGCTGCTTGTGAATCATATCCGATTCGGCGAACACGGTGCAGCGACCGGCAATACGCACCGGACCCTTCGACTCGAGGGCTAACTGGCCGAATTCTTCGATCCTGATGTTTAGTCGCGAGGCCTGCTGGTCCAGGAAGGCCCCGGTCCCTGCGGCGCAAACGGTATTCATCGCAAAGTCGACGACGATGCCATCGCGCAACAGAATGATCTTGGAATCCTGCCCCCCTATTTCGAGGATGGTCTGAACCTCAGGAACATAGTGCAATGCTCCCACGGCGTGGGCAGTGATTTCGTTCTTGACTATGTCGGCCCCGACGATGACGCTGGTCAGGTATCGTGCACTGCCTGTTGTGCCCACGCCTGCCATTTCGATGTTTGCGGGGAGTTGGGTAGATATCTCCCGTAATCCTTGCTGGATCACGCCGATGGGCTTGCCCTGCGTGCGTGTACATTGGCTCGCGATAAGCTCGAGGTTCTGGTCCAACACCGCGAATTTGGTTGTGACCGAACCGACGTCGATGCCCAGATAGGTGCGCATAGACCCTCCCGACGGTGCTTCCGCCTGCTGTCAGATCCTGGAGATTCATAGATAGCGATTTCGGCCAAAGGGTTCAGGTATCCTATCCCCCGGCCCCTAATTCTATGCCCTCGACGCCCTTTTGGCAAGCCTCGGCACCCTTGCCCTGCGTTGCAGCATATCGACGAAGGCCTCCATCCGCGTAACCAGCCCGGCCTCGCCCGTGTGCTCGTCCAATGTTATGACCATCATTGGCTTGTTGCCGCGCTCCTTGGCAGCCCGTTGGATGACGTCGATCATCAGCGAGTCCGGCCCACAGCCGAAACATACGACGCAAATGATACCGTCTACATCGGTGTCAAGGTAATACCCGGCGGCTCCCACTACCTCGTCTTCGTATGTCCAGTACGGCTTGCCAACCAGCTTGGCCGTGCCCGCGTCCAGCGCACCCTCCGGCGCGATCTCCGCGGTGACGATCCTCGCGCCTAGCGATTTCAGCCTCTTGAGCATGTTGTGGTTGATGTAGTTGTCATAGATGTTGTACGGGTGGCCGACCACGGCTACGGTGACCCTCTGTCCATCCGCACGCCGCTGTCCGCCTTCGTCACAGACTCCCTCCTCCACCACGCCGCTGGCCAACACGACGATTGCTTCAGGGGGCGTAAGCCTTTGGGCGCTCATTGTGCGCTGATATTCCCGTTCCACCGCCAGTGCACGCTCGTAGGCCCTGTTGATCCTAAATGGATTTCGTGTGAAGTGCCTGCCGAGCCAGTGGATTTGCTCGCGAACATTCTTCTGGCCCTTGTTGACGTCGATTTCTATGTCGAGAATTGGGGGTGACTCCTTGACCGTAACGCGGACGAGGTCGGGCAGACCCAGGAACTTGGAGCAGTTATAAACCTGTGGCTCCAAACTGCGAATGCTGGGGATGAAGACGAAATCGACCTTATCGGCGATGCCGATTACGTGTCCGCAGAAGACCTTCGTCGGCAGGCAGGTCTCTGCTACCACCCTGGCCGAACCGGCTGCCAGAGCCGACTTGGTAGTCTCCTCGGAAGTGATTACCTCTGCCCCCAGTTCCTCGAAAAACGCCTTCCACATTGGGTAATATTGGTAGTACAGGAGAGCGCGTGGAATCGCCACCTTGCCTGTCAATTCACTGCGGCTCCTCTGGCAAATTCCTCTTTTACCCTGGCCAGGAGTTGCGCATCGCTCAGCAAGTCGACGGCGGTCATGGCGAGCGCCTTTGCGGCAGCGATGAGCGCTTCCTGACCCGCCGTCGAGGCTGCCGCCGCCGCAAATTCCGGGGAGTGGGTGGTAACGCTTTCGGGAGCGATGGCAATGGTGGGATGAATGCTCGGGACAACCTGACTGACGTTACCCATGTCCGTGGAGCCAAAGCCTCTATTGCGATCGGCGGGGTGCACCGTGACGCCAATTGTTTGCAGATTGGCGGCGAAAGCCTCCTCCAGCACCGAATTGGAGCGCATGGGTGAGTAGCGCCTGTCGGCCAGGTCGTAGCTGAAGGTGGCGCCAGTGGCCGCGGCGCCGGCGCGGAAGCAACCGAGAACCTTTTCCACCAGCCCATCCAGATACGCATCGTCTTCAGCACGAACTAGAAAGCGACCGGATGCCCGCGCGGGGATAATGTTCGGCGCTTCGCCGCCGTTGGTGATGATGCCGTGTATCCTCGCGTCGCTGCGCAAATGCTGGCGCAAGGAGTTGATGTTATTGTAGCTCAGAATGAGGGCGTCCAGGGCGTTGATACCCTCCTCGGGCCGGGCGGCGGCGTGGGCGGCCTTACCGCTGAACTCGACCTCCAGCGTCACGCAGGCCAGCGCTCGCGCTACAACCCGTGTGCGTGTTCCGGGATGAACCATCATGGCGACGTCCACGCCGTCGAGCGCGTCGCGTTCGACAAGAACCACTTTCCCTCCACCTCCCTCCTCGGCAGGTGTGCCTAGAACCACCATACGTCCGCTTAGGCGACCCAGCACGACTGTCATCGCGATGGCTGCCGCCGCGCTGGCCGTGCCAATGATATTGTGGCCGCAAGCGTGGCCAAGCTGGGCCAGCGCATCGTACTCGGCGACGAGCGCGATAGTCGGCCCACCGGATTGCCCATTGCAGATGGCCCGAAACGCAGTTGGCAGGTTGGCAATCCCACGTTCGACTTCAAACCCGTTTGCCGCGAGCCATTCAGCAAGCCGCTCTGCGGCTTTGTGCTCTTCGAATGCCAGCTCGGGGTTGCGATGGATGTAGAGACTAACGTCGACAATTTCTGCCCGTCGACGCTGCACCTCTTCGATGGCTTCCATTTTCAGTTGCCAAGTATCCAAATCCAATGTCCCATTTCTCATTTGTGTAGTAGCAGCGCGACCTGCGCAATGGCCAGCGCGCCGACCAGCAGCACCACCCCTATCCAGGTGAGCATTCTGGTTGCTTGCAGAATGGCCGCGACCAGGGCAAAAGCGGCCCACAGCCCGCCCTGTTCCAATGACCGGGTCAGGTTGCCACGGTACAGCTTGGAGGTAAACAACTGAAAGCTCAGCAC
Source organism: Chloroflexota bacterium (assembly GCA_016210495.1). The sequence goes on from JACQUC010000170.1 coordinate 24,251, forward strand.
GTACGCCAGCATGCTGAACGTAGCGGCCAAGGCAATGTAGAAGACGGAGAAAAAAAGCACCCGAGTCGCGATCTCGTCCGGTGTTGTGTTCAATACCACGTACCCGACACCTGTCCAGCCAGCAGGCGCCATAAGCGCGACCAGCGAGATCGAGACCCTGTCGGACACACCCGCCTCCCCCTTCGGTCTTAGAGATCATCTCAAATCGTAGGGGCGCGGTCTCCGCGCCCAGCGAGTGTGAGTCAAAACCCGCTTTCGAGATAATTGCCGGATCTACCTCCTTCATTACTACATTCCTGTCAGATTTGCAAGCGTTTTGCCGACCGATTTGATAAACTCGCTGCCTTACGCTATTATTTGGTGGTCGAGCTCGCGGGAGGGATGCGAATTTGGATCTGTCTGCACTTTACCGTCAGCCATCCACTTGGGAGAAGTTGCTGGAAATTCGGCATAATGGCTTTGTCGACCTGAAAGAGGGAAGCAGGATTGGCGTGCTGCCCAAGTCGGACGTTTCCGAGCTGAACGGGGAAATGATCGTGTGGGAAGTGGGTGATCAGGGAATTGTGGTCAGCACGTCCCCCTTCCGTGGCTTTCGCGGGGCCGGCGTCGACCTTCTTTTCGTGGCGGAGGAAGATACGCTCGCCGTTCTCTGCGACGGGGGACCTCGCGAGCCTGTGGCAGCTATCAAGAACGGTCTCAGGCAGGGCAGGATCATTCTTTACTTTCTTAGGAGCAAGAAGGAGCTGCTTGCTCTAGGCTACGAAGAGTTGGTCGAATCCCTCGGTCTGCCCTTATCTGGCTGCCAGTAACGTCTAGAAAAGCGCATGCTTTTCTGCTATCATAGGCTTTGAGGTCTCAGTCTCGCCTGCTGTTGGGCTTTGGCCCTCATCAACACTACGCCATCAACGAAAGCGAGGGAAACTATCTATGTCTTCAAACGAGGCCGTCATCGTCGAGGGCGCTCGGATTCCAGTCGGCAGGTTTCTCGGAAGCTTGCTGCCTCTGACGGCTCCAAAGTTGGGCGCCGTCGCCATTCGTGAAGCGATCAGAAGAGCCAATGTCGATCCCAGTATCATCGATGAAGTCATCATGGGCAACGTTGTACAGGCGGGGATTGGCCAGGCTCCGGCGCGGCAGGCCGCCATTGCGGCGGGCGTGCCCAGCTCCGCATCGGCCGTTACCATTAACAAGATTTGCGGCTCGGGCCTTCAGGCCGTGATGTTCGCTGCCCAGGCCATTCGCGCCGGCGATGGCAATGCCTATGTGGCGGGCGGGATGGAAAGCATGAGTAACGCCCCTTACGTCTTGAAACAGGCCAGGATGGGTTTGCGCATGGGCAACTCGGAGGTGATCGACGCGGTCGTGCACGACGGGCTATGGTGCGCCTTTGAGAATCAGCACATGGGCGTGAGCGCGGAGTTCATCGCCGACAAGTTTGGCATCACCCGCGAGGAGCAGGACGCTTTTGCCCTAGACAGCCATCGCAAGGCCATCAGCGCTATCCAGGAAGGCCGGTTCAAGGCCGAGATCGTGCCTGTCGAGATACCTCAGAAGAAGGGTTCGCTTGTTCTCGATACCGACGAGCCGCCGCGAGCGGACACAACCCTGGAGGCGCTGTCCAAGCTTGCTCCCGCGTTCAAGCCAGGCGGCACGGTTACCGCCGGCAACGCGCCAGGGCTCAGCGATGGTGCCGCCGCGCTGGTCGTGATGGAGCGTAGCGCTGCCAGGGAGGCAGGAGCGCAACCCCTTGCACGCATCACGGGCTACGCTTCGGCGGGCATCGAGCCCAGGCTCATCTTTGCCGCGCCGGTGCTGGCAGTCCGCAAGCTTATGAATCTCACCGGCCTCTCCGTCGACGATTTCGACCTCATCGAGGTTAACGAAGCATTTAGCGCGCAGATCTTGTCCAACGGCAAGGAGCTGGAGTGGGACTGGGCGAAGGTCAACGTCAATGGTGGCGGTGTAGCACTTGGCCACCCCATCGGCGCCAGTGGCGCGCGCATCCTGGTTACTCTGCTGTATGCGCTTCGCGCCAGAGGACTTCGCCGGGGTCTGGCTGCTCTCTGCCTGGGCGGCGGCGGCGCCGTAGCCTTGAGCGTCGAAATGATGTAATCCCTAACCACCTCGTGGTGCCGAGTTGTCCAGCGTAGGGGCGAGGTCTCCTCGCCCTCCTGCACACCAACCTGAGGCGGAAGCTGATTTGAGAACCATCGGCCGGGACGTGGTTAGTGTAGGGGCGAACGGCGTTCGCCCCATAGGCATTAAGCTAAGGCGAATGCTGATTTCAGAGCCATCGGCCGGGGACGT
>JACQUC010000183.1 GCA_016210495.1 Chloroflexota bacterium
GACGCGGGACTAGACCAAGTTGCCGGCCGGGGTTCGTGCGGGAATACGCATACTCCCCAACAGTCGCCGCCCGGACCGGCCGGAGTTATGCACGGATCTCAGAATCTATCAATTGCAGTGCCCACGGGTCCGAGAAGAGGGTGGCATCCACCTCCTTTTTTTGCAGCAGGCCGGCCTGCGCCATCGGCGGACCGGTGACGATCGTGAAGTCCTTCTCGAAATCCAGACCCAGCTCTTTGAAGAAGACCTGCGCACTAGTGTACGCCCCGCTGATCTTCGGCGAGGTCGCGATCTTCTTGCCCTTCAGGTCGGTGACCTTCTGATATGGCGTATCCTTCCACACCATAAAGTAGTTGACGTTCCACAGCAAGGGCGCGATCAGAACGATGGGCAGACCCTCGTTGTTGGCCGTGACCGCCGAAATGGGTGCGTAGTTGCCCACCTCGACGCGCTTCAGAGCCACCGCCCTTTCGGCATCAGCCGGCTCGAAGATCTTCAGGTCCAGGTCCACGCCGTACTTTAGGTCGATCTTCTGCTTCTTGATGACCGCCGTCAGCACACCCAGCGTGCCGGTGGTCGTTCCCATCACCACCTGCTTTGGCGGCCCGGCTGGCTTGGGCGCTGCAGCCGCCGGCTTGGTAGCTGCCGGCGCTGGGGCCGCCGGCTTAGGCGTCGGCGTAGGCGCAGGTGGCGCCGTGCAGCCCAGCAAGTATGTCCCGCCCAGGCCTATGCCCGCTCCCACCGATACCTTGATGAAGTCACGGCGCGACAGTCTCTTCCGGCCACGACCGGAGGTAAGCCTCTTTTCTTCCAAGGTTGTTTCTCCTTATTGCACTTCCTAGTACTAGCGAAGAAGTGAGCCTTTAGGGCATTACGAAAATGGACTCCGCAGGTGCCTTGGGTACGATCTTCAAATCGACAGACCTGTCGACTATGAGCTGGGCATTCTTGATGACCTTATCGTTCCACTCGGTTGCGAAAATCTCCGGCATACGTTTCTTGGCCAGTTCCACCTCCTGGGGCGTCTTCAAGCCAACGGAATCCTTGACCTCCTCGATCACCTCCGGATGGTCCTGTATGTATTTGGCGCATTCAGTAAATGTCTTCAGCAGGCGCCGCGCCGTCTCCCGATTCTGGTTGACCCAGTCCCGATACGTCCCAAGACCAATGAAAAACATCGGTTGGCCGGTCAATTCCTTCCAGATATCGTTCTGCCACGCCAGTTGCCTGTAATCGCCGCTGGCTATCAACTGCAAAGCCCACGGATCGGAGAACATCGCGGCTTCCACATCCTTCTTTTGCAGCAGACCTGCCTGGACCGGCGGAGGCCCGGTCACGACCTGGAAGTCCTTCTCGAAGTCCATCCCGAGCTCTTTGAAAACGACTTGTGAACTCGTGTAAGCCGAACTGATCTTCTCTGCCACGGCAACCTTCTTGCCCTTGAGATCTTGCACCTTCTTGTAAGGCGAATCCTTAGCCACGATAACGTAGACAATGTTCCAGAGAAGAGGAGCGATAAGCACGATCGCTTTGTCTTCGTTGTTCGCGGTGACGGCAGAGATTGGCGCGTAAATACCCACGTCGACGCGTTTCAACGCCACGGCCATCGCCGCCTCGGCCGGCTGGAAGGGCTTGAGATCGAGATCCACACCGTTCTTGACATCGAGATTCTTGGCCTTGATCACCGCCGTCTGAACACCCAATGTCCCGGTAGTGGTTGCCATCACCACCTTGGTAGGTGCCGCAGCAACAACAGTAGGAGTAGCCAGTGGCGCTCCAGGCGGTGCTGGCGCCGCCGGCGCAGTAGTAGCGGCCGGCTTTGGTGCTGCCGGCACTGGAGTCGGGGTAGGCTGAGCTGGTGCTGCACATCCTAATAAGTAAGCGCTACTCAGGCCGACGCCCGCTCCCACTGATACCTTGAGAAAGTCACGTCGCGATAGTCGCTTCCTTGCACGTCCAGAAGCAGTCCTTTGGTCTTCCACAGTTGTTCCTCCCTTTTGCTTTAATATTTGCCCCGGGAAGCGCACCCCTAAGGCACTATGAAAACGGCGTCCTCGTTTCTGGGCAATGTTGGTCAGCACTGCCACCCGTCAATAAGGGATCGTGCCATGCTCACCGCGCCATCGTCGCGTTCTTCCTTGCAAGCCACCCGAGCTGAAAACAGCTCGCCTGCTGTCGCCACTCCTCCACGCCAGTGAAGCACGGAATCTTGGGGGAACACCCAAGGCCCCGTCCTTGTGGCACTAGTCGTTAGGAACAACCCGGATCGCCCATCTCGTGCAATCCAGCTCGCACGTGAAACAGTTCGTGCAGTCCTCGACGTAGGTGGCGACCGCCTTGCCGCCTTTCATCCGCAGCACGTCGGACGGACACGACTGCACACACGTCGTGCATCCGGTGCACCGGGCGCTGTCTATCGTTACCGCCATTGCACTCCTCCCATCGCAGGGATGTCCTCTGTCCAGATCTTCGGCGTCCCGTCGCCCTCCAACCGCGCGATTGTCCATTTCAGCCAGTTGATGTCGTCTCGCTCAGGATGGTCTTCGCGGAAATTCATGTAGCGGCTCTCGGTGCGCAGCAGTGAGGTGCGTGCAATCAGTTCCGCCATCTCCACGATGTTCCGCATCTCGTTCGCCCGCATCAGCGTATGGCTGTCCCTTGCCCCAATCCGCGTCAGCTTCTCGGTCCTGGTCAACTCGAGAAGTTGGACAGCTTCCTGGAGTCTGCTCCCGTGCTTCAGCACCCCGATCCTTTCGTTCACAATCTGGCGCACTTCTTCGAAGAGATCCCTAGGACTTGTGCCATTGGACCGCTGTAGCGGAGCATACACCTGATTTTTGAACTCGGAGACCTGCTGTTGCTTGGGTTCATTCGTAACTGACGAGCGAGCATAGTCTGCGGCGATGCCCCCTGCCCTCCAGCCGAGCACCGAGGCGCCGGCCAGTCCGACCAGACCCGCGTACATTCGGTCCGACGCGCCCCCGGCGCAGAACAGGCCGTCCACCGTAGTCTCACAGTTCTTGTTTACCCTGATCCCTCCCGCCGGAACGTTTCCATTCGACGCCGGGACATACTCTACCAGATCCCTGGAGAGGTCGATGCCAACTCTGTTGAAGGCGGCGATAGTGTGGGGGATCACCTGCGCCATCCTGGCAAGTTCTTCCTTGCTGAAGTGCCGGCAATCCATGTACACGGGGCCGCGGCCTTCTTTGATCTCGCGCGCAACGCCCTGCACGAGGACCGCCCGAGGCGCTCTTTCCAGCAGCTCGGGATGGTACTTCTCCATAAACCGCTCGCCCCGCGCGTTTACCAGCCGTCCGCCGTGGCCGGTGATCGGGTGTAACCCCGGCATCGACAGAAAGCGTTTTGGTGCGATGGTGTAGCCAAGCTGCTCCATGCTGCGCATCTGTGCGCCCGCGCGCCAGGTGGCCGCCTGCCCATCCCCCGTCAGGTCTCCCGTCAGCGCTTCACCCATGCCCCAGTCCCCGGCAGTCATAATCACGGATTTCGCCCTGAAGACGTAGAACCCCCCGTCTCGAACGTTGAGCCCCACCGCGCCAATCACCTTGCCATCGGTCGGCAGCTTCCCGTCCGACGTCAAGAGGTCGGTGACCATCACACGGTCCATAATCCGCGTGCCCGCTCGCACCGCCTCGCCCCGCAGGATAGACATCAACTGCCTGCCACCGTGGAAGTAGATGTTGCGCATCTCCTTCTGCCCGAGGCCCGCCTTGCGTACGAACTGGCCGTCTTTCTTCTCCCACTCGAGGCCCCATCCCTCGAACCTGAGCCGGAGCTCGTAACACACGGGAACAATCAGCTCCAGCATCTCTCGGTCATCCAAGAAGTGGCTGGTCTCGCACGCGTTTCTCACGTAAGCGGCCAGATCATCGCTAGGCTCGTAGCCAAGGTAAGTTCCCGCCGCCACGACACTGCTTCCGCTGCGCCCCGCCGGTCCCTTGCTGGCCAGGACGACGTCCACGCCCGACTTTCTTGCTGTAATCGAAGCCAAAAGCCCGGCGATGCCGCCGCCGATTATCAGGACGTGAGTGTCAATGACCCGCTCCGTACCAACCGCCATGTCAGTCTCCTTGTCAAGCGCGGTAATCCAATTTGGTGCGAAATGGCCACGCTGCCCCCCCACCCAGGGGCGGACAGGGCCGTCCGCCCCTACAGATTGCGTTTCGCATTCAGAAACTACGCTATAGTTTGAGCAGCCTGGCAGCATTCCCCCCCAGTATCTTGCGCCTATCGGCGTCCGAGATCCTCATCTTGTCGATTTCCAGCAACGACCAGCGCATGCCAAACGAGTCGGGCGCAATCGGGTAGTCGCTACCGAGGAGCACGCAGTCGGCCCCCAGCGTCTCGACGGCGCATTCGAGCGCGTACTGGTCGCACGAATGGGTGTCGGCCAAAATCCTGCCCTTGTAGTCCCGTGCCAGACGCGGCGGGAAAACCGCCTCGTCCTTCACAACCTCGGGCGGCCACTGGGTGTGGTAGTTGTACACTAGATCGAAGCGGCCGAATATGAAAGGAATGAAACCGCCCAACTGCCCAAACGTCATGTTGAGCTTCGGAAATCGGTCGTAAATGCCGAAAATCACGAAGCGCCCGATGCAAACGGTGGAGCTAAGCAGCATCGAAATCTCGGAGCGCAGGTAGCTCCTGTCGGTACCTTGCGATTCCCGCCAGAACGGCGTCTCCGTGGCCGGATGGGCAAAGATTGGCACGTCGAGCTCTTCCGCCAGTTTGTAGATGGGCCAGAATCGCTCGTTGTCGATGTACATCGTGCCGTAGTTCGTTACCATCGAAATAGCCCGGAACCCGAGCTGTGTAACGCACCTTTCGATCTCCATCACCGAGAACCTGATGTCCTCGGGATCGATACTCGCCGAGCCGATCAAACGTCCGGGGTAGTCGGCTAGCATCCTCGCCAGCTCGTCGTGATACCACTTGATTCCCTGTTGCACGTCCATTCGCGCCGCGTTGAGGGAGGGCTGCAGGATGTTCGTAGGCCCGAAGAGAGCAATATCAGTCCCAATATCGTCCATCACTTTGATGTGCTCCTGGGGATCGGTCCAGGAGGGCGATTCCCACAGCCAACTGGTGCTCCGGCCGCGCGGCGTGTTGCGGTGAGCCTCGACCAGCTTGTGGGGCACAATGTGAGCGTGCCAATCGATTACCTTGGGCTTCTCGATCATGAGTCCCTTCTTTCCTCCGTGCGGATTTCTGGTCACCCCACCAGAGACTGAATGATCTCCTTGTGCGTACGAATGAGTCGCTCGTCTTCCATGTCCCTGGGACGGGGGATGTCGATCTCCACCGTCCTGAAAACGCTAGCCGGGCGCTTGGTCAGGAGGTAAATCCGGTCGGCGAGAAACACAGCCTCCAAGGCATTGTGGGTCACGAAGAGCACGGTTTTCCGCTCCTGGCTCCAGATCTTGAGCAGCTCGATGCGCATTGTTCGCGCCGTAAGCTCGTCCAGACCGCTGAATGGCTCGTCCATCAACAGGATGTCCGGCTCGATGGCCAAGGCTCGCGCAATGGCTACCCTTTGCTGCATTCCACCGCTCAGCGTAAGCGGATATTCGTTCACGAAGGACTCCAAGCCAACCAGTCCGACATACTTATCCACGCGCGCTTGCCAGTGGTCCTTTGGCACGCCATAGTTCCTCATACCGAAGATGACGTTTTCTTTCACAGTCTTCCAATTCAGCAACCGTGGCCTCTGGAACACGTAACCGTATGTGACGTTCCTGTACTCGGGCCGGCCGTCGATGAGCACCCGGCCGCCGTCCGGCTGGACCAGACCGGCCAGGATGTGGAGCGAGGTCGATTTGCCACAGCCTGATGGCCCAAGCAGGCATACGAACTCTCTGTCTCGCGCTTCGATGCACAGATTATCCAGAACCTGCAACGGGTCGCCGCCCTTCAGGAAAAAGGTTTTGGTTAGGTCTCTGATATCGATGCTAGCCATATGCTTACTCCCACACCTCCACAAGCTCTCACAGGGCAATCTTGGGACGCCAGCCCGTGAAGCGTCTTTCGAGCGGCTTCAAGACGGCGAATTCGAACACGATCATCAGGATCGTGAACGCCAGCGTCCAGCCAAGTACGCCGTCCATCGAGAACGTAGAGAAGCTCGTGTTAATCATGTAACCGATTCCGTTGGAGAGGCCGAGCATCTCGGACAACACGACCACTTTCCAGGCCAACGCGAAGCCGAAACGAGCCCCCGCAAACAGATAGGGCAGGAGCTGCGGAACGACGATTTCCGTGACGACCGTCGTTCGCTTCGCCTTAAACGCTTTGCCCATTTCCAGAAGCTCCTTGTCGATGGCCTTGGTTCCTTGCCACATGTTCACGGCGATCATCGGCGACACAATCACGAAGATGGCGAAGACCGGCGATGCTTCCGATATGCCAAACCACATGAGGGACAGCACTGCCCAGCACAGGCCTGGTATCGTAAGCCCCACCAGGACATAGGTCTCCAAGAACTTCTCGAGCCTGTCGTTGGCCCCCATGAGGATCCCAACTCCTGCGCTCCCCAAAAGCGCCAGGACGAAGCCCGCCATCACACGACCAACTGTGCCGTAGGCATGCGTGAGGAAGTCCTCGTAGAGAACGATCTTGATGATCTTCTGGAAAACGCGCTCCGGGCCAGGCAGGAACGTTGGCGGGTAGAATGATGCGATAATAGCCCACGCGATGACCAGGCATAGGAAGGAAATGACTTTCAATCCCACGCCGCTACCGGCAACCCTGCCGGCCAGAGCCAGTTTCCCTTGCTTCTGGCGTCGTCCGATATGAGTCGTAGCGCTAGCAGAGCCCGCTACCGGCTGACCTTGCATTTCCTCATCCACCTTCTATAGATTGGGTCCACTATTGCTGCCTAGAGAACGACCCTCACCCTAACCCTCTCTCTGAAAGCGAAAGGGGACAGGACGCTCGCCACGCGCGGGTTTTCCTACCATCGTGACAGGTCCCTAAATTGACGCCTGTGCGACGCTCTGTGTCCCTTGCCTGCGCTTTGCGCGCAGCTTCTCCGTCGCCGGCAGATCCACCTCACCGCTCCGGGGATCGACTACAACACCGTAATCCTGCCCGGCCGCGTCCACGCTCACGTAGCCGTTCTTCAGGTCTTTTCGAACCGACTCCAGGTCCCTTTCCAGTGGATCGCCGTAGCCACCGCCTCCCGCTGCCTGAACGAGCAGCACCTCGCCTTGCTCCATGGGACCCGCGAATTTTGAAAAGAGGACGCGCTCATTCTGCGGGGATGTCATGGTCAGCCTACAGCGCTCGCCCGTTTGGCCACCAAACAAGCCAAAGGGACCGAAGCTCTCCCGATCTGCTATTATCGTGAGAATACCCTTCCCCTGGGCCAGGCGGTAGACCCTTCGCGAGGCACAGCCACCACGCCATCGCCCCGGTCCGCCGGAGTCGGTGACGACCTCCTCGGCTTCGATCACCAGCGGCGTACGCATCTCCATCACCTCTACCGGCTGGTTGCGGATGTTAACCACTCCCGTCCGAATGGCGTTGATCCCATCCGCGCCAAGACACGCACCCCTGCCCCCATGAATCGGCTCGCCCATAATGTATTCCCTTCCCGGAAGTCCACGCCGCTCATCTAGCCCCGCCAGGTGAACGCCATAGGCGCTGCCCGCCAGGCCGGCCACTACGCGGTCGGGTAGCACCGGTGCCAGCGCCTGCAACAGCACGTCCAATATCCGCGAGGACGTCTCGTGGTTTCCAGCCACCACCGGCGACGGCCATTTCGGGTTCACCAGGCTGTTCTCCGGCACGCTTATCCTGATCGGCCTGTAAGTCCCACTGTTGCTCGGTATCTCCGGGTCCGTGATGGCCTTCAGCGTGTAGTACACGGCCGTGCATGTCACAGCATACGGCGCGTTCAGTCCGCCGGTCGCCGGTCCGTCCGTCCCCGTGAAGTCCACTTCCAGCGAATCGCCCCTTATCTTTACCGTAGCCTGCACCCTTAGCGGACGCTGGTCGATGGCATCTCCATCCAGGTAGTCATATGCCGTGTACTCTCCATCAGGCATCCGGCTTATCTCGGCCCGCATCAGTCGCTCCGAGTGGTTTAGAATCTCTTCCATGCACTCCCGGATCGCGTCACTGCCGTAGCGCTGGCACAGCGCCTGTACCCGCTGCTCCCCCATCGTGCAGCCCGCCATCTGGGCGCGGAAGTCGCCGTAGCGCTCGCGGGGCATCCGGACGTTGGCGAGAATCACGTCCAGCAGCTCCTGATTGAGCACGCCGGCCTTGCAGATCTTGGTGTGAGGTACTCGAATCCCCTCAGCCTGGATATCCCGATTGGCCGTCGAATAGCTGCACGGCGTCGCGCCGCCTATGTCTATCCAGTGCCCACGCACCGCTGCGATGGCGATAAGGTCTCGCCTCTCGTCAAAGATCGGCTGGGCGAGGAGGACGTCGGGAAGATGGTTGCTGCCCGAGTAGGGATCGTTGTTCCAGATGATGTCGCCGGGCTGCAGATTGTCGCGCCCGATCCTGTCCAACGCGTGTTGAACTGACGAAGGCATGGTGCCCATATGGACGGGGATGCCGACGGGCCCCTGGGCGACCATAAGCCCATCGGCGGTAAGAACGGCGGTGGAGTAATCACCGGTCTCCACCCAGAAGTTCGAGCGCGAAGTTCGGCCCACCACATATTCCATTTCCTTCGTTATGGTAAGCAGGGCATTCCTGACTACTTCGAGCGTGACCGGGTCTATCGTTCTTGTCGCCATACTTCTTCCCCGATGATCAGGTTCCCATACCGATCCACCGTGCAAACGAAGCCCGGTGGAATCACGGTGGTCGCGTGTGCCTCCTCGACGATGGCCGGCCCCTCCAGGATGGAGCCAGAGCGCAGCGATTCGCGGCGATAAATAGGCGTCTCACGCGCCTCGAGCCCCCTTCCGAAGAGCACCACCCGCCGCCCCTGGGGAGTGGGGCTACCGGACGTCTCCTGTTCCGCACCCGCGCTTATGGCCAGCGGCCTCAACTGGCCCACCGCCGACAGTCGCAGATTAACCAGCTCGACGGATTCCCCTTCCGCCTTGAACCCATACACAGTCTCGTGCTGGCGATGGAACCTTGCGACCGTGTCCTCAACCCAAGCACGCGACGCCGGCTCGTCCTTCACTCGTTCACCGACAGATCGAGTGAAGGACTCGTCCGCCAGGGCCACGTTCAGGACCGATTCCTGACCCACGTAGCGGAGGTCTGCCGTCGGAATCAGCCTCTGTCTGTCGGGTGGCACGCCCTCCACGCCGAAATCCTGTCGGCCCTTCTCCTTCAGCGTGTTGACGATCTCGGTTACCCTTTCGAGATCCGCCTGGCGCAACTCGACCACATAGCTTTGCACGTAGTCGTGCACGATATCGGAGATGGACAGACCAAACGCCGAAGCCGTCCCTGGCTCCCTGGGCACGATCGTGTGCGGAATCCCTATCTCTTTTGCCAGGTCCACTGCGTGAACGGGTCCCGCTCCACCCAGCGCGACGAGCACGAAATCGCGTGGGTCCAAACCCCGCTTCACGGATACCGCTCTGATGGCCTGGGCCATGTTCGCGTTGACGATATCGTACACTCCGCGCGCGGCTTCCTCCACCGTCATACCGAGGGGGCCCGCCACCTTCTGCGCCAAAGCCTCACGAGCCTTACCCAGGTGCAGGGCAACCCTGCCGCCCAGGAAGTAGTCAGGGTTGAGCAGGCCCAATACCAGATCGGCGTCCGTCGTGGTGGGCTCGACGCCGCCAGATCCATAGCAGGCGGGACCGGGGTTGGCACCTGCGCTCCTGGGACCCACTCGCAAGGCACCTCCGACGTCGACCCAGGCCACGCTCCCACCACCGGCACCTATGCTCAACACGTCTACGATGGGTATCTTCAGGGGGTGAAAGGCGATCTCCTTCTCGGTGGTCGTCAGTGGCCTGCCGCCCTTCACCAGCGCCACGTCGAAGCTGGTCCCGCCCATGTCCATCGAAATTATGTTGTCGAAGCCCGCCAGCCCGGCCACATAGGTCGCGGCCATTACTCCGGCGACCGAACCGGAGTACAGGGTGGCCACAGGCCGGCTCTTGCCAACCTTCGCGGTCGTCAGCCCGCCGTTCGACTGCATTACGTAGAGCTCCGCCTCCAGGCCTGCCGACTTCATTTCTTGTTGCAGCCGTGACAGATACGTGCTCAGAATTGGCGCCACAAAAGCGTTTAGCACCGTCACGGACGTCCGCTCGAACTCACGAAACTCCGGGTGAATCGCCGAAGATAGGGTAACTTCGGCCTGCGCGTAGACTTCTCTGAGAATCTCGCCGATCCGCTCTTCGTGTTTCGGGTACAGGAAGGAGAACAGGAGGCACACGGCAACCGATTCGATCCCCTTTTCCTTGAGGAGACGCCCGATGGCGACTACCTCCGCTTCGTCCAGGTTCTTGACGACCTCGCCAGCCCAGTTCACCCTCTCGGTTACTTCCAGCCGAAGGTGCCTGGGCACCAGCGGCTCTGGCTTAGGCCTTCTTATGTCGTAAACGAACTCCGGGGGCCGCGCGCCCCTGCCGATTTCCAACGTATCCCGGAAGCCCCTGGTGCAGATAAGAGCCGTCCGCGGCCCCCGGTGCTCGATGAGCGCGTTCACGGCCACGGTCGTACCGTGGCAGACGTAGCTCACTTCCTCCGGTCGCGCGGACGATTGGGCGAGAATCTGTCTCATCCCTTGCAGGGCAGCCTCTGCCAAGTCGTGTGGCGTCGAGGGCACCTTGAACGTTGCCACGTGGCCGCTTTCTTCGTCGGCGAGCACGATGTCTGTGAAAGTGCCCCCAATATCAACCCCAAGCCGCTTCATACTCTTCGAGCTCCTGTTCAATCGAGATTCAGGTTGGGCATCCGAGGTGCCCCAATTATATGGGGCAGTGCGCGGCGTGTCAACCAGCAAATTGAAGATTGCCTTGTCCCCAACCTTTCGTGTAGAATTCCCGCTTGTAGAGACGTTGCACGCAACGTCCCTACAAGCGGGGCCAATCACGCAGGACCGAGGTAAGCATTGGAGCGCAATCCCTGGCTAAGATCCCTCCTGGTGTTGCTGACGGCCATCGCCGCCCTCTACATTCTGGGGCTGGCGTGGTCTATGGTGATGACTTTCTCCGATATCATCATGCTTTTTTTCCTGGCCTGGCTACTGGCATTTGTTTTGAAGCCTCTGGCGAGGTTCCTTTGGCTACGACTCGGCATTCCCAGAGGGCTGGCCGTTGGAACCGTATACCTTGGCCTGCTGCTCATCCTCTTCCTGGTGGGAATCATCGTCGTGCCGATCATCGCCTTTCAATTGGCGCAGGTTGCCGCAAACATACCCGAATGGTCCCAAAGCCTGCCCAGCGTGATCAACCCCCTGCAACAGGAGCTAACGGCCAGGGGCGTTGAGGTAAACCTCTCGGCCTTTTACCAGAGCCAGGAGCTGGCCCGACAGGTAGAGCGGATAGGCACATTGGTCGTCCAGAATGCCTTTGGTCTGGCCACAGGCGTCGCGTCCTTTGTCTTCGCCACACTCATCGTGATGATCCTATCCTTCTACATTATGCTCGACGGGGATCGCATCGCCGAAGAGTTTACCCAGATGGTCCCCGAGAAGTACCAGGACGAAACGCGCTACCTGCTCGAGAGCATTGATAGGACGTTCGGCGGCTTCCTACGTGGCCAACTTGCACAGGCCGTCATCTATGCCGCGGGCACGAGCATGATTATGTCGGCTGCCGGGCTTCCGTACATCCTTCTGGCCAGCAGCCTCTCGGGCATCGTAATGATCATCCCGTTCTTCGGCCCGTTTCTGGCGCTGGTGCCGCCTCTACTCATCGCAGCCTTCCAATCCTCGCCTGGGACCATCGTCCTGGTGCTGGTTGCACTGCTGGTGCTGCAACAGATAGTGCTGAACGTGCTCGCCCCCAAGATCATGAGCGAAAGTATGGGTATGCACCCGATCCTCGTGTTTCTCGCCATCCTCCTCGGCGCCAAGGTGGCAGGGCTGGCAGGTGCCATCTTTGGCGTACCCATCGTCGGGGTGGTCAACGCCATGCTGCTGTTCTTGTACCGGCGCTCCGCCGGATACCAGCGACGTTTGGAGGCCTCTGAGGCGCCTGACCTTGACTCGAGAGCGTTGGAGCTAAAGCATTCATCCTGGCGGCGATCGATTCTCCATTTGCGCGACCGCGTCCGAGCGGCCGTTGGAAAAGTCAACCTCGGGCGCGACTAGCTCGCACTTGATTAACCGCACAGCTTGGTATATTCTAACTGTAGTGATGCAGAAGATCGTCAAGCGATAGGACGTCACCACGCACTACAATACACCGGAGGTCCGTTAATGCCCATTAGGAAGGCCGTATTCCCGGCGGCTGGTTTGGGAACCCGTTTCCTGCCCGCTACCAAAGCACAGCCCAAAGAGATGCTTCCCATCGTCGACAAGCCTATTATTCAGCTTGCCGTCGAAGAGGCGGTTGCCTCTGGAATCGAAGAGGTCATCATCGTGACCGGCAGAGGCAAGCGCGCCATCGAGGATCACTTCGATATCTCCTTCGAGCTCGAACACTTCCTGCAAAAGAAGGGTGATGGCGAACTACTACGAGAGGTGCGAGAGGTCTCCAACCTCGCGACGGTCTACTATATTCGCCAGAAGGAGCCCCTTGGGCTCGGACACGCCGTTCTCGTGGCGAAGGCGCTGGTCGGAAACGAGCCGTTCGCCGTGCTGCTGAGCGACGACATTGTCGACGCGCGTACCCCCTGTCTCAAGCAGCTCATAGATGTGTACGAGCGCTACAAGTGCTCGGTGCTGGCCGTCGAGCAGGTACCTACAGAACAGACTACTTCTTATGGAATTATCCAGTCGCGTCTCCTGGATACTCGCCTGCACCAGGTGCTGGGCGTGGTCGAGAAGCCACGGCCCGAGGAAGCGCCGTCCGATCTTGGCATCGTGGGGCGCTACATTCTCACGCCCGAGATTTTCGAGCTGCTGGAGAAGACCCCACCCGGCAAAGGGGGCGAAATCCAGCTAACCGACGGCATCCAGAGCCTGCTGCAGAAGGAAGCGGTTTACGCGTGCGAGTTCGAGGGAAAACGATTTGACGCGGGCGCTAAGCTGGGATTTCTCAAGGCCACCGTAGAGTTTGCGCTGAAGCGCCCGGACCTGTCCGCGGATTTCCGCGAGTACCTCGTTGATCTTAACCTATGCCAGCGGTCGGACGATGGCAAATCCAAGGTTGGGCAGAAGGTGCGTGCGTAGCGGGGCGCCCCGAGCCCAACCTACGAAGCCCTCTTCGACTCGGCCCTTATTCCCTCGATGATCCACATCCTCATCAGGGTCTGATAGCCAATGCCTTTGCTCTTGGCGATCTCCTTTGCTTTGTCAAGAATGGGGACATCTATGCGGATGGCAATCTGCTGCTTTCCCGGCCTTGCTTTCTGCACTTGCTTAGGTTCTTCAGGCATCTCATCGAAGAACTCAGTTGTGTCGTGCGTGTCAAAGAAATCGGCAAGCTGGCGCTCGGTCTTGAACTTGGGTAACTTTGCCATTGTCTATTTCCTCTCGTAGTATCGGCGCTCGGAGTCGGTCAGATCACGCGCGCTGATAATGCGCACCCTTCGTGTCGCACTATGATAAGCGAAAACACCGAGCAAGCAGCGTCCTGCGTCTGTCCGCCCATAAAGCAGGTACTTGCCCTCCTCAATCCTGCGGCGTTTTTGCGGATTGTTGTAGAAGACTTGCTCTACCTCGTCCTTGCCAACCTGATGCTTGACCTGGATCTTGTCCAATACCCAGGATGGCCAAATGAACCCCTCGAACCACACTGTGTGCGGCACCTCGCATCATGCATATGCATTGTATGTGCAACACCAGATCATGTCAATACTCATCCCCCCATCCCCTCCCTCGTCACCTCGTATCCCGCTTCCAGCAGCGCGCGCAATATCTGCGCGCTGTGCTCGGGGTCGCGCGTCTCGATTGTCAGCTCCACCTCGGCCTCGTTGACGGAGAGCGGGAGCCCAAAGCGGTGGTGCGCGACGTCCACGATGTTGGCTTTCTTCTCGGCCACGATCTTCAGTAGACCGAGGAGTTGGCCGGGCTCGTCCCTGAGTCGTGCCCTCAATATGGTGTAGCGCCCCGCCGCCGTCAGCCCGTGCTCGATGACCCGCGCCAGCAGATTGACGTCGATGTTCCCGCCGCTCAACACGACCGCCACTTTCTGGCCGGGCAGTTTGAGCTTGCCTGTAAGCAGGGCCGCCAATCCCACCGCCCCGGCGGCTTCCACCAGCAGCTTGCAGCGCTCGAGCAGCGTGACAATCGCATGAACGATCGCATCGTCCTCCACGATAACTATGTCGTCGACCAGCCGCTTGATAACCGGAAACGTGAGATGCCCACAGCTCTTGATGGCGATGCCGTCGGCGATCGTGGTCAGCTTCTCCGAATGAGCCAGATGGCCTCTCTTGAACGATTCGTAGCACGAGGGGGCTCCGGCGGCCTGAACGCCAATCACCTTTGTGTCGGGCCGCAGGGTCTTGGCAGCTATGGCCACGCCGGCGATCAGGCCGCCGCCGCCCACCGGCACCACGATGGCGTCCGCATCGGGCAGATCTTCCAGTATCTCCAGCCCCACGGTTCCCTGCCCGGCGATGACGTCCCAATCGTCAAAAGGGTGAACAAAAGTCAGGCCGCGCTCCTTTTGCAGCTTGCGCGCCGAGGTGTAGGCATCGTCATAGGCTCGGCCATTCAGTACAACTTCTGCACCGTAACTCCTGGTCGCCGTAACCTTGGCTATCGAGGCAAACTCGGGCATAACAACGACTGCGGGAATCCTCGCCACAGAAGCTGCGACCGCCACCCCCTGCGCGTGATTCCCTGCCGACGCGGCGATCACGCCCTTCGCCCGTTCCTGGGGACTGAGCCGCGCGATCCTGACGTACGCGCCACGTATCTTGAACGACCCGGTGCGCTGCATGTTCTCTGCTTTCAAAAACAAGTCGCTGCCGGTCAGGCGGCTGAAGGTGCTCGATTGAATCAGAGGCGTGCGCTCAGCTACGCCCGCCAGCAGCACGCCGGCGGCACGGATATCGTCAAGATCGATCACAAGATCACCTCGCTAGCGCCCTACCCTGAGCCTCAGCATGGCCGCGCGGAGCTGGCGCCAGGCCCAATGGAGGTTGTCCTCTTCGCCTGAAGCGAGGTTCTTCCTTCCGAAACGGCGCCGTACGAAGGCGGACGTGATCGCTTGAATGCTATGTTGTTCGCCTGGGAGCATCGCGGCCAGAGTTCGCGCGTACTCGTAGGGCGTGTCGTTACGGCGGCGACGAAAGCCAAGCCATCCCGCCAGCTTGCACATCTTGGCATAGACCGCTTCCTCGACGGCCAGTCCGCTCAGACCCCGGCGCCATATTGAGACGAGCGCCAGGTAGCCGATGAAAACGACCGAGCCGACCAGGCCTAGCGCTCTCAGCAAGCCGATGACCAAGCTGCCCCCGGGGCCGAAGACAAGATCGCCCGCGGCAAGCCCATTTTCGGAATCGAATTCGTCGGGCGGGAGATCCTCAAGTCCAGGCGTAGAGCCAAATCCGTCGTCCAGCGTCGCACTTGCATCCATTTCTTGCCTCTGATCCGGCGATTCGGGACGCCACACCATTGGGCGAGCTGGCGTTGGCTCGAACTCGATCCAGCCGTAATCCGGGAAGTACACCTCTGGCCAGCTATGGGCGGCCCAATCTCGAACGATAACGGAGTTGCTCGATGGGTCGGGCTCGCCGGGAGCGTAACCAGATACTACTCTCGTCGGCACGCCGATAATGCGGCCCATCACCGCCATAGCCGAAGCGAAGTAGTCGCAGTAACCCTCCTTGATGTCGAACACGAAGAAGTCGACCGCATCGCGTACACCTGTCGGCATCTTGACCACGTCGTTGTAAGCCAGTCCGCGCAAATGGGCTTCTATCGCGGCCATTCTATCATATGGATTGCTGTATCCCCCCGTCAGTTGCCGCGCGAGCTGCGCGGTCCTGGGCGTTATCGTCCTGGGCAGAGACAGGTATCTGTCCAGCACCCACTGCGGATACTGCGTCCCGGCCTGTCGCAGCGACGCGATGTCCGCTTCCGAGACGGAAGATATGGCTGTGTAGGTCAGCCCCCGTCGCAGCATCCCCGAGCTCCTTATCGCCGTGACGTCGGCGTAATCCGGATCCACTGGACGCAGCTCCACCGAAGCCAAGCTTCGACCGCGCACCGCAAGTCCAACTAGTTCGAGATCAGGCGACAGGGCCGACGACAACCGCGCGACAACGCTGGGCGCGACAGTCACCACGTTGTCCCCCGACTGCACGGGGATTCTGCCCTGAGCGGCCCTGTCCGCCAGCAGCTCCACGGCGCTTCGGAAGTCCTCCGGCACGGCCTCGAAGTCAGCGCTTTCGCCCAGATCGATGCGCACCGTCGCGGGTAGCTCCATCTCGGCGGTGGTGGGGATGCTGATGCGCTTTGGCTGCGCGGCGGCGAACACCACCGTTCCCCGAGGCTGCACGACCGTAATGGTCTGCGTGACGTCCCGCCGCACACCATAGTCGGCCACCAAACGGTGTTCCTCGTTGGGATAGATTCTGTATGTCGAGCGCTCGGATGCCAGCCATCCCTGGCCCGTGTATTTCTCGTAGACGACCCCTTTCAGCCTGCGCGGCTCGTCCCCAGCGACACGCAGGACAACCTCGCCCCCGAGCCGGACGCCACTTCTCAGTGCCAGCGTCTTCCCGAAGCCACTGAACGCGTATTGGCTCCTTGGGCGAAGCCCGCCAAACAGTCTGTTGAACTCAGATTGCACGTCATCCCAGGGTCGACTCAAGCCCAGCCACGCCTCCGACATCTGCTGGCCCGCGAACAGCGTGCCGGGCGCCACCCAGGCGACCGAAACCAGGATCAGAGTTGCGACGAAGCCGATACGTACCAATTGCCATCCCAGTTCCCCCCCGAAGGTTACGCCGGCCTCTCGCCAGGTCTTAAGCTGCGAATACACGTTTAGTCGAGCCACCAGCGTGATCGCACACAGCAGAAACACGAAGAAATACGCCGTCAATTGCGGCGCGTAAGATAGATTCAGGATCAAGGCGGCGCCCGCCGCTAGGCTTATCCACCAGCCAGTGTGACTGTAGAAAACGGTCCAGGCCCCTAGGTAGCCGATAATCCAGGTTACTCCCGCCACCAGCAAGAGGAACAGAAGGTTGTCCGTCGCTATGCCTCCCGCGGCCACGACGCTGAGCCACTCGTTGAAGCGCTCCGCAATCTCGGCCAGACGATCGACGAGAGTGCCCTCTGGCATCGCCTGGCTGACAAAATACAGAACAGCTCCGGCGCCAACCACGGTGGAAGACGCGTGCAAGATAGCACCAGGCAGTCGTACGCGTGAGAACACATAGCCCCATAGTAGAGAGACGGTAGCGATCCACGGCAGTATGCCCATCCCATCGACCCAGCCGGCCGCCAGCACTGCCCCCACGACGCTGAATAGCATGACGAAAAGAAGCAGAAAAGACAGCCAGCCCTCTTCAGGCTTCAGCAGATTACCCATGCCACTGCCTCCGCACGCCGTTTCTCTGCCCCGACAGAGCGCGGTCGAGGGCGTCGCCTCGCTTCACCCAGTAAGTCGGTATGTCGGCTTCGGCCAAAGAGCTCAGCAGGAGAACCGAGCTTTCCCCGGGAGCGAAGGTGTTCGCCTCCAGGGCGACGGCCACGACTCGGACGCCCCGCAACATTATGTCACGCAGTGCCCGTGGCCAGCTCTCATCCAGCGACGGTGTGACGACGACCAACGTCGTGTTGCGTCCAAATCGGCTTCCTTCGGCAAAAAGAACCTCGGCAAGACTAACCCGCCCATCGGCCTTCATCACGGCCAGCTCTTCCAGAATCTTCGTCAACTGCCGCAGGCCTCGGTCGCTGTGAATCACGGCGTGGTGAGCCCCGTAAGCAACCAAACCTACCGATCGATTTGCCGAGAGGAAATGCCTGGAGATGGATGCGGCGATGGTCACGCCGTATTCCTCGGTCGATTCCTGTCCGAGGCCCGCCTGAGGCTCGCGCTCCATATCCAGAAAGACCCAAACGTCGGAGGACGGATCCATCTGGAACTCCTTAACCATCAGGCGGCGATTACGCGCCGTGGAAAGCCAGTGAATGCGGTTGAAGGCGTCGCCGGGAACGTACTCGCGGATGCCCTGGACACTGGGCGTAAAGAAGTGGGCCCGGTGGGTCATTCTGGGGCCGCCCTGAAGGTCGCCGACGGGGATATCAAAGTCCGGCAAGTCCACGGTTGCTGGGTAGACGATCAGGGGTCGCCTGTCCGCTATTGGCCGAGTCGCCACAAACAGGCCAAAGGGGTCGCCACTTGAAACCGTCGCGGGACCCAGCCAAAACTTGCCCCGCAGGCGACATAGCGTTTTGACCCGCCACGAGGTCTTCGCCTTGCCGCGCAGCAGGAGAGCTCGACTCGCGTTGTGGCCGGCTAGCGTCGAGTGGTCTCGAACAGCCAACCAGATCTTTGGCAGAAACGACGTGTTCTCGACGAAGAACTCCTCTTCGGCCACGTCTCCCACCTGGCTGCGATGGTTCAGGGTATTCCTCGTAAACTTCAGGCCCCGCGTGTTGGCCCGGCTCCAAACGAACGACACTGCCAGCGTCCCCGCCAGGACGTAGAACAACTGGCTCAGCAAGGGAAACCCGCTGATGAGCCCGGCAGCCAGGACGATGAAGATCACAACGATGGCTTTCCGGCCGTTAGGGGTCATCGTCGCGCTACTTTCGAACTTGGGCGCCGGGAACCGGCGTACTGTCCAGCACCTCGGCCACTATCGCGTCAGGGCTCACATTCTTTACGCGTGCCGAGGGACTTGTGATGATACGATGCGACAGAGTGGCCCGCGCCAGGGCCTTTACGTCGTCCGGAACGACGTAATCCCGGCCGCGCAACACAGCTCTGGCTTGGCTGGCGCGAAAGAGGGCCAGGGAGCCTCGGGGGCTTGCACCGAGATATACGTCCGGGTGCCGCCGCGTGGCCCTGACGATGGAAACGATGTAATCTCGGATCAACGCATCCGCGTAGACGTCACGACGAAGGGCCTGCTGGACCTCGATCAACTCCTGCGCGTCGACAACCTGCTGTAGCCCCTGGATCGGGTGAACCACCTGTTGGCGCTCGAGGATGTTGATCTCGTCCGCCTTGTCCGGATAACCCAGGCTGATGCGCACGAGAAATCGATCCAGTTGCGCCTCGGGCAGCGGAAAGGTCCCCTCGTACTCGATTGGGTTCTGCGTCGCGAGTACCAGGAACGGCGCCGGCATGAGATGCGTGACACCGTCGATGCTGATCTGGCGCTCTTCCATACACTCCAGCAGCGCCGACTGCGTCTTCGGCGTGGCGCGGTTCACCTCATCGGCGAGAACGATCTGGGCCAGGATCGGCCCGGGCCGAAATTCAAATTCACCAGTCTTCTGGTTATAGATGGACACGCCCGTCACGTCGCTCGGCAATAGGTCCGGCGTAAACTGGATGCGCTTGAAGTTGCAACCAATCGATCTGGCCACAGACTTCGCCAGCATCGTCTTCCCCACGCCAGGGACGTCCTCGATGAGGACGTGGCCCTGGCACATCAGGGCGAGAAGAACCAGCTCCACCTCCTCACGTTTCCCCACCATGACCTTTTCAATGTTGCCCAGGACCTTGTCCGCAAAGCTCTGGACCATCGTCATCGCGCGACTCCTCCCCGTGGAAGATGGGTCCTTAGTAAGATGTGGAGCTAGACAGATTACCGGGGGTGGCACAAGTCAGAAACGGCACACTAATTCGGGAAGCGATGGGACAGCATGTCAAAGCAGGGCTTCACTTCCCGTGGCACTTCTTGTATTTCTTGCCGCTGCCGCAAGGACAGGGGTCATTGCGTCCAACCTTCCGTCCAGCCCGTACCGGCTCTCGATTACCCTCGCCACCATCCTCCCGATTGGTTCGCACCGCTCGAGGCGCACGCGGCGCCTCCGGGTGGATGGTAACGTGATAGATACTGTGAACGATGCCGCGTCGAATCCCAACCAACAGACTCTGAAACATACTGTAGGCCTCGGACTTGTACTCCACCAGAGGGTCCCTCTGGCCGTAGGCACGAAGCCCGATACCTTCGCGAAGCTCGTCCAAGGCCGTCAAGTGCTGCACCCAGAGGCGGTCGATGATGTGGAGCATCACCAGCCTCTCGAGATGCCGCATCATCTCGCTGCCGATCTGACGCTCTTTCCCCTGGTACATCTGCTCGGCGATCTCTTGCAGCCTCTCTTCCAGCTCGGCGCGGCTGAGGTCGCCCAGACTCTTCGCCTCGAAGGTGGAAGGCAACGGAACAATTGCCTTGTAGGCAACAAAGAGGTTCTCCAGCGCCTCTTCGTCGTCGTCGCCAGCCGCCGCGTACCCGGTCGCGAGGTTGCTGATCTCCTCGCGAATCATCCCCCGGATGACGTCGTTGAGATCTTCCTTGGCCAGTATCTTCCGCCGCTCGGCGTAGATCACCTCGCGGTGCTTATTCATCACGTCGTCATACTCGACCACGTGCTTACGAATGTCGAAGTTATAGCCCTCGACCTTGATCTGTGAGTTCTCGATGGACTTCGAGACCAGGGAGTGCTCGATCGGTATGTCGTCCTCCAGCCCCAGCCGGTCCATGATCTTGGCAATGCCGCTGCCACCAAAACGGCGCATCAGGTCATCTTCCAGGGAGACGTAGAACCTGGACGAACCGGGGTCTCCTTGGCGGCCCGCGCGGCCACGGAGCTGATTGTCGATACGTCGGGCCTCGTGCCGCTCGGTGCCCACGATGTGCAGGCCGCCCAGCGCGACCACTTTCTCCCGGTCTCGGCGGCAAATCTCTTCCACATCTCGTAGCGCGCTTTCGATCTGCTCGGGGCTTGCCGTCGCGGCGTCGATCCCTCGGTGCTTCAGCGCATCGTCCACCAGGCCGGCAGGATTCCCCCCGAGCAGTATGTCCACGCCACGGCCCGCCATGTTGGTGGCGATGGTGACTGCCCCGGGCCGGCCCGCCTGCGCGATAATCGCCGCTTCCTTCTCGTGGTATTTAGCGTTCAAAACCTGGTGCGGAACTCCCTTGCGCGCCAGCATCCCGCTGAGATGCTCCGACTTCTCGATCGAGATCGTGCCAACTAGCACCGGTCTGCCGCTGCTGTAGCACTCGGCGAGCTCGCCGACCACCGCCCGGAACTTGGCTTCTTCGTTCTTGTAAACCAGATCCGGGTTGTCTTGCCTTACCATGGGACGATGAGTCGGGATCACCACCACGTCCAGATTGTAGATCTTGTGGAACTCGTCCTGCTCAGTCGCAGCCGTGCCCGTCATTCCTGCCAGCTTCTCATACATACGAAAGTAGTTCTGGAAGGTGATAGTGGCCAGGGTCTGGCTTTCCCGCTGGATCTTGACGCTTTCCTTCGCCTCTATCGCCTGGTGCAGACCCTCACTGTAGCGTCGGCCGAGCATCAGCCGACCTGTGAACTCGTCGACGATGACAATCTCGGCCTCCCTGTCGTTGTGGCTAATGACCTGGCCGTTTCTGTACAGGACGTAGTCACGATCCCGCCTGAAGATGAACTGCGCCTTGAGCGCCTGCTCGAGATAGTGCGAGAGCTCGTAGTTGGCCGGGTCGTAGAGGTTTGCCAGACCCAGCCACCGCTCGACCTTACCGATGCCGGTCTCAGTCAACGTCACCAATCGGAGCTTCTCGTCGATCTTGTAGTCCACTTCCCGCTGTAAGCGTGGCACCAACCGGGCAAACAAATAGTAGTAATTGGTCGACTCCTCCGCCTGTCCCGAGATTATGAGCGGGGTGCGAGCTTCGTCGACGAGGATGTTGTCGACCTCGTCGACGATGGCGTAGAAAAGCTCTCGCTGGACGCACTGGGCGGCGTCGGCCACCATATTGTCACGCAGAAAATCGAATCCGAACTCGTTGTTCGTCCCATAGGTGATGTCTGCCCGGTAAGCCTCACGGCGCTCGACAGGACGGAAGTAACGCAGCCTGGGGTCAGGGTTGACGTAGCTGCGATCGAACAAGAATGCGCTCTCGTGCTGAATCACACCTACGGTAAGCCCGAGCAGGTCGTAGATAGGGCCCATCCACTGGGCATCTCGTTTTGCCAGGTAATCGTTGACGGTGACCAGGTGCGCCCCTTTGCCCGCGAGGGCGTTCAAATACAGAGGTAATGTCGCGACGAGCGTCTTGCCTTCGCCTGTGCGCATCTCGGCTATCTTGCCCAGGTGCAGCACCATCCCACCCAGCAACTGCACGTCGTAGTGCGTCAGGCCAATAGTCCTCGTGGAGGCCTCACGCACGGCGGCAAACGCTTCTGGCAGAAGACTATCCAGATCATCGCCGGCAAGATAGCGACCACGGAACTCCGTCGTCTTGTCACGCAGCTCCTCATTGCTCAGGCCAGCGTATTCATGCCTCAAGCCATTGACTTCCTGGACGATCGGTTCCAGGCTCTTCAGTTGTTTTTCGTTGACATTGCCGGTAATAAGCTTTGTTACCCAGCCAAACATCGTCGGTACACCATTTGTGGACTGTGCAAAAATCCCCTAACAGTTTAGCACATAAACAGGCCACGACGCAATGAAAAACATGGCCGTTGCCAAGCAAGCATCTGATGTGATATATTGTCGGCTAAAGAGAAGCACGAGGGGGTGACACGAGTGTATGGTAAGCTGAGCATCTTCACCGGCAACGCCAACCCTGCCTTTGCCCGGGCCGTGGCCGAGACCATCGGCATTCCGCTGGGGCAGGCAGATGTATTTGAATTCAGCAACGAAAACATCTTCGTTAGAATAAACGACGTCGTCCGCGAGCAGGACGTTTTTGTGATACAGCCAACCTGCTCCCCGGTGAACCGCAGCATTATGGAGCTCCTGATAATGATCGACGCGCTGAAGCGAGCGTCGGCCGCCCGCATCACGGCCGTCATCCCGTATTTTGGCTACAGCCGCACCGACAAGAAGGATCAGCCTCGCGTGCCAATCACGGCTCGGCTCATCGCCGATATGATCACCGTCGCGGGGGCCAGCCGCGTCCTGACTATGGATCTGCACGCCGGCCAGATTCAGGGCTTCTTCAGCATTCCCGTGGACGAGCTAACGGCTTTCAATATTATGACGCGGTATTTCCGCGAGAAGCACCCACAGGCGGTAGTGGTCGCCCCCGACCTTGGAACCGCTAAGAAAGCGCGGAACTTCGCCGAGCGAATAGGCGCGCCCCTGGCCGTCATCGAGAAGCGTCGGCTGGGCAACGAGTCAAGGACACAGACACTCAACGTGATCGGCGAGGTCAAGGGTCGCCAGGCCATTATCATCGACGACGAGATCGACACCGCGGGCTCGATGATGGACGCCTGCCACGTGCTGGAGCAGGCCGGCATATGGGAGATCTACGCCTGCTGCACCCACGCCGTGCTGTCGGGGCCGGCGGTGGACCGAATGCGAGAGGCCAGCATCAAGGAACTGGTCACCACCGACACCGTTCCGCTGCCCGAGCACAAGCGGCTGGACAAAATGACGGTGCTTTCGGTAGCACCCCTATTTGCGGAGACCATAAAGCGCATCCACGACGGAGGCTCGGTGGGGGCGCTGTTCGATACGTACTAGATTAGCGCCAGCATTTCTGCGGCCTTCTGCACTATCTCGCGCTCACCTTTGTAGGCCAGCGCCACTCCTGCCGCATCGATGGGGAACCACCGCACTTCCGCCACTTCCCAATCGTGGTTACTGGTATCTCCGCCAGTGCACTCCATCAGGAAGAACTTCACCGT
Organism: Chloroflexota bacterium; assembly: GCA_016210495.1. The sequence continues at coordinate 23,885 of JACQUC010000183.1, forward strand.
CTTGAAAATCCGTACTTTCTCCTTTGAGAAGTACCAGTAGTTAACCTCACCGATGTTGTCCACCAGAGTGGCATCAAGGCCGGTTTCCTCTCTGACCTCTCGCAAGGCGGCCTCCTCGGTGCGCTCGCGCCGCTCGACCAGGCCTTTGGGCAGGGCCCAAACTCGCTCTCCGTGCACGTCCGCACGGCCGATCAGCGCCACCTCTGTGCCGGCGTCCAGCCGCCGAAACACCACCCCTCCGGCCGACACCTCTCGCCTAGTCTTGCGTGTGCTTACCATATCGCCGATCCCACCCTGTAATCACATTATACAGGACTCTGGCGTATAGAAGGCGTCCATTTGTCTCGCGGACTCACCACGTGATAACATTATGCCAGTCGTGTGTGGATACGGCCTTAATTACATGGTTGGGGAGCATCTCGGCAGCACTGGCGTCGCGGCGCTAAAGCAACCGCTTCAGGCCGCTGGGCAGGGGACATCGCCAGTTTGCGGCCGGCCCGAAGGACTCCGGACTCCTTCGGAGAAGCGGTCCCTTCAGGGCCGCGACGCTGCTCCGCCTCACCGCTGGCAATATAGGGTGCATCCGAAGACATTTGGACTAGAAGGGACAAGCGTGACCGTCAACTTCTCTTACGCGCTGATCGAGGGGGCCATTGTCGTTCTCTTTTTTGTTGCCTGCTATCACGCCTGGAAGCGCGGCCGCGCCTTCTTCCTGGAAGTAACAAGCGCTGCGGTCTACGGTTTGCTGCTCGAAGAAGGCGACATATTGATTTTCCAAACCTACCACTACAGCCCAGAGTTCATCCTGCGCATCGACCGCGTCCCAATTGCCATCGCGCTGGCCTGGTCGATCATTATTTACGCCGGTATGAGCCTCTCGGACGCCTATGGTCTGTCAAACCGAGTTGCGCCGTTCGCGGACGCCCTGTGGGCGATTATGCTCGATCTGGCCTTCGACGCCATCGCTATACGTCTCGGGTTCTGGACCTGGATCATCCCGCTAGACAAGGGCTTTTTCGGCGTTCCAGCCGGCAACTTCTACGCCTGGATTTTGGTGGCCTTCTCGTTTTCGGCTTGCACCCGCGTCGTGCGTCTCCGCTTTTCCCGCCCATCGCGGCCGTATTCACCCTGGCAGTTGGGTGTACCACTCGCGGCCTACGCGGGCCTCTTGGCCGGTATGACGCCGTTCTTCGCGGTGAAGAACACCTTCTTTCCCGAGCAAGGCGGCGGATTACCAGTTGTCTGGGCTGTTCTCATCGTCTTCGCAGCCATCACTGGCTGGCAGGTTCGCCTACGAGGGGTGCGCGCAAATGCGGGCTTCGACTGGCTTCCTCTATTGCTTCGCCTGTCCTTCCACATCTATTTCCTAGCGGCGGTCCTGGTCACCGGCATCTTTCACGACCTGCCCGCCCTCCTGGCAGTGTCGCTGGCTATGCTCGCGCTGGAGGTAGTCCTGGTCGCACCGCTATGGCTGCGCAGTATGCCGGAGCCTGCCGACGGACACCGTCCACCTTCCCGCTCGGTAGCTCGGTGATCCATATCCTTGCTTGCGACCAAAGGTGCGTTCATGTACAATCAACACTGGAAACGGAGAGATACAACGGTGGCAAAGCCTCATCTTTACCGAACCGAAGCCCTGGTCCTGAAGCGTGTGGACTTCGGCGAGGCCGATAAGCTGCTTACGCTGTACACGCCCACCATGGGCAAAACAAGAGCCATAGCTAAAGGCGTCCGTCGTCCAACCAGCAGGCTAGGAGGACACGTCGAGCTCTTCGTGCACAGCCAGATGCTGATCGCCAAAGGCCGCAGTCTCGACATCGTAACGCAAAGCGAGACCATCCACTCTTTTATGAGCATGCGCCAGGACCTGGGGCGAACCTCGTTGGCCTACTTTGCGTCCGAGCTTCTCGACAAGCTTACCGGTGAGCACATCGAGAACTTCCCGGCCTACGAGCTAGCTCTCCGCACCTTCCAGAGGATAGACGAAAGCCCTGATCCCGAGCTGGTGCTCCAGTTCTTCCAGATTCGCCTGCTGGGTCACCTGGGCTACCGTCCCGAGCTGCACCACTGCGTCAAGTGCCGCGTCCTGCTGGGCCAGACGGGCAACTTCTTCAGCGCCGTGTCCGGCGGGGCACTGTGTCTGGCGTGCGGCCAGGCTGAGGCCACGGCAAGGGGCATGAGCCTCAACGCCTTCAAGATGCTCAGGCTGCTACAATCGGGCAACTATGCGCTGGCAAGTCGGGTGAGGGTAGACGATGGCCTGCGGCGCGAGGTAGGTGGCATCCTGCGCGGCTACGTCCAGTTCATCCTGGAGCACGACCTCAAATCGGCTGCTTTCCTGGACAACTTGCATGCCGCGCCACTGGAAGCCTTTGTCCAAAAGTAACCTGGCAGGCGTCCTTCGTTTGACAAAGGTAAAACCCTCAGCTATAATTCCACCGGGAGCCTATCTGGCAGGACACGATGCACCAGACGAGATAAGATCGGCTATTGGTCGTCTCTCCGCCCGTGTCAGTCCCCTCTCCCTCTGGGAGAGGGTTAGGGTGAGGGCCGCCTTTGACAATGCCCGACCAAGGCCCCAACGTCGAACACACGAGCGCCCGTAGCTCAGGGGATAGAGCAACTGCCTTCTAAGCAGTGGGTCGGAGGTTCGAGTCCTCTCGGGCGTACCACAAGAGAGTCAAGAAGCACCCCTTTTAGGGTGCTTTCCCTGTTTTTGGGGCTGTTTTCGGGGTAAAAGTAGGGACGGCGCAAGTACCGGCCGTCCCTACTATCAAAATGGCACCGAAATGGCACCGGATTTCTAGGCTTTCTTCAGCAACGCTTGCAGCGTGTCGGCAGCATCCTGCTGAAGGCCGGGCAGGACGTGGCTGTATAGGTTCA
>JACQUC010000171.1 GCA_016210495.1 Chloroflexota bacterium
CGCCGGCTTATCCCACCTGAGTAGTTACGATATCGAGAGTATTGGGGCCGTGGGAAGCTGCGCTACAGACCAAGAGCCGTATCTATGTTCACCATGTCCGCAAGATGGGTGGAGAACACGGCCACGCCATTGCCGGAGCTGGGGCGTTCCTTGGCGTCGTAGACCGTGCCATTGAACTGACCTTCGACCCCCACGATAAGAAGCGACGGCAGCTAACCGTCCACTCACGTGTCACGGAGGCACCAGACCTGCTGTACGAGCTGGTCGACGGCGAACTCAAGGCGCTGGGAGAACCGGACCAGGTAGGCTTTGCCGAAGTCAAGAATCACGTGCTTGACACTCTTAACAACGAGGACTGGCGAAGCACACAAGATGTTATGGGGCTCCTCGACGAGCCAAGGCCGTCTTTGCGCCAGACACGGGACGCACTGACAGCGCTGTTTGAGGCTGGCGCCATAGAGCGAGACCCCAAGGACACCAAGAAGGGCGCAACATACCGTTGGCGGGTGTCGCAACCTGACCTGGCACGGACTACTCTTATAGTGCCAGGTCAGGTTTGCTGCGGCTTGTGTGGCACCAACGTTGGGCGGATGTTCAAAGTCGACGGTGCCTATCAGTGCAAGCGTTGCAACGATGCCTGGCTGGCAGAGGACGACGGAGACCTCGAGGTCGAAAGCTGGGCCAACCTGCTGGAGACGAAGCGATGACAGAGAGAGTTTGGAAACGCCAGGAGGTGGCGCCAAATGGCCGGTAATGGCAGAAAAAACGCTCAGGCGACGTTGATAGCCTGCTTGGCAGCGGGCAAGCGAGTACAAGAGGCCGCCGAGGATGCTGGAATAGGGGAGCGCACCGCTTACCGCTGGTTGGCCGACCCTGCCTTTAAGCGAGCGGTGGACGCCGAGAAAGCGGCGATGATTGCCCGTGCCACGGCAATGCTTGCGGACGCTTCCACCGAAGCCGTGGCCACGCTGCGGCGTCTCTTGCAGGCGCAAAGCGAGACTGCCCAATTGGGTGCCGCACGGAGCATGTTGGAGCTGGGGGTGCGGCTGCGAGACTCCCAGGAACTGGAAGCCAGGATAGTGGCTTTGGAAGAGCTGGCCAACAATCGAACACAAGTGCGGAGGGGGATATGAGCCTATTTTCGCTACGTCTGTCCAAGCTCGAAGTCGAAGCCGAGCATCATAGAGCTACCGAGTTAGCGAAGGAACTGAATATCGAAGTCTCCGAAGCCGTGCTGCTGGCCCGTGCGGAGCGACTGCACATCCCCATGCCTGACGGGCAGGTGGACATCGAACCCGCACTGCGCTGTCTGGCGGTGGAATGGGGGTATGACCCCGATGAAGCGGCCGACGAATGCAAAAGGCTGCTTGCGGAGGTGCAACCGTCACGCTCCAAAGGCGCTTAGAAAAGCTCGAAGCTGCCAGCCCCCACTTTGCGCCTGCCCCACGGTGGAACCTTACAGTGCTGACCGACGACGAGGTTTCGGAGTTGGAAGCCCTGGTGGTGAAGACTCAGACCCAAGCCCTGACCCTGCCGAGGTGGCCACCATCAAGCGCCTTCACACGTATACACTCAGGTGCTAGGAAGTCCACTTGTCATGAAAGCCCTAGTTGGAAGTTGAAAAGTGGAGCTTGAGCGAGAAATAGGGGCATTAACCCTTGTGAATGGCTTCGTACTACTCTCAGTGGCGTACAGCGCCCTTGCAGGGCTGGCCGGCTGGCTGTACACTCGAAAAAGGCCCTCGTGAATACACGTACCCCTGGCGTTGGGTAGGTGGTCGCATCGGTGTGGCGTCCAAGGAGACTGCGATGTGGTGCGTGCGTTGTCTCACGAGTTTCTTCCCCGTTCGACTTACGATCCTTCTAGCGTCCTTTCTGCTCTTTCCAGTATGGTTAGGCTGCACTACGCCCCCTGTTCCACAATCAACGCCCACCCCGGACGTCAACGCTACGGTACAGGCAGCAGTAGCCACGACGTTAGCCTTGGAACGGGCAAAGCCTACATCGACACCCGTTGCGGGGCGGGAGATATGGCTCAGAGCCGGGAAAGAGTACTTTGCGCTTGAAGAAGAGCTGGAGGAAATTTACGACGTACTGTTTGCTTCGACGTTTGAGCTTATGTATCCCAGTCTTTTTCCTGATTCGCAAGACAGGTTTTGGGACGGTTCCTCGGACGTATTCAGGAGGCTTGGTAGCCTTGATGATCGGGCGTACCTACTTCCCGTGCCCACCAACTCCGAAGGTACTAAGGTGCGCTCGGGCGTTAGCAGTATGCTGAGGGCTCTCTACGATCTTAGGTTCCTGGCTTCTAGGAGTCGCCCTAGTTATGGTCGCCCTAGCTCACCACTTAGTGATGCAGACTTACAGGAACGGAAGGCGGAGCGTGACAAAGCTGTGAAAAAGTATGGGGACAACCAAGCCAGCGCAAAGACCACGATGTTGTCTATGCTGCTTCAGCACGGCATTGCTATGTCTGATCTACAACTTGAAACATCGCCACGGCGCACACCCACGCCGAGCCCGACGCCAACGCCAATGGTGTCGCTGGAGGCCCTTGATGTCCAACTACGGCCCGGCATAGGCTATGCCGACGGTAGGGTGGAGTTCGCTGGGACAATTGTGAACACCGACAAACACTGGGTGGCCACTGACATCGGTCTAATCATGCTGCTACGTGACGGCAGCGGCCGGGTCATTCGTGAAGACCCGGTCAGCCTCGATAGGACGACACTCCGTCCCGGCGAGGTGATGTACTGGAAATACGTGTTGCCTGCTGCCATTTCCCCACGGGTGAAAGACCTGCTCCCCGCTAGGAAGTCCAGTTGGACGGCTCCCTAACAGTAAGCGGTGCAGAGTCTAGGACACACACGACGGTATGGGACTTGACACCCAACTCTCTGCAAGCTATATTGATCCCACATTAACAAAAAAAGATGCCCTGGCGATGCTGGAACATCCCAAGGCGTGGCCAAGTCAGGATGATTGACTTGACGGAACCAGCATAGCACAACACAGCCCGTCAGGACAACTACCCTGGCGGGTTCACGTTTTGACAGCATCATGACAGCATCAGAAACGTCGATGCTGTCAGGCCAAATTGCCGAAGTGGGGAAAGAAGCTCGAAAAGTGGCCAGTGTTTAGGGATGGGGCCCCAAAAAAGCCCCTTTTTGGGGGCCTTGGGGTGGGCGAGATAGGGATCGAACCTACGACCTCACGGATGTGAACCGTGCGCTCTAACCGACTGAGCTACTCGCCCTCCGGCACACGTGTTCTCGTGGCCGATTGGATTATAGCAGCTTCCAGACCAGAGCGTCAAGCAGCATAGAGAACGGAAGAGGTCAGTGCAGGTTGCTTCCTCCATCCACGTTGATTACCTGGCCAGTGATGAAATCGCTGTCGACGGAGGCTAGGAAAACGATGGTCCCGAGAAGGTCGTCGGGCCGCTCCTCGCGCTTGAGGCATCTTCTAAGCCGGGCGCCCTCCAAGGCCTGGGCCGCGTACATCTTCTCCACGCCTTCGCTGGCGGTCAGGCCAGGTGTCACGGCGTTGACGTTGATGCCGTGGTCGCCGACTTCGACTGCCAGCTGCCGCGTGAAGCCAATGACGGCAGCTTTCGAGGTTACGTAATCGAGGAAGGGATGCCATCGGGAACCGCCAAGCACGGTGCCGGACGAGATGTTGATGATCTTGCCCTTACCACGCGCCTTCATGTGGGGGAAAACCGCCTTGCAGCAGTGGAATAGCCCCTTGACGTTGACTGCCATGGTGCGGTCCCACTGTTCGGAGGTGATTTCGTGGAATGGCTTTGGGGGTAGCAGCGCTACGAAGAGAGCGGCGTTGTTTACCAGAACATCGATCTGGCCGAAACGCTCGATGGCTGATCGAGCCATCGCGTCGGCGCTAACTTGATCGGACACATCGGTCTTGGCTGCCAGCGCTTCCCAGCCGCGGCCCCGGATTTCGTCGGCCGTTTGCACAGCTCCCGCGTAATCCACGTCCGCTACCACGACCTTTGCGCCTTCCTCAGCCAGGCCCAGCGCGTAGATACGGCCAATCCCCTGCGCTGCTCCGGTGACGATGACGACACGATCTTTGAGTCTCATACCCGTGTTATCCTCCCGCTCACAAGTTAGGTACCGCGCCTAGGAATTATATGCCGGCACCACAGCCACGTCAAGCGACCTGCTGCTCGGGTGTTGTGCCATTGGATTGGAGCCTCTGCCTTACCCCACCCCGGGGCGGACAGCGGGCGTCCGCCCCTACGTTTCAGTGTCATTCCGAGCACCAGCGTTGTTCGGAAGCAAAAGGCATTTCCAATGGGCACGATTGATGGTAGAATAGGCAGTGAATCCAGCGTTGGAGCGAGGAGTTGCAAGGGGGCAAACACCCGCCGTCACGGCGTAAGGCACCGCAGGATAAGCCATCTGTGCTCGAGGAACCCAGGCACCCCAGGATCATCGCCGCCTTCTGGAAGGCGACGCTGCGCAACCCCCACGTCTCGTTGATTGCTCGCCTACTGGTTGGAGTCGTGTTCATCTGGTCAGCCGGGGGGAAGATTGCCTATCCGGAGGAGTTCGCCAGGTTGATGGATGCCTACGGAGTGCTGCCGACCTCGGTGACGCCGGGCGTGGCCGTCCTGGTAACGTGGGCGGAACTGCTCCTGGGCGCTTTCCTGGTGCTCGGCGTCGCAACGAGGCTGACGGCCGTGGCAGCCAGCACCTTGCTGGCCATCTTTCTGGCCGCGATGTCGCTAATGGTCGTCCAGGGCAAGTCCGTCGATTGTGGCTGCTTCGTCGGAATCGTGCAAGAGACGGTGGGGCCCTGGACTCTGGCGAGAGACACGTTCCTTCTCGTGGTCGCGCTGGTAGCAGTTATGTCAACGTCCCATCGCTGGAGCGCCGATTCGTTGCTGGGCCTTGGTCGCCGTCGCCTAGTGCGGTCAGTGGCGCTGGCAAGTGCGACCGGTGCTTTGGTCCTGGCGATTGGCCTGTTTTTTGGGGCCAGTGTGCCTAAGATGCCGGCGGAGGCACCGCCAAGCGCGACTGCCCCCGCGAGCCAGGCCGGACCGGCCGGGCGACCCGAGGGAGGCTGGCGCCTTGGGCCTCCAAATGCGCCTGTTGTCATCACGGAGTTCAGCGACTTCCAGTGCCCGGCGTGCCAGGCGACCAGCCCGATTCTCGAGAAGCTCGTAGAGGACTTCCGCGGACAGGTCGCCCTAGTCTATCGACACTTTCCCCTTCCCCAGCACCAGGACGCGGTCCCAGCAGCGGAAGCGGCCGAGGCTGCCGGGGAGCAGGGGAAATTCTGGGAAATGCACGATCTGATTTTCGCCGACCAGGAGCGCATGAGCCTTGCGGATCTGCGGGCGCGAGCGGTGCGTCTGCGACTCGATACGAAGAGGTTCGATGAAGCGCTCCTATCGGGTCGAACCAGGGCGCAGGTAGCAGCCGACTACAACGAGGGGCGCCGCGTTGGCGTGCGCTATACACCGTATATCCTCGTCAACGGCGAGGTGTTTGCAGACCACTCTTACAACGGCCTCAGGGCGAAGATCGAGCGCGAGTTGAAGAAGTGATTAAGAGCTCGCGTTCTCCTCTCGGCAGGCGAGCATAAGCAGTGCCCCGGCCAAGATAAGTAAGCCAACGAAAAAATAGGTGTCACGGATGGCGGCCGACAACGCTGCGGGCTGGGCGGCCGAGGTCGAGGATGCGGCCTGAGCGCTGAGTTGGTCGAGGTAATACGGCAGGCGGCTGACGACCACAGTGCCGGCTACGGCGGATCCGAGAGTCTTGCCCAGGTTCCGCATCATGCCCAAAATCGCGGCGGCTATCGCCAGGTCCTCGCGAGAGACCGCGTTCACGCCCATTCTCGTGGCGGGGGAGGAAGAGATTCCCAAGCCTCCACCCAGCAATACCATCCCAACCAGCGCCACTCCGTAGCTCGAATCGGGCCCCAGCGTGCTCAGGATGAACATGCTGAGGGCAGCGGTGGCGAGTCCCCCGGCACTCAGCATTCGACTGCCCCACCTGTCGGACAGACGTCCCCCAATTGGGGACGCTACAACGAAAAGGCCCAGGAGCGGCATCAGCAGCACGCCAACCTCTGTAGGACTGTAACCAAGCACATTCTGCAAGTAGAACGGCATCAGCATCTGTACAGGGATGCTGGCCAGAAAGTTCAAGGCGCTGACGACGCTGGCCGCCGTAAACCTGAAGTTGCTGAAGGTAGCTAGATCGATGAGAGGCTGTCGCAAGCACTTCTCCACCAGGCAAAACGTCGAGAATGCCACGACTGACAGGACAAGCGGTATGCCGACCGTGGCCGAAGCCCAGTTCCCTTTCTGGCCGAAGGTCATCGCTAGGAGGAACGAGGTAAGGCTCGTTGCCAGCAATAGCGTTCCGCCCCAGTCGAAGCGGGCCCCTCTAGCCTTCTGGTGGTGTTCTCTTAGCAGGACGATCGCGAGCGCCGTCGTAAGAAAGCCCAACGGCACCACGAAAATGAAGACTCCGCGCCAGCCGAAGCTATCGACCAGTAGACCGCCGATAGCTCCACCAGAGATGTTGCCCAGTGAAAGGGCCAGGTTGTAATAGCCGACCGCCCGGCCACGCTCGCGCGGGCTATAGGACGCGGCCAAAAGTGCCACGGCGTTGCCCATGATGACCGCTCCTCCAAGTCCCTGGAGCACGCGCAGGGCGATAAGTTGCTCTGCACTGCCGGCGATGGCGGCAAGGGCACAAGCCATCGTGAAAACGAAGACTCCCACAATGAATATCGATTTGTGGCTAAAGTAGTCGGCAACACGGCCAAGCGGTGGGAGTGCTACCGTGTTCGCCAGAAAGTAGCCGGTCATGAGCCATTGCAGGGTTGCAATGTCGCTGCCCAAGTCGACGACCATGTTTGGCAAGGCGACGGTAAGGGATGTGGTGGCAAAAGTAAATACGAAGGCGCTCAAGCTAACGACCAACACGACGCCCCGTTTGTGGCCGACGAGAGAGATCGATATCGCGCTACGCAAACCCTGGCCTCACTGGAAGTGGAGTGAATCAGTCGTTAGGCCGCTATTCTTACACGGTTGCGAACGCAATGCAAGGGGTTTGATGTGAAGCGGTTCTTCAAGCGGGAGTACGGCCCTCACCCTAACCCTCTCCCAGAGGGAGAGGGGACAGCGCGAGGGGGCGACCAGCGGTCACCCCCAAATTGAGGCGGAAGAACAATGACGTCGATGTTTGCGCAGCTGGGTGCCCGTGGAGAATCCGCGCGTCGCGCCTAGGCGCGGATTTCCTGTCGCATGAACCGAATGTAGGACACAGCGAAACAGATTAGGGTCAGGGCTACCATTCCCACCAACTGGGGCCAGACGACCATCAGGCTCTGGGCGAGAGGCAGCGGGCTCGAGATCATCCCCATCACGTCCCTTACCAGGACAGGGCCAAGCGTTCTCACGTTGGGCGTGAGAATTGTGACTGTGACTTCCTGGTAGAGCGTCGTCGGCGAAACCCGACTCATCATCAGCTTGGCATTCTCGTGAAAAAGCAGCCCCTCGATGTCTTCCTCGCCTGCCGGTGAAAACACGGCGTCCGCGACCACGCCAGCGATCATCGCCACGAAGAAGGTACAGAATATCCAGACCGCCATCCCGGCCAGGGCAGAGGTAGCGGTCTGGCGGAAGAAGATCGAGAATAGAATTGCCAGTCCCATCCAAAAGGCAACGTACACGACGGAGAGGGCCAGAAACGCAACCATTCTGGATATCTCGTCGATGGTCGGTGGCACGCCCAACAGCCGCAGCCCCATTCCCGCCACGATCAGCCCCGTGGCAAAGATCATCGCCGCGACGGTCGCCACGCCCGCCAAGAACTTACCGTTTATCACCGAATCACGGAATATAGGCTGGGACAGCACGCGGCTCAGAGTTCCTCTGGCTTGTTCGCTATTGATAGCATCAAAGCCCAGGGCTAGCCCTACCAGGGGACCCAGGAAGCCGATAAAGGCTATGAAGGGCGGCAGATTTCCGTTGGATGCGGTGAAAAGCCGCAAGAAGACGAACGAAGACGCCGCGTTTGCGCCCAAAAGATCGTCTCTTACTGACTGGGCGGCGACGTAAGTGGCCGATAGCGCGGTAAAGAAGATCAGAGCAAACAAGATAACGAACCGCTTGCTACCGAGATGGTCGGCCAGTTCCTTCCTGAAAACCGCTAGTAAGCCTGGCATATTGCTATCCCTCCCGGAAATACTTCAAGTAGATATCTTCCAGGCCGTAGGAGCGCATGCGCAGGTGGAGAAGGGAGGCCCCGCTTTGCACGATACACCTGGCCACTTCGGCCCTGGTGTCCCGGGCGCACGAAATGAGCATAACATCCTCTGCCTGGTCGATGGTCTTAACGCCGTCGATGCCACGCAATGCGTCAGTCAGGACGCCGTTTGCCGGAGCCGCCTGAACCTCGATGACCACCGGGTGGCCGCCCATTATCTGTGCGCCGAGGGTGTCTATGGGCCCTTCGGCCACCATACGGCCCTTCACGAAGATGCCGACACGATTACAGATCTGTTGCACCTGATGGAGCAGGTGCGAGGAGAGCAACACGGTTATCTTGTCTTCGTGAGCCATGTGCACGATGAGGTCTAGCATCTGCCTCACACCGTCAGGGTCGATGCCCAGCGTTGGCTCGTCCAGGAAAACCAGCTTCGGATTCTTGATCAACACGTCGGCGATGCCCAGCCTCTGGCGCATACCTCGTGAGAACTTTCCCACCTTCTTGGTTGCTACGTCGGAAAGACCGACGCGACCAAGTAGGTATTCGATACGCTCGTCCGCCTCCCGTGCCGGCAAGCCGTTGAGGTCCGCCGTATAGCGGAGGTTCTCGACGGCCGAGAGTTCCTCGTAGAAACCCACGTTATCCGGTAGATACCCGACGAGCCTTTTGACTTGCAAAGGGTCCCGGGTGGAATCGTGCCCACAGACCCTGGCAACCCCTGATGCGGGCTCTGTCAGGCCAAGCAGCATCAGAATGGTCGTCGTCTTGCCTGCTCCGTTGGGGCCGAGCAGGCCAAAGATCTCTCCCTCTTTGATGCGCAGATTCAACTTGTCCACGGCGGTGAAATCGCCGTAGCGTTTGGTCAACTCGACCGTCTCGACCACGAACTCGCTTGGCGCGCCCATGGCTATCTCCTGCTCAGTTGTCTGAAGACACCCACCAAACCGGCCACAACCGCCACCACGATGACAACGCCGACCCAGCCCCAGGTCGTCGGCGTCTCGACCGTGACCCTAAACTCCTTGCGGTCCGAGGTCTGAGCGTTGGATGCGCTGATAGAAACCACGTAGTCGCCGGCTATCGCCTTTTCGGATGGCTTTATGGTGACGTTGACTTCTCTCGTGGTGTTCATCGGCACGGAATCGAGCTTCTCGGGATTGAAGGTGATCGTCCAGCCGTCCGGCTTCGTCGAGGAGAATGAGACATCCTTGAGCTCGGCTGACCCCATGTTCAGCACAATGATGGACGTCGTCGTGGCGGAGCCGGCGGTGGCCTGGGCGTTCAGCCGACCAGAGGACGTGGATACGGACATACCAAACGTGCCGGTCAGCCCAACCTTTAGATTCGCGGTAGCGCGGTCGCCGCCAGCAGAGGCCGTTACCTCGATTGGATACTCACCAGCTTCCGAACGCTCCAGCGGCGTAACTTGCACGTTTATTCCCGAAGTTTCGCCGGCTTTCACGCGGATTGTCGAGATTTGCTTCGACTCGTAGGAGGGCTGGAACGATACCTCCCAGCCATCTGGCGCCTGGCTAGCAAGGTTGAACAGGGTCTCCTCGTCCCCCTCGTTCTTCAGGTCCAATTTGAACTCGAACTTGTTCTTGGAAGAGCCCCGCAGCACGGGATACTGAGTCAGCAGGCTCACGCCCTTGGTCAACACCTTGTCCTGGATGCCCACGTTAAGCCTGAGAATCGAGGGCTCGACCCCGTCACCGCTCGCCCTGAGCACGAACTCGTAATCCTGGGGCTTGACGTCGGCAGGTGGTTTTGCCGAGAAATCGACATACTGCGACTTGGCGGGGGCGACGGAGATCTTGCGGACCACGTTTCCTCCCGACTTGAGCACGGGATTCCATCCGTCAGGAGAACTTGTGATCGTCAGGTCCACGGACCTCCACTGCTGCCCTTTGTTGGCCACCTCGATAGAAAAGCTCGGGTTCTTGCCCTTGTCGATCACGACGCTCGGGAACGACGTCGTAAGCATAATGTCGCTCGACGGCTCCTGAGCCTGGGCAATTGAAACCCCTAGGGGACCGAGGACTGCTGTCAGCCCTAGCAATGCTGCCGCCAAAAAGGAGATGATTGCAAGGACCGGGCTCTTTTTCATACGATATTCACCCTCCCATTGAAGTAATTGTGCGCTGACGCCTCTAGCGCCGCGTTACAACCAAAGATGGGACGCCGATTGAGTCCCACTTGAAGTTCCAAGCGCGTGTCCCGAGATAGCTATGGACATCACGCGTACAACAAAGCCGGCCGCACAAGACACACGGCGCTGAAATATAACAGAAAGCGTCCGTTTTTCGCAAGTTCTTGTTCAACACATTGAACGCGAGATGAGCCGCAATGCTCACACACCTATGTTCATGAACGAATGACGGCGAAAATGGTTGCGAGAAGTTGGCGATTTGGTGGCACGAGTTTTGCCAAGAATTACGGATAGGCCCAAGGGAGCTGATCTTTGACTAATTGGAGTAGGTGGAGGTTAAGCGATGCGGTTCTTTGTGAAAACTGAGGTTCGCCAGGGCAAGCTGGATGATCTGGCCCGCAAGGTTGTGAACAGGGAGTTTACCCCTGTTGAAGGGAATATGGTCTGGGTGAGCCCGGACGGTCGCTTCGGCTATAACCTGGTGGAGGGACGTGACGAAGCCGACGTGTGCGCGAAGTTCGAGCCGTACGACGAATACGTCGTGCTGCTCGAGGTCAAGCCGATCGAGTCCATGGGGCAGTTCGTGGAGCGTTGGAAAAGCGTGCACGGCCTCGCCGGTCAGGTAGCCGGATTCACTTTCTGATGGCCGTAGCTACTGAGCTCCGCCGACGGAGCGAACGAAGTGGACGAGGAGCCAGCGCTCCTCGGCGGAAAGGAGATTTCGCCAGGGCGGCATGCCGCTGAGGCCGTTCTCGACGACGAAATAGATCTGGCTGTCGGTGCGGCCGGAGGCTATGGTGTTCGCGAAATCGCTGGGTGCACTGAGCCCGGCCTGTGCGAAATAGCCGGCCATCAGGCCGTTACCGCGGCCTGCTACGCCGTGGCAAGCGCGGCAGTTGATCTGGTACAGCTCGGCGGCACGCTGCACGTTGTCCGGGGTTCTAGGCACCGGGTTCTCGAGTTGGCGCTCCAAGCCGGGCGACCGGCCGACAATCGGCACGGCCCCGGCTGGAGGGTCCAGGCGGGGGGGTTCCTGGCGACGCACCGCCGCCGAGTAGTGCATCTCTGGGAAGATATCGAAGGGATAGGATGGGCCGCTCGGAATGCAGCCGGCCGCAGCTACCAGCAGGGCCTGTACGGCTATCAGTACCAGCCTGGTTCTTGGTATGAAATGGCACTGCCCGCGCCCTATTTTTGTCTTCCACATCTTCGACATTCTTCAAAATCCTAGCTTCCGCGCTCTCGAATCAGGTCCTCTGCCCCGGTGTCACGCAAAATGTCCTCGGCACGTGGAACCTCCGTCTCATCGGCGCGTATCAGGAGGCCGATGTATCCCACGGTGATTCGTGGGTCGTACAGACCAAGGCCCAGCCGTGGCAAGCGGGACTCGAAGAGTAGGCCAATGACTGTAACGATAATAGAGCCCAACATCGTGCCCTCGAAAACGATGATAACGCTGGGTGGAATGGACAGAAGGGGCTTACCGCCGGTGACCAACGGAAAGGCCATCTGGAGGCCAATTACGAGCAAGAGGGCCACCGAGCACCCAATGGCGGCGCCGGCTATGGCGAAATAGGGCAGGCGGTTGAGAACCGGGTGTTCGCCGAATGCTCCTTCGGGGTAAGGAGTGCCGGTCAGTATCTCGAAGTTCTTCTCGGTAAAGCCCGCCTGTCGCAGCGCAGCTACCCCGTCGGCTGCTGCCCCAGCTTGGGGGTACAAGCCAAGAACCGATTTTGTCGCCATAGTTCGACCTCACTCCTTGATGACGGCCGGGACCTTTTGCCGGCCTATCTCGATCTCTTGCTTCACTATTTGACCCTCTTTGACTGCGAACATAGGAACGATGGGAAAGATCTTGGAAAATATCAGCAGGCCCAGGGAAACGAACATAAAGGAGCCGAGGACAATCGTGATCTCGGGCACGCTTGGCGTGTAAGATCCCCACACGAATGTGAAAGGCTGCCTGAACTGCAAACTTGGGACGAAGATCAAGAACCGCTCCAGCCACATGCCGACTTGCACCAGCAGGCCCGTCCAGAGCATAACCGACGGCATCCTCCGGAATCGACGTACGCACCAGATCGGTACGGGGATAATGTAAGCTGTTAATATGAAGATTACCGATAGCAGATTGTACGGCCAGGTCAGGAACTGGAGCTGCCGGACGGCAAGCTCCTGATTCTCCTGGGTGATTAGGCCAAACGACACTTCCAAAAAGAAAAAGAACAGCCAGCCGGTAGCAATGGCGATCAGGAGGCGGCCGATGGCGTCAAAGTGGTCCGAGGTAATGTACTTCCCAAGGCCGGTGGCTCGCTGGAAGATGGCCATAACGGCTGCAACTGCCGCGACGCCAGAGTGCATGGCCCCGATAACAAAGTAAGGCCCGAAGACGGTCGCGTGCCACGTCGGCACCAACGACATCCCGAAGTCCCAGGAGACAATGCTGTGAACCGAGACGAAGACCGCGAGCACCAGGGCAGCGAGAAGCACGTTGCCGAGGTAGTGAACGCGCCATTGGCGGGGTGTGCCCCGAAAGCCGAGGGACAGCGCACCGTAGAGCCGCCGTCGCCATCCTGTGGCGTGTGCAGCGGCGGTAGCCATATCCGGAATAAGGCCTATGAAGACCAGAAGCGAGCTAGCTGTAAGATAGGTGGAAATGGCGGCCAGGTCCCAGACGAGTGGCGAACGAACGTTCGGGAAGATTCCTCGATCCAGGTCGTATGGGAGGAGCCAGTACACGGTTCGCCACGGGCGACCTGTATGGATAAACACCATCAGGCCGGCTGTAAGGAGGGAGAAGACCGTCAGAACCTCGGCCATTCGGGTTAACGGACGCCGCCATTCAGCCTGGCTGAGATGGAGGATGGCGGAAATCATCACTCCCGCGTGGCTGATTCCAATCCAGAATACGAAAGTAGTAATGAAGAAGGCCCAGTAGACGGGTCGGTTGAGGCCGGTCACCCAGAGGCCCTCGTAGATCACGTAACCATACATCAACGCCGCTGCAAGCACGAAGGTGCCAAGAATGGCGGCTGCCAACCAGAACCACGCCGGAGTAACCAGAACGAAGTGGAGAAGGTCTCTGTGTACCTGTCGATCTGTCAAGGCGTAACGCTCTTGCATTGTTTTCCTACGGACCTCCTAGGTTTCGCCGATCCGCTAATCCGGTTTGCCCAGAACCGTGTATTTCCCACTCAGGAAGCGACGATGCACGTGCAGGAGCGCTCCCTGCTTCAGTTGCCATATGCTCATCGGCGGCACGATCTTGGCTGCCGCTACGTACAGTAAGGCGGCTCCTGCCAGTGTGCCGAGCACCATCAGCACGTCGAAGCCGTCGGGCAGGTGCGTTGGAGGTATCTGTGTCAGTTGGTGCGCGGTCGTTTCCTCGATGGAGAATGCGGCCACGTAGTGGCGAATTCTTTCGAAGAAGTTGCCAGCCAAGACGCTCAGGGCGACCAGTGTCGGCCCGAGAACGGTGTTGCGGACCCGGTACTGAATCAGGGCGAATAGCGGGACGACGAAGGAAAGCGTGAAGGCGAGGAGCCAGGGCGCGAAGTAAGGCCCAAATTCTAGAAAAAGAAGCAGCATCTGCTCCCGCGACGTGCGCCCGTACCACCTTGTAAGGAAGTCTGCCCACCTTGGATAGAACCAGAGAAGACAAAGCGCGAGCAGGATCTTGGACGGTTCGCGGAAATGATCGACAAGGATGTAGCGTTCGAGACCACCCCACCGTCGCCAAACGTACATCGCGACGATGGTCGCCGCCAGACCCGCCTGCAAAGCTCCAATAAGGCTGATGGCTGGAAACACGGAGCTGATCCAGCCTGGGACGAGTGTCATGGCGAAATCCAATGGAATAACCAGGTGCACCAGAACGACCAGCATCAAGTAAAACGCACCCAGGAAGGAAGAGCCAACGCGCAGAATCGTCCACTGGCGTGGTGTGCCCTGCCAGTTGAGAGCGAGACGAGCGTAAAAGCGGCGACGCGTGCTGGGAAGGAGGTCTCTGGCGGCCGCAAAGTCGGGCAGCGTGGACAGATAGAGGATGACGAGGCCAAGCGCCACGGTAGCCAGCATCGCGACAGCGTCCCAAAGCCAGGGCGCGAACGGCCAGTCGAACCATAAGGTCCTTCGGCCTGCCAGTGGAGGCAAGGTGGATACCAGTGGCACGTAAAGAAGAAGGCTCATCAGGCTTGCCACCGAGAACAATTGGGAGATGCGAATGAGCGGCCAGCGCCACGCGGCCTTGGTGAAGCTGAGGCCGATGGCGACAACCGGCGCGGGCAGAGCCGTGGCAAGAAGGTACGCGAGGGCGGTGGCAAGGTAGCCCCAGGAAATGCGGTGGTCCGGACCCACAGATGTAAGACGAATGGCGAAGGCGATGGCTCCCAGGACGAACAGGACTCCCAAGACAATCGCCATAGCCCGGAACTGTGGTCCTGGCGTGAGGCGATCCAATATGTCCAAAGTGATCTGTCGATCGGTCAGCTCGTGCTCCGGACGGCTGTGAGCCAAATCGCGGCTTTCCTCCATCTCGGTTACCTCGTGCGCTCGTTCGGCGTGTGTGGCTCCGGCGCCTCCTTCGTCTGCGGGGGAAAGGGATCGACTTTCTTGAGGTAGGTTATCGATGGCTCTGTCCCGAGCTCGCCCAGCAGGAGGTAGCCACGTGGATCTCGAGCCAACTGGGAAACCCGACTGTTCTGGTCGTTTAGGTCACCGAAGACGAGCACATCCGGCGGGCAGGCCTGGGCGCAGGCCGGTTGGAACTCCAGATCGCGCAACGCCCGGCCTTCGCGCTTGGCTATGCGCTCGGCGCGCCGTATACGTTGAACGCAGAAAGTGCACTTCTCCATGATTCCTCTGAAACGCACCGTCACGTCACTGTTCAACTGATTGTGCAGGGGCTCCGACCATTCGGGCTGCGCAAAGTTGAAGAAGCGGACGTGCCACGGGCAGTTGTTGCCGCAGTAGCGTGTGCCGACACAGCGGTTGTACACCTGGGTGTTCAATCCATCGTCGCTGCGATGCGTGGCGTAGACAGGGCAAACCGGCTCGCACGGGGCATTGGCACACTGTTGACACAGCACTGGAAGAAAGCGTGCCTTGATATCCGGGTACTCTCCGACCCAGTAGCGCTCGACGCGGATCCACTCGTGGGCACGATGCTGTAGATATGTCTCCTCGGTGTTGGTAGGTATGTTGTTCTCGGCCTGGCAAGCTACCACGCAGGCCTGGCAGCCAGTGCAGCGGTCGACGTCCACAACCATGCCCCATCGGTGCCGGGAGACGATCGATTGTTCGGCCATTCTTGCCTCCACGCTTACGTCGTGACGATTGGCACTAGCTCGGCGTCCGGCAGTTGAAGCACCGGAACGACGCCCTCGAATCTTGGTAACTCAATACTCTTTCCAGTTTTACGGATCTTCACCCTGGTGGCAGCCCAGGCCAACGCTCCAGTTTCAGTGTCCATCAGGGGAGCCACGATGTCCTGCGGGTTGCTGCCGCGTCCTCCCGCGTAGCGAGGGAAGCGTGTATGGCCCTGCCCGCCCGGCATGGCGACGACGTTGGGCGCGGTAGCCGGATGGAGATAAGCAGGGACTTCCAGTGCGCCGCTGGGCGACTCGACGACAAGAAGGTCGCCCGTGCGGATGTTCAAGCGTTCCGCCGTGCTCGGATTGATCTCGATCCACGACTGCCAGACCACCGTAGACGTCGGGTCAGGCAGGCCCTGAAGCCAGGGCAGGTGAGCGACCTGGCCAGAAAGAAGCGAATTCGATGGAAAGACGATAAGGTGAAACGGAAACTCCTCTTGAGAACCGGCAAAGGTCGGGAGTTGTGACTCGCGCGGCAACGCAGTCGGGGCCGGCGGGGCCACTCGAGATGTCGCCTGCTCGTCCCACCATCCGCCGTGCTGCAGCAGGGTGAGCCAGAACTCCTCGGGATCGGTAGATTGCACGGAGCCTCGCCGCAACGCCTGAAGCTGCTTGGCGCCATCGCGCAGCGCGTCACGGAACGTGTTCCAGGGCAGAGCCCGATGCACATCGCCGCCCAGTTCTTCTGCCACCGTCAGAAGCACGTCGGCGAAACCCCGAGTATCTCCTGTAGGCTTCACGACCGGCTGTTGGAACCCCACCACCTCAAACCCGGGGCCGGGCTCGGGTATGTCGTCACCCCAGTCCTCCAGAAAGATGTGATCGGGCAGAATCAGATCGGCCAGCGCTGTCGTATCGTCTATGAAGCTCGAGAAGCTGACTATGAACGGCGCCCTGGCCATGGCCTCGCCAAACCGCAGCGTCGCGGGAAGGCCGTAGACGGGATCGGCGTTGTGAATCAGCACGAGGCTCGGGGGCTCAACTCCTGGGTCCAACAGGCGCGCGGCGAGATTCTGCCATGCGGAGAACGGAGCACCGTTCACTATAGGAATGTCTTGCAGAACCGCCTGTGGATTGAAACGGATGCCGCCACGGGAGCCCACACTCCCGATGAGGAAGTTAAGTGCATAGATGGCCTGGAGGTTGAAGAAGCCGTTGGTCTGAGCGGCAGCCGGGCCGCCGCCGATCACCAGGCTTGGGCGACGCGTGGCCAGCTCCCTGGCCAGCTCGCGGATGCGCTCGACGGGAACGCCCGTGATCTCTGCCGCTCTGGCAGGCTGGAAAGCGGCCAACGCCTCCGTACCAGGTGGCCCCGAGAGAGCCCGTGCGGTCGAGGCATCGGCAACGCCGTCGGCTATCATGACCTGAGCGATGCTGAGAGCGAGCACACCTTCGGTGCCCGGCTGAATGGGGATCCAGACATCGGCACTGGCGGCGGTTGTCGAGAAGCGTGGCTCGACCTGGACGAACAGGCCTCGATCGGGGTGACCCTGGCGAAACTCACCGAACTTGCGTCCGTATCGCACCGGCGACAGCCACGTGCCCACGAAATCGGCGCCGAACGAGAGCAGGTACTGGGTATCCTGAATCTCGAACTCGGGCAACTGGGCCTGTCCAAAGACACGCTGTATCGCCACTCGAAGTGTGCCCTCTTCCAGCGGCTCGAAGGCCAAGTGCTGTGCACCAAGGGCTTTGACGAAGCGGTCGACGATCAGTGCCCTGTGGCCGCGCAGCGGCTCCGTGATGGCAAGCAAGGCATTCGCCTGTCCTGCTGCATGCAACTGGCGAAGCCGATTAACTAGCTCGTCGAGAGCCTCATCCCAAGAGATCGGCTGAAACCGCATCTGCCCGCGGTCTCCAGCTCTCCGCACGGGGCCAGTGAGCCGGTCCGGATGGTAGAGCGCCTGGAGGCTGGCCTCCCCGCGTGCGCAATGCTTGCCGGCATTGACGGGGTAATCCGGGTTGCCTTCGATCTTCTTGGCGCGTCCTTCCATTACCCGCGCCAGGATTCCGCACCCGGCCGGGCAGTGCCGGCAGACCGTCGCGTAATGATTGTCGACTCCGGTGACCAAATCTTCCGGAATGCGCGCCGGGCTCTGCAAGAGGAACTCGGCCCTCGGAATTGGGCGCAGATAGGTCTGGCAGCCGGTGAACAAGGCTATGCCGGCCGTCGACGTGGTCGCGAGTTTGAGGAAGTCCCGCCTGGAATAGAGCATCTTAAACCTCGTCAGTAGTGGCAGGTCGAGCAATCGGTTGGCGCGCTGTTTTGGCGGTGGCAATTGACGCAGTCGCCCATCTTCAGCGCTCGAACCTGCCGTGCTACCGTCATGGTCTGCACCTCGCCGTGGCACGTCGCACAGGCGACACCTGCCTGCACGTGAGGTGCGTGAAAGAACCGCGTGTGATCCGGAACGCGGTTCACGCGTATCCAGTCGATGGGCTCACCATTGCTAGCCGCCTGCAGCAGTTTCTGCACTTCGGGGCTGCGATGCCCAGCTACCTGATGACAGAACATGCACTGCTGCACGGCAGGGATGCCAGCGGCGGCCTCCGTCGCGGCCGTGCGGTGGCAGAAGACGCATTCTAGGCCGACTCCCTGGACGTGAAAATTGTGCGGAAACTGTATCGGCTGCTCTGGCGGCTGGCTGGCTCGAGAGAAGCCGTAAAAAGCGGCGAAACCGATCGCCGCCAAAACTAGAGCGCCCACTGAGGGTATTGCTAGCTTCCACCATTTCAATGCGACAAGCCTCGCACGAATTTTCCCCTTTGACTGGTCAGATTAGCCATCTGGGATAGATGCGGCTGATCAAATCGATCGCGTTGATTAGCGCCCGACTGAGGCTAAACAACGCCGTGAAGAACGCGAGCGCAGCAACCGTGTAGAGCACGCGGCGCACCAGCGTCGTCCGAGATGACGACTCGTTCGAAACGACTAGCGAAGGAATGATCGCGTGTGCCGCCAGGAAAGCTACGGCCGCCGCGATCACCAGTAAAGTAAACATCACTACGCTGTTGTTGGTGACGGTGACCAGGCTCCATTCGGCGTTGGTCAGAAATGCTGGCGACATCGCCTCTCCTTGAAGCGTATCAACACGGCGTGCGATGACAAAATAGGCAGGTTGCCACCAACGTCCGATTACTGCAATTTCCGTGCCAGCGTTCGCACCGCAGACTGGTTGGACGCGGATGTTTGTCGAGAAGCATGGCGACAGAGTGCAGTTGGGTTAGGTACAACTAAAGTACTAGTATTTCGGTACTAACGAGGACCCGGTGCGAAGATCGTTCTCTTATGCATCCAAGGTCTGATGTGGCGGAGTGGGCGTCCCGCTACACTAGGGGCACTGGGTAAACGTCCGCCCAGACCTACACAATTTCGCGGTCGACGCCATGGGGAGTGCTTGTGCGGGCCACAGCACGAGCCCAAGGGGTGGCAGTGGTGTTGCGCGCCGCCTGCGATCTAGCCAGTACTGGCAGAAAGGGAGGCACAGGTATGATCCTTGAGAAGTGGGCCAAAACAATCCTCGCACTACTTATTTCTCTCACGCTTCTTCTCGGCCCGTTGACGCTGGCGGTCCAGGCTGGTGGCCCCGGCCCAGCACAAAGTCAGGATGCCGACTGGGAGAAGCTCTCCCCCGACTTGAGGGCATTGCTCAAGTCCAACGCTGCCGGCAACGTGCCCGTCATTCTTCAGATGAACCAGACGAACGGCGCTGCCGCGACCACGCCGCAGGCGAGACTTGACGAGCCTGAGCGTGAGGCAAAGGACAAGATCGAGAGGCACGGCGGCAAGGCCTCCAAGAGCCTGAAGATCGTCGGAGGCGCCAGCGGCAAGGTGCCCGTCGATCGGCTCTCCACTCTCAGCCGCGAACCCGCCGTTCGCTACATCTCTTACGACACCGTGCTCGTTCCGATGGGTTCTCCCTTCCGGGGCGATATGGTCGACTTCGCTCGGGCCCTCAACGCCGACGATGCCTGGGAGAAAGGGCTCAATGGCGCCGGCGTAACCGTCGCCGTCATCGACTCCGGCGTCGCCTCCTCGCCTCACGGCGTCGATCCCAGACGCCTCGTGGCCTCAATCGACCTCGTCAAAGGCGCGCAGAACAACATGCCCGATCCAGGTGGCCACGGCACCCACGTCGCCGGCATCATCGCCGGTCAGGACGCCGATTGGAGCGGTATCGCCCCTAAGGCCAATATTGTCTCCATCCGGGTGCTGAAAGACGATGGCACCGCTCGTATGTCTGACGTCATCAAGGCCATTCAATTGGCCGTCCAGAACCGCAAGAAATACGGCATTCGCATCATCAACCTTTCTCTCGGGGCTCCGGCAACTACTTCCTACACCCGCGATCCCTTGGCCGCCGCCGTAGAGCTCGCCTGGCATGCCGGCATCGTCGTCGTCACTTCCGCCGGCAACCGCGGACCCGCCGCCGGGACCATCTCTACCCCAGGCTACGATCCTTACGTCGTCACCGTCGGCGCCATCGACATGAACGCCACCAAGGACCGCAAGGACGACATCGTGGCCTCGTTCTCGTCCCGTGGCCCTACCATCGACGGATTGCCCAAACCCGACGTGGTCGCTCCCGGTCGCAAGATGGTTTCTACCCGCGTGGTGGGCAGCTTCCTGGACAAACTGTATCCGGATCGCGTGGTCGACAACTACTACTTCCGTCTGAGCGGCACGTCGCAAGCGGCAGCGGCGGTCTCAGGTGTGGCGGCCCTGATGCTCAACGCCAACAAAGGGCTCGTCCCGGATCAGGTGAAGCAGGTTCTGATGGCCACCGCCAGCAAGGTTAAGGGCTACGATGCCAACGCCGCTGGGGCAGGCTACGTGGACGCCGAGAAGGCAATCGAAAGAAAGGCTAACAAGAAGTATGAGCAATCGGCCAGACCTGCCGATGCCTTTGCGATAACGGTCTTCCCGCTGATCAAGGGCACCTCGCCGCTGGTGTGGAAGAGCCTGAAGTACAATGGTGGTGTGGATTCTCGTGGCATCCCCTGGTCGAACGTTAGCTGGGACAACGTTTCGTGGGACAACGTGACCTGGGACAATGTGTCGTGGGACAACGTTTCGTGGGATAATGTCTCGTGGGACAACGTTTCGTGGGACAACGTTTCGTGGGACAATGCCGCGTGGGATAACGTCTCTTGGGACAATCCGCGCAACAACAACGCGGCGTGGGATAATACATCCTGGGACAACGCAGCGTGGGACAATGCCGCATGGGATAACGCAGCGTGGGACAGCGCGGGCCGCATCGACTGACCAGAACGATATCGTGCTCGACACCCACCGGCCTGGTAGGGGCAGGTTTGAAACCTGTCCCTACGGGCCGAAAGCTAAGTGGCGCTGGTTCTGCAAGTGGGAGCAGAGAAGCACGCGATGGTACGACCCTCTCCGAAGGAGTCCGGAGTCCTTCGGACACGCTAATCCTCTCGCTGAAGGGGAGAGGGGACAGTGCACGTGTCCTCGCTAGTTATCTGGCGTTGGAGGGTGAGCAGGGAGCGGGGCGATGAGCCGGGCAGCTAAATACTACATCGGGATGGTCGTCCTCGGCGGACTGGTCAGCCTCGCCTACGGAGCGATGCGGCTTCCGCAGCCCGACAAGATATGGGTGCTCGCGCTCCTGGTCGTGCTGTGCGGCCTCGCCCAGGCCGCGCCTGTTCCTCTCTTCTCCAACAGCAGCGTATCCGTCGCCTTCGCGATGTCTTTCATCTCCCTCCTGCTCTTCGGCCCCGCCGGGGCCATCCTCGCCAACCTGGGCAGCGCCGCCGTGCACGCCCTTTATCCTAAGCGAAGACCCTGGTACAAGATCATCTTCAACACCGGCGTCTTCACGATATCCGCCGCCCTGGCAGGAGCAACCTACGTCGAGCTGCAAGGCCCGTGGCCGGTGCGTGATCTGACGTCGGCGGCCATTCCCCTGGGAGCAGCAGCTCTGGTCTACTTCCTTGTGAATACAGGAATGATCTCCCTGGTCGTCAGCCTCACCACCGGTGCTGACTTCCGCAAGGTCTTCAACGAGAAC
>JACQUC010000177.1 GCA_016210495.1 Chloroflexota bacterium
TAAGGTTCTGGAGGAGCTCAAGGAAGCGACGAGCGCCAGATCGAGAGCAGGGATACCGCCCCAGTCGGACATTCCTCGCCCCGTCTTCTCTAAAACTGGCGAGGAGAGAAGCCTCAAGAGCAGCAGCCTGCGATTCGAGTCCATGGGCATTGCTCGGGACGACGAGGAGGCCAGGCGCGAGTGGAGGATTCGGGGCGCTCGCTTCTTTGACGCGCCCCACTGCATCATCATCTACACTGACAGATCGATAGGCCCCTATTCCATTTTCGATGCGGGTCTGGTGGCTCAGAACCTGACGTTGGCCGCTCTGGGCTATGGCCTAGGAACCTGCCTGGCTGTTCAGGCCGTGTACTATCCCGACCTCCTGCGCCGCCTTCTGGGCATCGCCGAATCCAAGCTCATCGTTCTGGGCACCCCCATCGGCTATCCCGACTGGGACCACCCGGCCAACAAATACCGCAGCCCCCGCGAGCCGCTCGACAACCTGGTCACCTGGCACGGTCTCTAGTACTAGTTTTTGGTGCGAAAAGAGCCCCATTGTGGTAAGATCTCCTGATTGACAAGAGATTTGAAACAAGAGGAGGCTCAAGCGAATGATAATAGAACGTTACGCGCCGGTCAACTTGCTCGAACTGATACCAAGACTGAGATTGGAGATGGAGCCGGAATTGGCGAAGCTGGACTGCCTGCTGGAGGACGACAAGCTTTTTGAGCAGGTGAAGGAGGCCCTTTCTCGCCGCTATACCAAGTCGCTGACCCACGGCCGCCACTCTACGCCGGTAGAGGTTATCCTGCGCATGCTGGTTATCAAGCGACTCTACAACTGGAGCTATGAGCAGCTCGAACACTTCGTCTCTGATAGCCTCGTCTTGCGTCAGTTCTGTCGAGTCTATGCGGAAGCCGTCCCTGACGATACTACTCTGATACGCTGGGCTAACCTGATTGGTCCCAAGACCTTGGACAAACTGAATCGCCGGGCGGTGGAACTGGCTCGCTCGCTCAAGGTGACGCGGGGTCGTAAGCTGCGGGTAGATAGCACGGTTGTCGAGACCAACATTCATCATCCAACTGACAGCGGCATCATCGGCGACGGGGTCCGTGTCTTGAGCCGGCTGCTGCGCCGAGCCAAGACGGTGGTCGGTGAAGCTAGCGGGTTGGCCAAGGGGGTTTTTCGCACTCGCACTGGTAGTGTTCGCCGCTTGGCGCAGCAAATGCATCGTACGGCGCGGCGAAAGGGTGAGGAAGGCGTAGACCAGATGAAGCAAGCCTACACCAAGTTGGTAGAGATTGCGGGAAAGAGCAGAGACCAAGCGGCGAAGGTGTGTGAAGCCCTCCGAGAGCGAGAAGAGAAAGGTGCGCGACGGTTGGTGAAGCAGTTTGAGCGCTATCTGCCGCTGGTGGACCAAGCCATATCCCAAGCAGTACGTCGGGTAATCTATGGAGAGGTAGTGCCAGCTAAGGAGAAGGTGTTGAGCCTGTTTGAGCCCCATAGCCAGATCATCGTGCGCCATAAGGCTGGGAAGCCTACGGAATTCGGGCGCGGGTTGTGGCTGGGGGAGGTAGAAGGGGGCATTATCAGCCACCATACCATCCTGCCGCAGGCGGGACAGGATCAGCCCTATCTGGCGGAGACCTTGACAGCGCACAAGCAGCAGTTTGGGAAAGCCCCCCAGTTGTTGGCGGGAGACCGGGGAGTATTCTCGCAGGCTAACGAGGAACTGGCCAAGAAAGAAGGGGTCAAACGAGTGGCAATCCCATATTCGGGTAAAGCACCACCTGAGCGAGTGAAACACGAGCGACAGCCTTGGTTTCGTCGAGCGTATCGGTTCAGGGCGGGAATTGAAGGCCGAATCAATGTCTTGAAACGCTGCTTTGCCCTGGACCGCTGCCTGAATCATGGGGAAGACGGCTTTGAAGCATGGGTGGGATGGGGCATCTTGACGTCGAACCTGAACAAGATCGCCGAAACGCAGGTCGCTCGGCAGACTTGAAAGGCATGACCGACGGCCAGAAACAAATATTCTACCTTGAGATAGGACTCCTGATTTTACCATCTCATCCATTTCGCACCAAAAACTAGTACGAGTACTAAGAAGGAGCAATCCGCGTTGGTCGTCAATTGAGTACCTCACATGTTGCGCCCCGCCATCTCCTGTGCTATTATTGCGCAAGGAAACAAACGCCCGAAGGAGGGAAAGTAATGACCCGCGTCGACGACCTGCAAAAGAAGTACCCGATGATTCCCCAGGACATCGTCCTCAAATGGGAGTTCGTGAGCCATGGGGTCCGGGACCGGGCCCAGGGTGGCCACATCGAGAAAGCCCTGCGGGATGAGCAGCGCATCGTAACCCTGCTTGCGCCAGTCCTCGATCAGA
>JACQUC010000178.1 GCA_016210495.1 Chloroflexota bacterium
GCTGCAAGAGGAGCTGATGGCGCTGTGGGAAAGGACGGGCAAGACGATCATCTACGTGACCCACAACATCGAGGAAGCCGTCTTGATGAGCGACCGCATCGCGGTTATGAGCAGCAAGCCCGGAATGATACGCGAAATCGTCACCGTGGACCTG
The DNA here is from genome assembly GCA_016210495.1 of Chloroflexota bacterium. The sequence continues at coordinate 155 of JACQUC010000178.1, forward strand.
CCTCGGCCCCGCAACCAGCGCGCGATTCTGGATCCCAAGTACCCGGAGATCATGCGCACCATCTGGAACCTGCTCAAGGCCGAGGTAGAGCAAAACATCCGCCAGCCCGAGCCGCGCAAGCGCTCGAGGTGGTTTCCGACGAGGATGTATGACTGACCGTAGAGTGTCTGAACCGCAGATTACGCAGATCAGGGGATTTCGCAGATGGGGCATCTGGGCAATCTGCGCAGTCCGGTGATATGCTTGAGTGCTTCTCTCGTTAGGGACGGATCGGGAGGGTTTGCGGCGTCAACGGATGCGAAACGGATAAACGGATGCGCTGGTGAGAGGATTACTGTGAAATTGGGAGGCTTACTCGTTCGGAATGCCTCTTCCTGGCTTGCCTGCGGCAGCTTAATCTGCGTCTGATTGGCTGTGATGCCCTATCCGCTTATCCGTTCATTATCCGATGACGCCCCAGGAGAGCCAGCGCTTTGACGAGGCGGATCAGCTGTATCGCAGGGCGCTGGAGATAAAGGAGCGACTGGGGCTACAGCGAGACGCAGCGTCGGATTACCACCAGTTGGGCAGAATCGCGCAGGACCGGCAGCGGTTTGACGAGGCGGAGCAGTGGTACCGCAAGGCGCTGGAGATATTCGAGCGGCTGGGGCACCCGCCGCACTCGGTGCAGACCCTGGCGCAACTCGGCGTGCTCCGACGGCAGCAGGGTCGGCCGGTCGACGCCGTTTCGTGGTTCGGCAAGGCGCTGGCCATCGCCGCGCAGTACGGCATGCAGCGCCTTGCTGTCCAAATCCTCGTAGATCTGGCCCGACTTATGAGGGCTCTGGGTGAGGAGCAGTTTTCCGCGGCGTGGCGGCAGGCGTTCGATGGGCAGGAGCCGCCGCTGGCGAGGCTGCGAGATATCCTTCAAGAGCTGGAGGGATCGGACGCCGAGGGATCCGGCGCCGGGTGAGCATTGGCGTCGTGGCAGATGGTTGGCTGGCGCGGGGGTGAGACCAAACTTGCTGGCCGCCAGCGCAGGGACGGTTATGCCAATTGTGCATTGGATGCACCCGAAATTACCTGGTTGGGAAGCATCTCGACTGCACTGGCGTCGCGGCGCTAAAGCAACCGCTTCTCCGAAGGAGTCCGGAGTCCTTCGGACAGGCCGCCGGGCAAGGCGCGCTGTGAGTTTGCGGCCTGAAGCGGTCCCTTCAGGGCCGCGATGCCTACCCCACCGCAATGCCGGCACTATGGAGTGCATCCCTAGACATCTGGTAAAAGAACGAGATTCGCTGTTAGAGGGACCCGGGACAAGGCGAGCGTCCTCTCCCAGAGGGAGGGGGGACAACTGCCCGCGGCCTCATTCGTGATCGGGTCGTGTCCTTCGTCGATGCCTGGGAGACGACCCGCCGGGTCGTCTCTACGGTTTCGGCACCGCTGTTCCTGCCGGCGTGGCCGCCGGTACCGGAGTAAGCATCGGCAGTGGCGTGGCGCCTTCAATCGTCTCGGGCGTTGTGGTCACGGGCGGCACGGCCTTGGGCGGGTCGGTCACCAGCTTGATGACGTCGCTGATGAGGGCAGTCGGGACCACGTAGACGGTGTCGACGTCCCCACGCTTGAGGTAGTATCCTCGGCCGTCGGGGGTCGTGTCGCCGACGAGGAGCGTGGCGGTCTCATCACCGATGATGCCGAGGGTTACGCGCAGCGGCGGCTCCTTGAGGCCATAGGGCGATAGGCTCGTGATACTACCGGTCAAGACGCGCGAGGCAGAGAGGGGCGCCAGTCTGTATGTCAGCCCGTCGACGCGCGCGCTGTCCGCCTCACCCTCCTGCGGCTGGGTCAGCTTCCACTGCGTCTCGGCCTGCTTCTTCACTTCCGTGACCTTTCCCTGGTAGGAAACCTGTATCGACTGCACGGCCTCCGGCGGTAGAAGGAGGATCATGTTTCGCGGCACCTCCGGCGGCTTCTGCGGCTTTATCTCCATGGCGTACACCGCGACACCCACCACCGCCAGTATGGCCAGGAGCGCGAGCGTCAGCTTGAAGCTCATGCTCTACCTCCTGTTCCACCAGACGGCCCCACCGATCAGAAGCACGGCCAGCGGCAAGAAGATGACGCTCGTGTAGAAGACGAAATTGGCGTCAGACCCGGTAAGGAACAACGTTCGGTTCTCCGGTTCCTTGGCCCGCACCGTGATGAGGTCCTCTTCCTCGGCCAACCAGTTGACGGCGTTCACGAAGAGGTCTTTGTTCCCGATGCTGGGCTCCTGCAGCAGCTCGTTTTCGGCGAAGCCTACGTTTCCCACCACGACAAGCCTTGTCTTCGGCTTGGCTGCCGAGGAGCCGTCGCTCGCGCTCGCCGGGGCGGGGTTGGCGGCATCCCCCTGCACGGTCACGGCAAGGCTCAGCGGCCCCTTCACGTCGGTGCCCTCCTGGAAAGGCGCCACTTTCAACCCTTTCGCCAGCCAGCTTCGGTCGCTAGTGTCGATGAAGGTTGAGGCGCTAACCCCCTTGGGCAGCTCTTTTTTCGGCGTGACCGAGGTGGCCACGGGCAGGAGCGTCATTTGCTGAAGGTCCTTGGTGATGGGGTTGAAGTTGTACCTGGCGACGAACAGCAACTGCGGCTGATTGGGCGGAGACATCGCCGGATCCAGAACCAGGCCGGAGCCGATCTCTACACCCCAGGGCTGAACCAACTCCGATACAGAAGCTGTCTCGGTCGGGTCGACCATCACCAGGGCCTTACCACCCTTTTCCAGATACTCTTTGAGCGCTCTCTTCTCGTCCTCCCGCAGCGGGTTCTTTGGCCCGGCGATCACCACCACCGCCGCATCGTCAGGCACCGAGCCCGCGGCGGCAAGCGTCAGCGGCGCCACGTCGTAGTTATCGGCCTGAAGCGCCTTTTTGGCCAGATCCCCTCCATCGCGGTTAAGGCCCTCCATATCCAGCTCGCCGTGGCCCACCAGGAAATAGACCTTCTTGGCGGCCCCGCGCGTCAGCTTCAACAGGGCTGAGGTCAATTGCTGCTCGTCCATGCCGTTGACGTCCTGCCGCTTTCCCTGGTACTCGATGACGGTCACGGGCAGGCTTTGGATCTTGTACTGCCTGGCCAGAACCGGATTCTGGAACGGGTCCACGAACTCGTAGCTGATCCTGTCCGACTGCACGCGGTATTCCTTGAGCAGGTCGTCCATTATGGCGCGGCTACTGGCGTCCTGCGGGTCGTAGAAGTGTGTAGCTTTCACCGGCCCTTGCAGCTTCTGCACGACGCTGACGGTCTGCTGCGAAAGGGAGAACTCCTTGGCCTCGGTGAGGTCGAATCGGTAGCTGCGCTTCACGGACAGAAAGTTGAGCAGCGCCAGAATGGCTAGAAAGGCCAGCGCCATCACGAGCGTGTTGGAGCCGTATCTAGCCTGGCGTCCGCGCAGCATTTCCACTATTTCCTGCGGATAGTATGAGGCGACGATCGCCAGCAGAGCTACGCCCGCGATCAGAAACACCCACACCCGTTGATCGAAATTCGACGTGATCAGATAGGAGCCGACGCCCGTGAGCAGGCAGACCACTCCAAGGATACCGGCGATGGCCGGTATGCGGTCGAACACCTTCTGCAACATCATCTCCACCTCCTTGCCTCGAGCGCCCTCGTGGTTAGGAACAGGCAGGCTGCCACGAGGCTCAGGTAGTAAACCACATCCTTCGTGTCGATGACACCCTTGCCGAAGTCGGACGAGTGCTGCGATAGCGACACGTAGCGCAGGACGCCGGACGCCGCGGAGCCACTGAAGAGCGATGTGGAAGCATCCAGCATCCAGAGAATGAGCAGGGCGACGAAGGCCAGCACTGCCGCCACGATCTGATTCTGCGTAACCGAGGAAGCCAGCAGGCCGACCGACAGGAAAGTCGCGCCGAACAGGATCAGCCCAACGTAACCGGCGATGATCGGGCCGCTCTCGGGATTGCCTAGCTTCCACAACAGCAACGGGTAGTACGCCGTCGCTCCGACCATCACGAGGAAGAATCCAAGACTGGCCAGGAATTTCCCCAGCACCACTTCGATATCCCGCACGGGAGCAGTCAAGAGCAGCTCAATCGTTCCCGACCGTTGCTCTTCGGACAGCAATCGCATCGTGAGCACCGGTGAGAGCAAAAGTAGAATGATGCCCACGTTGTCGAAGACCGGCCGCATTGTCGCCTGCCTGTAGCCAAGCATAATTAGCGAGAAGAAATAGCCTGTGACGACCAGGAAGGCGGCGATGACTACGTAGGCAACGGGCGACGCAAAATAGGCTTTGATCTCTCGTTCGGCCACGGTCAATACGTTTCTCATTATGCTGTCACCTCCTCCTTCGTCGTCAGCTTGAGGAATATCTCTTCGAGGCTCATGCCCAGAGCTCGCAACTGTAGCAGGCCCCAACCCTCGTTCACGACCACCGCTGCAAGTTGCTCGCGGAGGTCTTTGTTGACCGCGCACTCGACGAAATAGCGGTGCCGGCCATCTACGCCCTCGGTCTCGACGTGCAACACTCCGGGTACGCCGCGCAGTCTCCTGGCCACGGCATCCTTAGGCCCACGCACCTCCAGCTCGACCCTTTCGGAGCCCTGAAGTCGCTTGGTGAGGTTATCCGGACTGTCTATGGCGACGATCTGGCCCTGGCTAATGATGACCACGCGGCTACAGGTCATGCTGACTTCGGGAAGGATGTGCGTGCTGAGTATGATCGTGTGTTGGCCCCCCATACGCTTGATCAACTGTCGTGTCTCGGTGATCTGTTTGGGGTCCAGACCGACGGTGGGCTCGTCGAGGATGAGAACGGGGGGATCGTGAACCAGGGCTTGCGCCAGACCGACCCGCTGGCGATAGCCTTTGGAAAGCTTGCCGATGATGGTACCGGCAACGTGGCTGATATTACAGACCTCCATCGCTTCGGCAATCCGCTTGGATTTGCGCTTTCCGGTCAGGCCCTTTACCTTTGCCAGGAAGTCCAAGTACCATCCAACCGTCAGGTCGGTATAAAGGGGGACGTTCTCCGGCAGGTAGCCGACGCGCTTTCTTGCTTCCAGCGACTGGTGCATGGTATCGTAGCCGGCAATCTTGACCCGACCGCTGCTCGCGGGCATGAAGCCAGAGAGAATGCGCATCGTGGTCGTCTTGCCGGCACCGTTTGGACCGAGAAAGCCGAGAATCTCTCCGCTCTTGACCTCGAAGGTCACGTCCTTTATCGCCGCTTGGTCTGCGTAGTACTTGGTCAGTCCCTGTACGTCGATCATCGTCTGATCCTCCCCAGTGCCCTGGCCTACAAATCGATGGCCGAAACCAATGTCTTCTCCAAGCTTCCGGTGCCGGTCATCTAGGTCCGCACCGCCAGACTTCAGCCCGTCCAGACCGTCGGGAACTATAGCATATGTCGCAAAAAAAGGTCAAGAAATCACGCAGCAGCGAAAATCCCGGTGGTGGGTGATAGGACTGGGTAATATGACGTAGGGGCGGACGTCCGCCCCTACGAGTGCCGATCCCGACGAAAGTCCGTATGGTGCATTTTCAGAGAAACTAGGTAGGCTATTGACAGGCTGCTAGCAGTAATGTAATATCGCCTCTGCTGAGGCCTGCGGGGCGAGGTGTGGGATGCGAAGTGTTCTCCTCTTATGTGGGGCCGTTATTCTTGCGACTATGCTGGGGTGCGCAGCCGGGCCCCCTACCCAAACCCCTGTCGCCAGCCCCACGGTTCCCAGAGTGGTCTCGGCCCCCACACGTGAACCGACGCCCACACCAACACCCACGGCGACGCGGACGCCGCTTCCGAGCCCCACACCAACGCTATCGCCAACGGCTACTCCCACACCAACTCCGACTCATACCCCGGCGCCCACGCCTCGGCCGGCGGTTCAGCAGGCCTTGGCTAAGCCCAGGCCATCCACTTCTTCGGCCGCTGCCTCGGTAGCCGTTCCTCCAATCGTCGTGCGCGGCGATGCGGGCCGACCCGTGGCGGCCCTGACCTTCGACGCAGGCGCCGGCGCGGGCAGCACTGCCGACGTTCTGGATGCTCTCCAGGAGTTTGGCGTTCGCTCGACATTCTTCCTGACCGGCGAGTGGGCGGATGCCAACCAGGACCTGGTCAGGCGCATCGTCGCCGACGGGCACGAGGTCAGCAACCATTCCTACTCGCACCCTGATATGACGACTGTGGGCGAAGACCGTATCGTGTCGGAGTTGGCCCGAACCGAGGCGGCCGTTCAGCGCATCGCCGGTGTAACCACCAAGCCCTACTTCCGCCCGCCCTTTGGGGCCTACGACGCGCGCTTGCTCCGCATCCTGGCCCAACAGGGCTACAGGGCGATCTATTGGACTTTGGACTCCACAGACTGGCGCGACGACTCCACCACCCAGAGCGTCCTGCGCCGGGTGATCAACAGCACCGGCAATGGCTACATCGTCGTACACCATTCCTCGTCTCCCAAGACGGCCGAAGCTTTGAGGGCTATCTTGCGGGAGCTCAAGGCGAAGGGCTTTGCACTGGTGAAGCTATCGGAGATGCTCGATTAGGTTTTGGTGCAAGATGGCGGAGATGCCCCGCCCCTACGCGTTTGTTTTTTGCACAAGAATCTGATTAGTATCCGGTGTGAAATGGAGCAGCGTAGGGGCGAGGTCCCCTCGCCCTGCACGCCTGAGAGATCGTCCCGATATGTGCCAACTGGAGCTTGCGGTGGGTAGAATAAAAGTCCGCGTGCAGCCGGGGGCGCCGAGAAGTCAGATTCTGGGACTCCAGGGCGACGTGGTGCGGGTGAAAGTTGCCGCGCCCCCGGTGGAGGGCAAAGCCAACAAAGCGCTCATCGCCCTTTTGGCCGAGACCCTGGGGGTCGCCAAGGCCGACGTGTGCATCGTCGCGGGGCAAACGGCGCGGGCGAAGCTGGTGGATGTGTCCGGCCTAAGCAGCGAAGAGCTGCGCCACCGCCTAGTAGTAGCTGGCCAGTCCCGAGAGAATTAGTCGCTCGAGAATCTGTAGCAGGAAGAGGGCGATGATCGGGGTGATGTCTATCATCCCTCCCAGCGGCGGGATGAACCGTCTCAAGGGAGACAACAGCGGCTCGGTTATCTCGTAGAGAATCGCCACCAGGGGGTGGCTCGGCCCTAGCCTGAACCACGATAGGATCGCTCGCGCAAGAATCGCCAGCATCAGCACGTTAAAGAGAATCTCGACGAAGTTTCTAAGCACTGCTTCCATTATGTTTGAGTGATTACCTGCCTTCTTGCGCCAGTAGCGCGGGTAGTAGCCAGAGACGCCCCCGCCCCACCAGGGCGGACAGAGCCGTCCGGGCCTACAGATTGCGTTCTGCACCAGAATCTAGCTAATTTTACCAAAAACGGCTCAAAAGTGCACTAGAGCCAGCCAGCCACCCCAGCCACCCACCCACCCAGGCTACTGAGGGCGTTCGCCGAAGATCGCCCTCCCGATGCGCACCAGAGTGGCCCCCTCCTCGACCGCCACCTCGAAGTCGTCGGTCATTCCCATCGAAAGATGGCGCCAGGCAATCCCCGGAAAGCGCAGCTCAAGGCTATCGCGCAGCTCGCGCAAGCGCCGGAAGTACGGCCGCGCCGCCTCCGGGCGCGGCCCGATGGGCGCGATGGTCATTAGTCCCTGAACCTCGACGTGCGCCAGTCCGACGATTCCCTCCACCTGTGCAGGCAGCCCTTCGGGCGCAATCCCGGACTTCGTCTCTTCCCCGGCGATGTTTGCCTCTAGCAAGATGGGCATGCGCTTCCCCAGAGCCGAGGCGTGCCGGTCGACGGCCTCGGCAATTCTCAGGCTGTCAATCGAGTGAATGATGTCGAACAGCCGCACGGCGTCCCTTGCCTTGTTCGTCTGTAGGTGTCCTACCAGGTGCCAGGCGGCCCTAATCTCGAGGAAGGGTAGCTTGCTCTCGGCCTCCTGAATTCTGTTCTCTCCAAAATCGCGCAGGCCTAGCTCGTAGGCGAGCTTGATCCGTGAAATGTCCACCGTCTTCGTCACCGCCACCACGGTTACGTCGTCCGGATTTCTGCCTGCCCTGGCGGCCGCCCCGGCAATTCGCGCCCGCACCGCGCCGATGTTGTGTTCGAGCAGCTCTCTGAGCCGTTGCGTGTCACCGCTTGCAGAGCTATCCATCTAGCCTCCTTAGACCAACAATGGCCCCGAAGCGCCCCGTCTTGCCCCGCTCGCCGCGATGCGAGAAAAACCTGTCCGTGTTGCAGGCGGTGCACAAGCTCGCCATTTCGATGTTCGCTTCCCTAACACCGGCCTGCACCAACAGTTGGCGATTCGCTTCCCAAAGGTCGAAGTGGATGGAGCCCGTGGACTGCGTGATCAGGGCATCTTGTGGTCTGGGGAGCGCCTGCACGGCTTCCCTTGTCACATCTTCGCCAACCTCGTAGCAGCAGGGACCGATCGATGGCCCTACGCCCACGATCAGCCGGCCCGCGTCCGAGCCGAAGGATTTGGCGAACGCCTCCACCGCTCGCGTCGCGATGCGACTGACCGTGCCTTTCCAACCGGCGTGCACCAGGCCCACCGCCCGGGCCGTCGGATCGTAGAGCACTAGCGGGACGCAATCCCCGAAAGTCATGAGAACGTACACATCGCGCGCAGCGGAGATAACGCCGTCACATTGCGGAGGATTACTCTGCCATTTCGTCAACGCATCCGGTGGAAGGCTCCCGGGTATTGCCAGAACGTCGGCCGAGTGTACCTGCTTGACCGTCACAAGCCGCTCGTCCCGTATCCCGAGGCTCTGACACATCAATCGGCGATTCGCCAGAACGGCCGCGGGCTCGTCACCGACGGCAAAGCTTGCGTTCAACGAGCCGAGCGTACCCTGGCTCACGCCCCCGTGTCTGCCGAAAATGGCGTGAACCACTTCGCCAAACTGCCCGATGTGGTCAAACGCATAGTAGGTGATGGGCCTTGCCCTGTTTTCGTTCAAATCGCTCCTTGTCGTGCCTAGGGCGAGGTTTCCTCCCCCGATGCCCATCAGCTGGAGAAATCCTTGCGCACGTAGACGAGCGGCCGTAACGTAGGGGCGAACGGCGTTCGCCCGTGCGGTCCCTCGATCCTACCCGGACGCCTGTCCAACGCACAAACGTCGACACGATGGTCCCTGATCGGTATTCGTGCTAATTTCCTGCATCTTTAAACCAACCATGCGGGCGAACGCCGTTCGCCCCTACGTTAACCAGGACCAACCATGCGGGCGAACGCCGTTCGCCCCTACGTTAACCACGTCCTCGGCCGATAGTCCTGAGATCAGCATCTGCCTTAGGTCGATGCCCCTGGGGCGGGATTTCCCGGCCACGATTGGGGCGCTAACACTGGACACTAGCCCAGGCACGCGGCGGCGGCTCTTTTCGCGACGTGATCCGGGCGCACACCGCTCCGGACGAACGCCCAGGGCACAGTTTCCCCCGGCGCTGGCCGCCGGCGGATGTAGTAATCTGCGCTCAACCCGGTCTGCTCCAGCGCCTTTCGCCAGGAGACGAGCGTGGTCTTTTCCATTGCGGCGAGGACTCCGGCGAGCCGCCGGTCCCCCTTGGCAAGCACGGCCTGCACCTCGGACCATTCTGGGCTCTCTGAACGGACCGCGATTCCTGGCCGGCGCAGCTCTTTTTGAATACGCTTGATCCGTGAGTCCAGAACGTGGGCCTCCATCATTGACTCGTGCTGGAAGGGGGTTTGCGCTTTGGGCACGAAAGGGCTGATGTTGAGCGTGACCTGGCTCTTGCCGTCGGCGTCCAGCCGGCGCTTTATGTCCAGCGTCAAACGAGCGATATCGCCCACGTCTTCTTCTGTTTCGGTGGGCAGGCCGACCATATAATAGAGCTTGAGCCTCCTGGTTTTCCACTTCGCCAGTTGATCTGCCGTTTGGAGGATCTGCTCTTCGCTCAACCGCTTGTTGATCACCCGCCTCAGCCGCTCCGATCCGGCCTCGGGCGCCAGAGTGATCGTCTTGGTGCCCCCGTCGAGCAGGGCGCGCAGAAGCTCTTCGGTGAGCGAGTCCATCCGGAGCGATGAGACGGCCACTCGCGCGCCCAGCTCTCTGAGTCTGGTTGCTAGGGGGCCAATCTGGGAGTAGTCGGTGGTGGCCGCGCCCACCAGACCAATGGTCGAGCGATGGCCAAGCCCTACACGGGCCTGCTCGAGCACGTTTTCGAAGGACCTTTCGCGGGCGGGCAGGAACGTGAACCCGGCCAGACAGAACTGGCAACCCCGCGCGCAACCCCTCGAAACCTCTATGAGGTACATACTGCCAAGCTCGGTGTCGTCGGTCAGGACTTCCGAGTGCACAGGGTAGGTGTCCAGGTCCGTCACCCACTGCCGCTCTACAGTCGCGGGGCAAGCAGGAGGGTTCGAAGGTACCGCGATAGACCGCGTGCTCCCCTCGACATTGCGCGCTGTCTGGTACAGCGATGGAACGTAGATGCCGGGCAACTGGGCCATCGCCTCCAGCAGGTTACCTCGGTCGTCGTGAATGCCTTGCCTCAGCACGTCGGTGAGGCTACCGACGATCGCCTCGCCCTCGCCTATGGCCAGGACGTCGAAGAACGGGGCCACCGGCTCGGGGTTGGCCGAAATGCAGGGACCTCCAGCTATGAGCAGAGGGTGCCTTTCATCCCGCTGGCTGGCGAAAAGCGGTATCTTCGCCTGCCTGAGAATGGCGACGAGGTTGAAGTAGTCTAGCTCGAACGTCATCGAGAAGGCTAGAGCGGCGAACTCGTCGAGGGAGCGTTGAGACTCGATGGAGACGATTTGCTCCCCTGCGCCGTGCAGGTCCTGGCCGGCCCAGAAGGCACGCTCACAAACCACCGTATCGTAGCTGTTCAACAGGGCGTAGATCGTCTGAAAGCCCAGATTGGACATGCCCACGTGGTAGGTATTTGGGTAGACCAGGGCTATGGGCACCCTCCCGCCCCAATCCTTGAAGATTGTACCGTTTTCCCTGGCGATCCGATGCCTGGCTTCGGCGATCTGTTTCCACACTGGCTAGGTTGTTCTCCGCAACACGAAATGGGGACAATGTTTTCGGCGATGTGACGCTCGACATAATACGGTTGAATTGTACCACATATGACGGCGCTTTGAGTACTTCCTAGCAGCGGACGGGTCAAGTTTCTGCGCCAGGCGGGCGTTCGTATAGGCAAGAAGACTGGCGCCTCTCTCCGCCTGCTCTCTTGCCGCGGAAGCGTGTTCCGCACCCGCAGCGGACCTGAGGAGCCGCGGGTTGCCTTCAGTGGCCTGTTCACCAGCGCGATAGAACCCCGTCTGGCGTGAGCCCCCACTGCCAAGACCAGTCCGCGAGCACCGCCTCATGCCTATGCCAGTTGTGTCGTTCAAACAGCAACGCAGGGTGGCAGCAGAAGGCAACCTTGCGACGAACAGAAACACCAATTTCGCACAATTTCGCGATGATTCAAGACGACTACTACTGTCGTATGATAGGGAGGTAAAGCTTCCGGTCGGGCGTACCTCGCACCCAGAAGGAACGTGAGCTTCCGCTGCTGTACCCTAACGAGTTGTGAGCCCACACGTACCAAGTGTACCTCTTGCCCAATGCGAGTCTTCCTTGCTGGATCGCGTAAAGCGGTTCGGTTGGCCAAGGACCGTCAACCTGCCTGTTCGGTGGCCCACTTGACAACCGGCGTTTACACGCCTCGGCCACCGACTCCACCGCCTCGTGGTTGGCGGCGTCCGCGCAAGACTGGAGGATGGCCGGCTGGTTCCCCAGGTCGGCGAGGACCTGGCGGATCAGCGCCCGGAACTCGCGCGCCGGTGGCATCTTGACCGGGCAGGTAGTATGGTGCCCATCCCTCTCTCGTCTCCGTCACTTCCGTACGGGTTCGCTCAGCAGAATCTCGCCGAACGCTCAGCATCAGCGGCGGCGCGCAGCGCCGTCCGCTGCATGCTGTTGTTGGGCAGCCCATTCCCCTGCCAGACGCTATTTCCAAAACGCCCACCACCTCTCGCGTTCGGACCCCGACGAGGAAGGGGTGGTGCCAGGTTTCCCGACTCCTTCAAGGTTACTTCCAAACGTTGCCCCTCCCAGCCCGTGACGATAGGCGCTTTGCCTGGGCGATGTCGGCTCCGCTCGCCAGGAGAGCCTCGGTGATCTCCTTGGTATGTTGAGATCATAGGTGGAATGCGCTGGTCTTGACCAAGCAGGTATTGCTCGACTGCTTGCTGAAGGGACGCAAAGGTATCGAAGTACACGAGGTTGGGGTTTGCACCTCTTCGCAACAAGAGCTTCACGGCGTCGACCTGACCGCGAGTTATCGCGATGGCAAGCGGCGTTACGCCGTGCTCGTTGCGGAAATTCGGGTCCATCCCCCTATCGAGCAAGAAGTCCAAAACGGCGACGTTGTTCTGAGCGGCCATCTCGCATAGCGCGAGGGTACCTTGGGGTGCACGGACGTGCTCCTGCGTGATGCTGAAGATCACGTTGTACTTCTCGAAGTCGTAGACCAGCAGCGCGAAGTTGGCGCTGTTTGGTGGGGTCCTGGACCAAGATTCCTCCCGCAGTTCCGTATATCGCTGGATTGCTGCGGATCGTAGTCTTGACGAAGTCGATCTCGCCACGCGATGCCTGCTCGTAAGTAAAGATCTTGTCCATAGCTTGCCCTTCTCCACGAAGTTCTGTCCGCATCAGATTACGGCTTTATGTTGCCACCGATCCTCAATCTATCGCGAATCACCACCAGCCTTCACTTCTTCGAGATGAACGTTCAGTAAGATTAGGGGCTATCAGACATCACCCATTGCGAATCCCAAAGAGAACAGACAAATCGTCGCCATCCTGTAAAAGCAGGTGGAAATACTATGTGTGGCGCGGAAATCTCTGGCGGCTTGGCAATGTACACTTCGAACTTCACGATACCTTTTTCTTCTTCAGGATCTGAAATGAAAAAGCCGACCGGTGGGCAGAATGGCATCATTCGATAATCAACATGGTCAGGATAGCGAGACTTGAGAGTGTCCAACATACTCTTTGTTCTGTCCAAGGAATCACGGAAAGTTCTCTTGCGCTGTGAATCTTCAACTTGACCCCTTCGCCCCCAGCGTGTTGACTCAATCATAAGCGCAGCATTTACCGCATCATCGCGCTTTGGATTTACGAACATTACTTTGAGGCTGCATTCCCTCGACAAAAGTTGACGCACAACGAGTGCCTCATCACCAATGATCCGATGAACGTCCATACCTGAGATTCGCAGTTCGTGCTTTACCGAGCGAAATCTTTCACCCATAGTGCCGATTACAGCGTCTAGAGCTTCTCTTTCCCCAACGGGCATTGGCACAACGCCCATAAGCTTGCGGTACTCGGTTACCTTATCGATCGTCTGATCAATTGAGCGACATAACTCTAGCCTTAATTCCCTCAGGTTCTGTCCATCATAACGAACCGCGTAGTAATCCTTGACATCGAAAGGTAGCGTATTTAACTCATCTTGCGTAATGACAATCGTCTCTGTTCGAAGCGCTTGTACATAGCCAAACTCCCACATCACGTTTGGATTTAATCCGGTCAAATCCGCGACGCATATCTCCGCCTTTTCAAGTTCTTCAATCAGTCGCGGCGTAATGCGACCAGCAGATCGATCGACAGCATCCAATCGAATCCAATCAAGCACAGTGCCGCTCGAGGCATTCTCTATTTCCCCTAATAACTTCCAAACATCATCGAACTTTGAAGCAAAAGGCATGATTAACGAAAATTCGCATTTGCGTGCCTCCTTTCGTTCTGCTAACTATTAATCATATGGTTTCCACATATCACCTTTTGCCCTACGCCACTTTCTGCTGACATAAGACGCCGGTGTGCATTGGCTGTTAAGTTCTCTGTTGGCAATGATCTCAACCTGTCTCTCAAACATCTTCGGGTGTTATGTGGTTTCCGCATAATACCCCCGTTGCTTACCTCTTACAAAATGTCAGCCGGACTGCGCACGTCTTTCCCGCCACGGTTCAGAACGTGCGTGTAAATCATCGTTGTTTTTACGTCTCTATGCCTCAACAACTCCTGCACGGTGTGGATGTCATACCCCTCGGCCAGCAGATGCGTGGCGAAGGAATGACGGAAGGAGTGATAGTCCGCCCGCTTGGTCAGTCCGGCATCCCTGACCGCTTGCGCCACGGCCTTTTGCTCTTCCTACATCAGAGCCTCATTTCGTCAGCTCAAAAGTAGGTAGGATCGTGTTGCACAGGCCGGTGTGCCCGTTGTTATCACACAGCCTGCTCTGGGCTAGGCGAGATCGCGGATGCCCCGGGGATCGCGCTGGCAACGTTGCGCGGGGTCGACTGGCAAAGGAAGCGCGAACGCTCGGAAATCAGCTAGCCTACTCAATTATAGTGCGCCTGGTGGGTCTGTCAATAGGTTAGAGCCCAGAAATCACTAAATCACAAGAGGTCCTTGACGCCGGTGCGGCGTGTGTTAAGCCGTTGGCCATGTTGGTGGCGGCTGGGCGGCGTTCAGGCCGCACAAATGAGGAGTGCGCCCTGTGGCATCGTTCTGGTCGAGAGTCGAGGAACCGTTGAATGGAGTCGGCGGCTTCCAGAATGTCCACCAGGTACAGCTCTTCACGCCGCATAGAGGACCTCGGCATCGGCCAATACGGCGTCGCGGATGATAGGCTTCAGCCCGCCTTTGGGCACGAGGTCCACTTGTCTGCCTAGCGTCGCCGAGAGCTCCCGCTGAAGGCGGGCTAGCGTGAGAAAGCCCACCTGGGCGTCCGGCTCGAACTCCACAAGCAAGTCGACGTCGCTTTCGGGCCGGAAGTCCTCGCGCAGGGCGGAGCCGAAGAGCGCGAGCTCACGCACACGAAATCTCTGGCATATGACGCGTATCGCTTCCAGCGGCAACTCGAGGCTGCGCGTGCTCATAATCTAGGCCCTAGCCACACTTTGAGTAGCCGCAGGAGCGGCAGAGGAAGCAGCCGTCTACGTACTCGATCAGGCTACTGCACTCGGGGCATTCGCCGGCCAGGTTTCTGATGGGCAGAGCGAGCTGCACGGGAGCGGGCTCGTGGTCGTGAGCTTCTGCGGCCTGGCGCGAGTGTCTTTCGAGCACTTTGCTGATGGCATCGGGACAGGACAAGATAATGTTGCCATCTCGCAGCGAAATAGAGGGGCAGCGGATGCCTTTCAGTTGCTTCACGATCGATTCGATCTCCACGCCTGCCCGAAGGGCGAGCGAAATGAGCCTGCTGGTCGCCTCTGACTGAGCGGCGGCGCAGCCCCCAGCTTTGCCCATCTGCGCGAATACCTCGCAGATGCCCTCGTCGTCGGTGTTGACCGTGATGTAAAGGTTCCCGCAGCCGGTGTTCACTTTCTCGGTCAGACCCGTGGTGACGGTGGGTCGCGATCTCGGCACGATCTTCGGCACGTCGAGCTTTTCAGGCTTTGCCACGCTCAAGACCTGATTCTGTCGACTCCCATCGCGGTAGATGGTCACGCCCTTGCAGCCTTCTCTGAAGGCAAGCCAATAGGTCTTGGTAACGTCGTCTTTGGTAGCCGAGGTTCTGAAATTAACCGTCTTCGATACCGCGTTGTCGGTGTATTTCTGGAATGCCGCCTGCATCCTGACGTGCCACTCGGGCGCAATATCGTGGGCGGTCACAAACAGCGCGCGCAGCTCACCCGGAATCTCCGCGATATCCTGAATGGAGGTTCGGCTTGCCACCGCCTCCATCAACTCCTTGCTGTACCAGCCTTCTTTCTTGGCGTGCTCCTCGAAGATCGGATGCACCTCGACCAGCTTGTCGTCGTCCATAACGGTCTTGACATAACACACCGCAAACAGCGGCTCGATGCCGCTCGTGCATCCAGCGATGATGCTGAGCGTGCCCGTCGGCGCGATGGTCGTCACGGTGGCGTTTCGCATACGGGCGCCCTCGCGCCGGTCGTGGGCGCTGCCCAAGAAGTTAGGAAAGCTGCCGCGCTTCTCGGCGAGCTCCTCCGATGCCTGTCGCGCGTTATCTCTGATGAACCGCATGACGTCCTCGGCAACTCGCAGCGCTTCCGGCGAGTCGTAGCGCACGCCGAGCTGGATGAGCATGTCGGCAAAGCCCATCACGCCCAGACCTATTTTCCTGTTCCCCTTCGTCATTCTTTCGATATGTGGTAGGGGATACCTGTTGACGTCGATCACGTTGTCCAGAAACTTGCTCGCCGTCCGTACCGTTCGCCCGAGTTTGGGATAATCGATAATCGTGATGCCATCCTTGGTGCAGACCATCCGCGCGAGGTTGATCGAGCCAAGGTTGCACGACTCGTAGGGAAGCAGAGGCTGCTCGCCGCACGGATTGGTGCTCTCGATACCGCCGACGTGCGGCGTCGGATTATCCCTGTTGATCCTGTCGATAAATATTATGCCCGGCTCCCCGTTTGTCCAAGCCATTTCCACGATAAGATCGAAGACCTTCCTGGCAGATACACGCTTCGTGACCTCGCCCGTGTGTGGGTTGACCAGATCGAAATCGGTGCCGTATTCTACGGCGTGCATAAAGCCCTCGGTAAGGGCGACCGACATATTGAAGTTGTTGAAGGCGTTCGGGTCCTGCTTGCACGTGATGAACCTGACGACGTCGGGATGGCTCACGTGGAGAATAGCCATGTTGGCGCCACGTCGCGTACCCCCTTGCTTCACGGCGTCGGTCGCGGCATCGAACACCCTCATAAAAGAGACCGGGCCGCTGGCTATGCCACCTGTAGACTGCACGCGATCGTTCTCGGGTCGAATCCGGCTAAAAGCAAACCCCGTTCCTCCGCCGCTCTTATGGATGAGCGCCGTATTCTTGACGGCGTCGAAGATGGAGTCCATAGAGTCGTCGATGGGGAGCACGAAACAGGCAGAAAGCTGCTGCAATTCTCGGCCGGCGTTCATCAGCGTGGGCGAGTTGGGCAGGAAATCGAGACTTGCCATGGACTGATAGAACTCTTCCGCCTGCGCCTCGACATCGTCGTCGGCATCGTAGATCGCGTTCGCCGCGGCGACGTTGCGCGCCACGCGACGAAACATGTCATCGGGATTTTCCGCGGGGCGACCATCCTGGTCTTTCTTCAAGTACCGTCGCTCGAGCACGGCGATGGCGTTCGGCGATAGCTTTGTCCTGATCAGTTCTGACATTACGACCCTCCTGCGACGTAAGCCTATGCGTCAGTCCAGCTCAAGCAAAGTCAGTTGATGCTTGAGTTGGGCCGATTTTCGCTTCCACTCTCTGTAACCCTCTATCTCTTCTACCAGGCTCTCGACATCCGTGAACTGCCGGTATACCGAGGCGAACCTCACATAGGCCACCTCGTCCAGCTCACGAAGCCGGTCCATGACCATCTCCCCGACAGTCTGGCTGGATACCTCGGCCCGGCCCAGCTTGAACAGATCGGCCTCGATTCCGCTGACAAACTGCTCGATCATCTCGACTGACACGGGCCTCTTTGTGCAGGCCTTGCGAATACCATCGGCCACCTTACGGGCGTCGAACTCCTCACGGCGACCGTCCTTCTTGACAACCTGAATACTAGCAGACTCCGCTCGCTCTCGTGTGGTAAACCTCTGCCCACAACCCGGGCACTCGCGACGCCGCCGCACGCCCATGTCCGTCTCGCGTGAGTCGATGACTTTCGTGTTGTCGTAGGCGCAATAAGGACAATGCAAGCTCTTCCTCTCTTCCTATGGCTGATGTGTCCGATCGCTGGGGTTACCGGACGGGGGGCCGCCTCGAAACGAACTCCCGCTCTGCCCCTTGTGCGTCACTCAGAAGAAGCGATTTGGTGACAACAAGATGTTGTGGCTATACCACTACGATAGCACGAAATATTGTGCCTGTCAAGGGGTTGAAAGTGCAGATTTAGAAGGATCTATCGCCGGCGCAAGAAGGCCGGCATATCCAGGTCGTCTCCCTGGAAAGTCTGGAGCGGAACCTCCCGCAATCTCGGCGATGCCTGGATAGGTTTCACCACCGCAGACCTCCCGTCGAAGCCTGTCGCGATGACGGTGATCTTGACCTCGTTCTGCAACTTCGCATCGATCACCGCGCCAAAGATGATGTTGGCATCGGGGTCGGCAGCCTTCGAGATGATCTCGGCTGCCTCCGTGACCTCGAAGAGTGTAAGGTCGGTGCCGCCGGTGATGTTGAACAACACGCCCTTGGCGCCCTCGATAGATACCTCGAGAAGCGGACTCGCAATGGCCGCCTTGGCAGCGTCCACCGCCCGGTTCTCGCCTTCGCCGCGTCCGATGGCCATCAGCGCAGATCCGGCCTGGGCCATGATTGTTTTGACGTCGGCGAAATCCAGGTTGATCACGCCCGGCACGGTAATGAGCTCTGAGATACCCTGTATGCCCTGGCGCAGCACGTCGTCCACGACCCGGAAGGACGCCTCCATGGAAGTCTTCTTTTCCACCACCTGCAACAACCGGTCGTTGGGAATGGTGATCAGCGTATCGACTTTGTCTTTCAGTTGCACCAGTCCCTCTTCCGCCACGGCGCGGCGCTTGGCCCCCTCAAAGGTGAATGGCTTCGTGACCACGGCGACGGTCAGGGCCCCTTGCTCCTGGGCGATCTGCGCGATGATGGGGGCGGCGCCCGTTCCCGTGCCACCTCCCATGCCGGCCGTGATGAAAACCATGTCGCTGTTTTTCAGTATCTCGTAGAGCTCTTCGGCGCTCTCCTCGGCGGCCTTGTTGCCGATGGTGGGATTGCCGCCGGCGCCAAGGCCCTTGGTCAGCTTGTCGCCGACATGGATCTTGCGATGAGCCTCCGCTCGGGCAAGGGCCTGAGCGTCCGTATTGACGCAGATGAACTCCAGGCCCTTCACTTCCGCTTGGGCCATGCGCGTTACGGCGTTGCTACCCCCACCGCCAATACCAACTACCTTTATGTTCGCGAAATACTGCGGTTCCAACTCGGCAATCACGGCTATCCTCCTTGTCAATCGCTGCGGTTCCACCAGCCCATCAGTCGCTTAGGGCAAGAACGCCTTGAGCCAGTTTCTAAGTCGTCCGTAAACGTCGACCATTTCCTCGTTTCGATTGCTTGGCTTCTTGCTAGCCACCTTGTTGTTGTAGGAACGATTCCCCATGGGCCGGTCGCCAAAGCGCTCTCCCCACAGCAGCAAGCCAATGCTCGTGGCGTAGGCCGGGCCACTCACACTGTCGACCAGTCCCTGGATTCCGTAGGGATAGCCGATTCGCGCCGGCATCTGGAGTACCTCACCGGCGAAATCGGCGATGCCGGCCAACTGGGCGGTCCCGCCTGCCAGCACGATGCCGGCCGGCAACAAGGCGTCGTACCCAGACTTCTTGATCTCTGCCTGGATCAGGCCAAAGGTCTCTTGTATTCGTGCCTCGATGATCTGGCAAAGATGTAGCCGAGGTATCTTCTCTCTCTGATTACGCCCAAAGGTCGTGATCTCGATAATCTCCGACTCGTCCACCATGTCGGTCAGCGCGTGGCCCCGCTTCACCTTGATTTCCTCGGCTATTGCGAAGGGTGTGCGCAGTCCAACCGCGATGTCGTTTGTGATATGGTTGCCCCCTACCGGCAAGGTAGTGGTGTGCCAGACGCTTCCCTCGACGAAGACGGCGAGGCCCGTCGTTCCTCCGCCGATATCGACCAGGGCCACCCCCATTTCCTTCTCCTCGTCCGTCAGCACCCCTTCGCTGGATGCTAGCGGCTCCAGAACCACGTCGTCGACCTCGACCCCTAGCTTGTGTACGCATTTGACCAGGTTTTGAATGCCCGTTACGGCTCCCGTGACGATGTGCGCCTCGACGTCGAGGCGATAGCCGAGCATTCCAACGGGGTTTCTGATGCCTTCTTGGCCATCGACGAGGAATTGGCGGGGAATGGCATGGATAATCTCTCGATTGCTGGGGACGTTGATGACGCGGGCGGCTTCTATGGCACGGTCCACATCGTCGTCGGTTATGGACCGATCGCTGTGCGAAATGGCGATCACGCCGCGGTTGTTCAAGGAGCCAATATGACCGCCCCCAACCCCGACATAGCCGCTCACGACCTTGTAGCCTGATACCCGCTCGGCTTTTTCAACCGCGGTCCCGATCGACTCCACGGCCTCTTCGATGTTGACAACCACACCTTTGCGCAATCCGCGGGAGGGGCATACCCCCACCCCGATGATGTGGATGTTGTCCTCTTTGCCGACTTCGCCAATCAGGCAGCAGACCTTTGTCGTGCCGGCGTCTATGGCTACGATTGTCCTGCCTCTGGCCACCTAAGCCCTCCGCCTCTCCAAAAGCGGCCCCCATCCTCCCCCACTGCCAGCCAGGCTTAGGGGTGGTTTCTCGCGCACATTATACCCTGTTCCTCAGCGGCTAGCAAGCCCCCTACCGCGTGTGAATGCGCTGCAATATCGACGGCGCACTAGCGACGTCGCGCCTGCAAGAGTAGTTGTCGGCGTATGATCGCCAAGTTATTGAACAGGCGCACCCCAAAGGCCACGATGGCCGCGAAGAACAGCTCCACGCCCAGCCTGTCGCCTAAGAAGGTCAGCAGCGCCGCAAGAAGGGTGTTGCCTATGAGTCCCGACACAAACACTTCGTTATTGTACTGCCCTTCCAGCTCCGCGCGCGCCGCTCCCAAGATCGAGTCCAGCGCAGCCAGTATCGCCATCGCCGTATAACGAGCGTACTCCGGAGGAATACCAAGAGAGAAAAACACGCCGATGACAATGCCCATCAATAGCCCCAGCGCTGGTAACCACATAGCAATTATTCCATTCTAGCGGAAATAGGGGCGGTCTTTTGGACGCAGATCCAGGTATTTGACCTTGAGGTTCTGCCGCCTGATCGTCTGCGCAACTGATTTCAGCGTGGCCAGCTTATACTCCCGGTCGCTGCTCCACCCAAAAGCAATCCGCCCCGCAAAGTCCGTTGGAATCACCACGCCTTCGGCGTGGGAGTATTCAAAATAGGCCGGTGTCAGGGTAAGCTCCCTGGGCAGAACTGCCATCAGCCACTTAGCCGTCTGCAGGGCATCCTCGTCGACCTGTCCTCCTAGCTCGACTGCCTCCCCGTCCACGTCGACCAGAGCCACCGCCTGATTTACCACAGGCGTCGTGCCCAATACTATACCCTCATCGGACACAAGATACAAGGTGTCGCGAACCTTCCAAATGTATGCAGGCACACGCTCGACAATCTCGATCAAGAGGCGACCGGGGAGTTCTACGTCGACTCTGGCCGCCTTCAGTGCCTTAAGCCCAGACAGAGATTGCTCTACCTGCTTGCGATTGACCGAGAGTGTTGGCTTTCCCAGCGCGTTGGCCTGTCGCGCCACTTCCTCCTTCGGTATCAGTTGGTTGCCTTTTACCTCGATGCTGTTGATCGTGAAATCCGGGGTGTTAAACAGGTAGCTTGTCAGCCATAAGACGCCGGCCAGTAGCATCACAAGCATCAGCCGACTACGAAACCACTCGATCAGGCGTTTTGTCCAGTTTCGTGTCAGAAACGACGCATCGCCTGGCAAGCCGAGTTTCTTCTTTGGCCGCCTGTTCAGCGTTTTGCGTGATCTGATTACCTGGCTCGTCAAGCAGCTTTCACCTCAATCATGCATAACCGCGAACGAATTATCTCAGGAGTTGGATTTGGCCCAAAGCGGGCCACCTCGTCCCCCAGGGCGAGGAGACCTCGCCCCTATGATTTGGATAGAGATAGACGCTAGGTCCCCGGCTCGTACGAGCTTCGCAGTTGGGCCTTCTCCGCGTGCCGCTCCAAAGCCAGCTCGATGAGACGATCGATAAGCTCTGAGTACGTGATCCCACTTGCCTCCCAGAGCTTGGGGTACATCGATATCTTCGTGAATCCTGGAATAGTATTGATTTCGTTGACGATGACCTGCTTACCATCCCTGCTCACGAAGAAATCGACCCTGGCCATACCAGCGCAGTCAACCGCCTTGAAGGCTTCCACGGCCAAATGTCTCACACTTGCCGTGGTCTCCTTTGCCAAATCGGCCGGTATGATCAGCTTCGATCCCTCGTCCATGTACTTCGCGCGGTAATCATAGAACTCGTTGCACGGCACGATCTCGCCTGGAACGGACGCAATCGGATCGTCGTTGCCGAGCACGCTGCACTCGATCTCGCGGCAATCAATAGCGGCTTTCTCCACGACGATCTTCCGGTCGAATTCCCCTGCAATCCGCATCGCCGCGGCGAGTTGGTCTCGCCCATGAACCTTCGAAATCCCGACGCTCGAGCCAAGGCAGGCGGGCTTCACAAAGCACGGATATCCTATGCTTTGCTCGAGGAGGCCGGTTATCGCGGTGGCATCTCTTGCCCACTCCTTCTTGAGGACGGCGATGTGGTCCACCACTGGAATCCCCCGTTGGACGAATACCATCTTCATCACGCTCTTGTCCATACCCACTGCCGAAGCGAGGACCCCGGCGCCCACGTATGGAATGTCCGCCAACTCTAGCAGCCCTTGTACCGTCCCATCCTCACCGTATGGTCCGTGTAGAATCGGTATCGCTACGTCTAGCCGGTGGTTGCCCGAAGACTGACTGTCGGAACCCAGAGACACCAGCGCCCGTCGGATTGGGTCGATGGTTATCGCCGAAGTCGACTTCTCCGGAACGCGTGTCTCACCTTTCAAGACCCGCATGGGATCGCCCGAAACAAGCCACGTGCCCTCCTTGGTGATGCCGATGGGCACGACTTCGTATCTATGTTTATCGATAGCGTTCATCACCGAGGCAGCAGATATCAGCGATATCTCGTGCTCGCCCGATCTGCCCCCGAAGATGACCGCTACGCGCAGCTTGCGTGACACCAGTCTATACCTCCTCCTGGCGGCAGGCCAGTTGCTTCAGCACCTCGAGGCCAACGGTGTAGATGTTTCCCGCCCCGAGTGTCATCAGCATGTCGCCAGGTTGCAATGCTTGGCACAAATAGCTCACCGTGTCTTCGAGCCGTCCGATGTATTGCGCATCTGTGCAGTTCATCGCGCTCACGACATCTCTTGACGAAACGCCCAGCGTGTCGACCTCCCGACCCGGAGGCATATACACGTCCGTGACGATGATACGGTCAGCCAGTCTCAACACCTCGGCGAACTCTCGCAAGAAATGTTTGGTTCGATTGTAGGTATGCGGCTGAAAAACGGCCCATATGCGCCCGCTGTGGCGCTCCCGCGCCGCCCTGAGCGTGGCCGTGATCTCCGTGGGGTGGTGCGCATAGTCGTCGTACACGCTCACGCCCCCGACGATACCTTTGAGCTCGAACCTGCGCAGCGCGCCCTTGAAGTTCGCCAGCGCCTTCCCTGTCTCGTGTGGATCGAGGCCGACGATGTCGGCCGTGGCAATGGCCGCCAGCGCATTTGCGACGTTGTGTTGCCCCGGCACTTGCAGGCTGAATCTGCCGACGGACTTGCCGTCTTTCGCGGCCACGAAATCGTTTCCGCCTCTGTCGTTCCGTCGAATGCGCAAGGCCCGCCAGTTGGCATCCTGGCCCAGTCCATAGCTCGCCACGTGTCCTGCGCACCTGGCCGCCAGCTTTCTTAATCGGAGGTCGTCCCAACAGACGACCAGGTGGCCATCCACGGGTACCAGGCCGATGAATTCCCCGAAGGCTTCGGCGATCGCGTCTATGTTCGAAAAAAAGTCGAGATGGTCTGCTTCCACGTTGGTGATCACAGCCACGTGCGGCGTCAGCTTCAAAAAGGTGCCATCGAACTCGTCGGCTTCGGCAACCAGGAGATTGCCGCCCCCCAGCTCGGCGCTCGTGCCCAGATTGGCCACCTCGCCGCCGACGACGAAGGTAGGTTCGAGGCCGCCCTCCTTCAGCACCAGGGCGATCATAGAAGTAGTGGTGGTCTTACCGTGTGTGCCGGCGACCAGGATGCTCTGCCTCTGCCTCGTCAGCTCCCCAAGCACCTCGGCGCGCTTGAGGACGCGGATGCCCGAGGCAACCGCCGCTAGCCGTTCGGGGTTGTCAGGCGGAATGGCGGAAGAGATGATCAACAGATCCGCTCCGTGAACGTGCTCCGCCTCATGGCCCCGGTGCACCCGCACCCCCAACTCCGCCAGCTTTTGCGTCGCGATCGACGCGCTCAGGTCGGAGCCAGACACCTCGTAGCCTGCTTCCACAAGGATCTTCGCCAGCGCGCTCATCCCGCTCCCACCAATCCCAACCATGTGGAGGTGGTGCTTATCGTGCAGCGCGCCCTTGTCCAGTTTCTTCACGGCGTTCATTTTCGCCCGGCCCACTCCGATCTCGTCCCGCGTCTGTTGCTTCGCATACTGTTAATCAGTGCCAGAATGACGACCAGACCAACGCCAACCACCAGGCCCGCGGGGATGTATTGCCCGAACGTGACTATTGTGTTTTCGTCGGGCACTGTAAGTGTAGTTACCAGAACGGCGTTCTGGGACGGCCAGTGTAACAGGGTGTTGGTCGAAACGTAGCCGTTCAGTGTCCCCAGGCAAGAGCCAACCACGTGGCCGGCGATTGTCGTCTTCCGCTCGACGTATCTGTCGACCAGGAGATAAGTGACGATCACCAGGATTCCGTAGAACACCGACAGAGGAACCTCGTCGTGCTGAAGATCCATCAACTGAACCCCCCCGAGCCTTCTTGCCAGCGCACCCGGGTCCTGCACCTCGATGCCGCCCTGGACGAGGAATAGCGCGGCCCGGTACAGCTTGTTTACGAAATCCAGCACCGTCTTGCCCTCGGTTATTGTAAGCATCCACGCCGTCACGGAGCCGGCGAGCGTGAATGCCTCTCGCGCCCAGCCGCGGAGGTACCCCCATACTGCAAAGGCCGACAACGCAACGGCCAGGAAGTAGACGTACGGTAAACTGATCTCCATCTCAACCCCAACCTCCCACACCCAACTTCTCAAGCATCGCCATACAGTGGCACCCTCGATCCCGCCGGCTCCGCTCCCTTGTTCCTGTACTTCTCGGGCTTAAAAGCGGTCTTGTGCCTGGATATGTTCAGTAGTATCCCCACCGCTGCCAAAGATACGATCATCGACGATCCGCCGGAGCTAATAAAGGGCAGAGTTATGCCTGTAAACGGCACCACGGATGTGACGACGGCAATGTTGATCAGCGCCTGGAAGCTGATCCAGGTCGTGATGCCCCCCGCCAGAAGCATGCCAAACGTGTCCGGCGCTCGCAGCGTGATGCGGTAGCCGCGGTAGGCAAACCAAGCGAAGAGGCCCAAGGTGACAAGAGTTCCCAAGAGACCCAGCTCTTCTCCTATGACGGCAAAGATAGCGTCGGTGTGGGCACTGGGCAAGTAGTAGAATTTCTGTCGGCTTACACCCAGGCCCAGGCCGACGATGCCGCCGGACCCAAGCGCTATGCTGGTCTGAATGACGTGCCATCCCACCCCCAACGGGTCCTGCTGCGGATCTAGAAATGCCGTTATTCGGCTGGAACGGTAGCCTGCGCCCGTCACGGCAAGAACGAGCCCCGCGCCGCCGATGACCAAGCCGATGAAGAAGTGCCGAAGGCTGGCGCCCGCGAGGAAGAACATGGACACCGCCGCTACCACGGTAATGAAAGAGCTACCAAGGTCGGGTTGCAGGTAGACCAGGCCTGCGATCGAGCCCACCATGAGCGCGAACGGGAAGGCTCCCTTAGAAAGATCCTTCAGCTTGTCCTGGCGCTTGGAGAGCCAATCCGCCAGATAGAGCATCAAGATCAGTTTCGCGAACTCACTGGGCTGAATAGGTGGCAATGGACCGAGCTTTAGCCAGCGTTGGGCCCCGTAGGCGCTATGGCCCAGACGTGTAACCAACACCGCGAACAGCAGCAGAATTATGAGCCCCATCGCCACCACCGTCACGCGCTGCCATCGATGGTAATCCAGGTGCATGCAGGCGATCAGCGCCAGCACGCCCATAGCTACCCATATCACCTGGCGGACCAGGAAGTAGGTATCGCTACGATACTCGGGGCTGTTGTGGGCTATGACAAAACTAGCGCTGTACACCATGTCGATGCCAATGGTCAGCAGGATAGCCACGATGCCCAGGAGCAGATAGTCGGGACGCCCCAACGACTCCACCTGGCTCGCGTATGCTCGACTCAAGAACTTCACGCGTTTCTTCCTTGCCTAACTGAGGCTTGGTCATAATTGGCTGGGAGGGATCTGGGGGTGCAGGCGTCTCGCCCGCGAGGGGGCGGGCCCCGCCTTGCGGGGCGCTCCCGGCTCAACGTTCCCAGTCCGCTTTTTCGCCTTTTTTGCCGTTTTCCCAACTGTCCGCGCCTCTCCGTGTCTCTGCGTCTCCGTGGTGCAATCCCCGTTGCTCTGAGCTAAAAGGCAAAATCTGTGCCGTGCGGGGCCTAACCAGGCAGCGACCTCACGAGCTCCTTGAACTGCCTGCCCCGGTCCTCGAAATCTCGGAAGAGGTCGAAGCTCGTGCCACCTGGTGACAGCAACACCGCATCACCGGCGCGGGCCACGCGGGATGAGACCTTAACTGCCTCTGCCAGCGTGTCGCAGTGTGTGATCGGCGGCAGGATCCCCGGCGTAGATCGCAGCTCTTCCTCGATTTCTCGGCCCAATTCCCCCATGAGAACAATGTGCCTTACCTTCTGGACGATCGCAGCCACCATCCTATCGAGCGGCAGGTGCTTGCTCTTACCGCCCGCGATAAGGAGTATCGGCCGTTCGAGCGCCATTATCCCCGCCAGCGCTCTCTCGGGCGAAGTAGCTATGGAATCGTTGTAGAAGACGACCCCGGCAATCTCGCGCACAGGCTCGAGCCGATGCTCGACCCCTGAAAACGTCGTTAGCACCTTCCTGATGGAACTCACGTCAGCCCCCGCAGCGCTGGCCACGGCGCTGGCAGCCAGCGCGTTCTCCTGATTGTGCATGCCGAGTAGCCTGACCTCTCTGGCAGAACAGATGGCCGTTTCACGGCCGTTCAGACGCAGCACGAGCTTGTCGCCCGATAAGCAAGCCCCTTCGGACACTTTCTGCCTTCGGCTGAATAACAGCACTTTGGCACGTGTTCTACCGGCCAGCGGGATGGTGGCTTCGTCGTCCTGGTTCAGCACGGCGTGGTCGTCTGGCCCCTGAAATGCGATAATATTCTGCTTCGCCGCGGCATAGCTCTCGAAGGTGCCGTGTCGGTCCAGGTGGTTGGGCGTCACGTTCAGGATCGCGGCGATAATGGGGCTCTTGGACATGTATTCCAGTTGAAAGCTGCTCAGCTCGAGAACCACGAACGTGCGCGGATCCATCTCGTCCAGCCTATCGATCAACGGAGTGCCGATGTTGCCCCCCACCATCACTTTGCGTCCATCCGCCTTCAGTATCTCTCCCACAAGGGTGGTTGTGGTGGTCTTGCCGCTGCTGCCGGTGATGCCGACTATCGGCGTGGGACAGAGGTCAAACAGCAGCTCTATCTCGCTGCTCATAGTAATGCCTAGTTCCTTCGCCTTGAGGAGACACGGTATGGTTCTAGGAACCCCCGGCGTTACGAAAATGACGTCTGCGTCGAGCACGTCCTCGTCGCGGTGCCCCCCCAGGGATAGTCGCACCGGTAGGTCGTGCAGCAGCCTGATCTCTCCCCGAAGTTGCTCCGTGGTCTTGACGTCGCTGATCGTCACCCGAGCCCCCTGCGCCAGGAGATATCGCGCCAGGCTGACGTGAGTACGTGTGCCCAAGCCTATGAGAGTGGCCTTCTTACCCGCCAGTTCCATAAACAATCCCATTCGAATCGGCAGTGTACGCCAGATTGCGGAAATGCCTGAGCCCAACCCCACCCCACCCCGGGGCGGACAGCGGACGTCTCCCGATGGAATCGGGATCCCGGCTCGGGACGCCCCTACGTGTCTGCAATGTTCCGTACAGTACGTTCAAATCGCTAGCAAGACGCCGATGACGGCAGCCACGGCCGCCACGAGCCAGAACCGCTGCACGATGTTGACCTCCGGCCAGCCGCTTAGCTCGAAGTGGTGGTGCAGGGGACTCATCTTGAATATCCTCTTGCCTTTGGTCGCCTTGAAATAGGCCACCTGCAGCATCACCGAAAGCAACTCCACGACAAACACGAGGCCCACGATGGGCAACAGCAGTACCCAACCGCTGATCAAGGCCACGGTGGCAAGGCCTGCTCCCAGCGCAAGCGATCCGGCATCGCCCATAAAGACGCTCGCGGGGTTGACGTTGAACCAGAGAAAAGCCAGAACGGTGCCGACGACGATGGCGCAGAACGCTGCCGACTGCGTTTGCCCTCCAGCAAGGGCAATCGCCAGATACGCCGCGAAGGCGAATACGACCGTGCCCCCGGCCAGGCCGTCCAGGCCATCGGCTTCGTTGACTCCACTCGTCGTGCTAAAGATCGTTAGCACGGCCAGGGGCACGAACCACCAGCCGATTTCGTACGTGCCAACGCCGGGTACCGCGACGCTCTGCGCACCGGTCACCAGGTACATTGCCAGAGCGACCACCAAGGCGATGCCTGTATGCCAGATAAACTTGTAGCGCACTCTGAGGCCGAGCCCTTCGCTACTGCGAAGGTTCGCCAGATCGTCGATCGAGCCAAAAACGGCAAAGCCTAGAATAGCGAGCAGGAGTGGTAACGCAATCCTCCAATCCCGCAAGAAGACGATGGTCATCACGGTTGTCGTCAGGACCATCAGCCAGCCGCCCATCGTCGGCGTGCCTGCCTTCAGCATGTGGCTGCTCGGCCCGTCAGCTCGAATCTGCTTGCCGAATTTTAGCTGTCGCAGCCTGCCGATTAGCCACGGTCCCCAGGCCATGGCCACCGCAAAGGACAGGGGCGTAAGCCAGAGCGCAGAAAGATCAAATGCCCTGCTCATTCCGCCCGCTCTCCTGCTCCGGTGTTTCTTGCAGCCTGGCCACTATTTCCTCCATCCTGGCTCCCCGCGATCCCTTGACCAACACGAAGTCTCCCGGCCGCAGCTCGACAGAAACCTGGCTGTTGCTCTCACAGGATTCTACGTCTCCAAGGCCCATGGCCAGCGCCTCCTCGCCGATCCACCTGGCCCTTCGTCCGACGACAATCAGCTTGTGGACCGTCAAAGCCGCCCTCCGTCCCACATCTCGATGGCCCTGTTCCTCGTAGCTACCCAACTCGAGCATATCTCCGAGCACGGCTATCCTTCGGCCCGGCATCTGGCTTACCAGGTCCAGGGCGGCGATTGTCGAAAGCGGACTGGCGTTGTACGTGTCGTCGATTACCACCGACCCGTTCTTTCCGGGTGCGGCGCGCACGCGAATAGTGCTTGGGGGCTTCCGCAGCCCTTCGGCTATTTCTGCCAGGCTGAGACCGTCGACGAACCCAACCGCCGCCGCGGCGAGACAGGCGTAAACGCTGTGCTTCCCGAGCAGCGGCGTACGCACGTCGAGACTCCTCCCACGGTGCACGAGCTCGAACTCCAGCCCTTGCAGACCACGGCTGACGATAGATCGGGCTCGCACGTGGCATCCAGCCCGGGTGCCGAACAGGATCACCTGACCAGCCGCTAAAGACCTCATTTCGCGCACCAGGGACTCGTCGCCGTTCAGAATCGCCACTCCGTTTGTCGGCAGCGCCTTCACCAGCTCCGACTTTGCCTGAGCGATGCCGTCGATGGTGCCGAGTCTCTCCAGGTGCGAGTGGCTGACGTTCGTCACCACGCCAATATCAGGGTTCGATAGCTGGCAGAGCAAGGCGATCTCGCCCAGGCTGTACATGCCCATTTCTAGCACGGCTCTTTGGTGCTCGCCGGTTAGCTTGAGCAGGGTAAGGGGCAAGCCTATCTCGTTGTTCATGTTCTTATCGTTCTTTAGAACGCCGAACCTCTGGGCAAGCACAGTGGCAATCATTTCTTTGGTCGTCGTCTTCCCGACGCTTCCTGTCACGCCCACCACGCGAATCGGGTGTCTGGACCGCCAGTATGCTCCTAGACGCTGAAGAGCCTTAAGGCTGCTGTCGACAACGATATAGGCGAAGCCCGGCCGCTCCGCTAGGGGCAGCCAATCGTCGAGCGGAATTGGCCGCTCGGCCAACACCCCTCGCGCCCCTCGCCGGTGAGCATCGCGTATGAAATCGTGCCCATCGCGCTCGGCCACAAGCGCCACGAAAAGCGCACCCGGCGAAACCAGACGTGAATCATTGGTCACGTCAGAGAACACCAGCCCCGGAGCCGACGCGTACGGGAGCGTATGGGTTCCAACCCCTGCCAGAACGTCATCGAAAGGAAGCATATCACCGTATTCTATCATGCAGAACTTGGGCCGCGCAGCGCGCTTTGGAGTGGTAGTGTACGCTGGATTGCAGAAATGCCTGAGCCCCACCCCCAGCCCAGGGCGGACAGCGGACGTCTCCCGCCTTGCGGGATCCCGTGTCGGGACGCCCCTACGCGTCAAATGAACGAACGTCGGCTCCCGCTCGCACAATACACAGGAACTGTTTCACCTCGTCTCTTGACGCGGCACTCGCATATGTGCCAGAAGCTGTTCTGCCACTTTCTTGAACGTGGGTGCTGCAACCGTCTCACCCCAGGGTGACGCTTTCGGTGAATCGATCTTCACGAGAATCACGAAACGCGGGTCTTCGGCCGGTCCAAACCCTAGAAAAGAGGCGATGGTATCGCCTGATGTGTAGCCCTCGCGGCCAGGAATCTCCGCTGTCCCCGTCTTGCCTGCCAGGGCATAACCAGGCACCTTGGACATCCTCACCACGCCGCCGTCGGTAGTTTCCACGACCGAAACCAGCATGCCGGTTAGCGTTCTTGCCGTTTCCGGCGAAATAACCTGTCTTATCACCGTCGGGTTGTAGACCCGGCGCTGCGGACTCATAACCTCTTTGATGACGTACGGCTTCATCAATATGCCGCCGTTCGCCACGGCGGATGCCGCCGTAACCATCTGAAGCGGCGTCACCGCAATGCCTTGCCCGAAAGAGTTAGCGGCGAGGTCGAACGGGTACCAGCTCGGCATACCTGGCTTCCTCAGGATCCCGCCGGATTCGCCAGGTACCTCTACCTCAGTGGGCTGGCCGAAACCAAACATCGTCACGTACTGGTAGAACCTGTCCGCACCGAGTTTGGTGCCGGCGTAGGCGGCCCCAATATTGGACGATCTCTGTAAGACCTGCGTCATGGTTTCCGGCCCGAGCCTGGTGATGACGTTCCTAACCGTGCCTCCACCGTAGGCAAATCTGCCCGTATTGTTGAAAGCCTCGTCAGGTGTTACTGCTTTGGCGTCCAGCGCGGCTGCCATCGTGACTATTTTGAAAATCGACCCTGGCTCCCAGGCATCGGCGATGGCTGGATTCCTGTAGAGCGGGGCCCGGGTGGGATGAAATAGATTAGGATCGTTCAGATCGAAGGTCGGCCGGTTCGCCATGCCCAGAATGGCGCCGGTCCGCGGCTCCATCACCACGATGACTCCGCCGGCCGCCTGGTGTAGCCTTACCGCCGAATTCAGCTCTCGTTCGATGACCCGCTGAACAAAGCGATCGATGGTGACTACGACGTCGGATCCGTCTTTGGGTGGCGTGATCTGTCGGGCGCTCAGGGCGATCTCGTCCCCCCCGGAGTCTCTCTCGGCCAACACTGAGCCAGGCATACCCGCAAGGTCTGGGTCCAAGGCGGCCTCGACACCCGTCAGCCCTTTGTTGTCACGACCTACCAGGCCCATCAATGACGCAGCCAGGCTTCCCTCAGGATAGTAGCGCTTGAACTCTGGCTCGAGAAAAACGTCCCAGAGCCGCAGCCTGCGCAGGGCTTCGGCCGTATCCCACGAGAGAAAGGGCTTCACCAGCACCGGCGCGGCCTGCTGTACGAGCAGCTTTGCCTCGACCTCGTTGGCCGGCTCGTTCAGGACGCCGGCTATGGCCTTAGCCAGCCTATCTGCGTTGGTTATCTGGGACGTGTTCGCGTAGAGTGATTCGAAGGAAACACTGGTCGCCAGCGCGCTGCCGTTCGTGTCGAGAATGGATCCGCGCCGAGGCAGAATCGTTTCCTCTCGCCAGTGCTCTTTCTTGGCCAGGCTGGTGTAGTAGCTATTTTGCAGCACCTGGATGTAGAACAGCTTGGCCGTTAGGACGAGGACGAAGGCGGCGACGATAGCCATCAAAGCGTAGAGCCGCCATCGTAGTTCGTCGGTCTCGTACAACTCTGCGCCTCCCACAGGTCAATGACAGCGCAAGCAAACTGTCTGGAGGGGACTGCCGGAGAGGTCAAGGCCTAAGCAAGGACAATAAGTCAGCCAACCACGTTTCAACCCTCGTTTCAATGCCCGGACCGACGCCTTCTCCTGGGACCCCGCCCTTACGTTCGGCCCGCGCGTCCTCCCCCGGATTTTTCGCCGGCTCTTCAACAGGCACGAAGATGACTTTCGCGGGCACGTCCATCTTGAGGCGCCCACGTCCTTCGCGCTCGATGCGGTCCAACGATTGTAGCTCAGCAAGCTTCAGCCGAAGCTGGGCATTCTTGATGCCCCACTGGTTCTTCTGATCTTCGAGCCGTTTGATTTCGTAGCCTGTCGTGGCCACCCAACTCGCCTGAGTCAGGTAGAGCAGGCTGAACACTGCTACCAAAAGGAGGGCGACCACAAACAGGATTGATAGGTTCAGCGCCCGCCCCTGGGCCCGTCTGCCAGCCCAAGGTATCGACTGAAGTATGCCGGTGGCCACCGCCAACCTCCCCTGACCCAACAAACGACGGTCCTAAGGGCCGATCCGGCGCGCTGCCCGGAGCTTTGCGCTGCGGCTTCGGGGATTGCGCACCACCTCTTGCCTCGACGGAGTGATCGGCTTCTTGGTCAGAACTTGCAGCCTGGGCTTGCGCCCGCACACGCAACTCAACGCTCGAGGTGGGCAAACGCACCCCTTTGCCTCTGCTGCGAAGAATTGCTTTACCAATCGATCTTCGAGCGAATGATAAGAGATAGCTGCTACCACGCCCTCCAATCCCAGAAGCTCCACCGCCTGAGCCAGCGCAGCCTCCAGGTTGTCGAGCTCGCGGTTCACCGCTATGCGCAACGCCTGGAACGACCTCGTCGCGGGGTGAATTCGTCCCCGGGCCGGCAAGGCCTGCTCGATGATCCTCGCCAGTTGCAGCGTCGTTCTGATCGGCTCAGGCTGCCTGGCGCGCAGGATCGCGCGGGCAATTGCCCGGGAGCGGGATTCCTCACCGTATCGATACAACAGATCGGCAAGCTCTCGCTCTGGCAAGCCATTCACCAAGTCGTAGGCCGTCTCCTCCTGGTCCACGCCAAAGCGCATATCCAGGGGAGCGTCAATCCGAAAGCTGAATCCCCTTTCCATGCTCTCGAGTTGCAGCGTCGAAAGGCCAAGGTCGAACAGAATTCCGTCCGCCGGCGGGAAAGCGTTGTCGCGCACTATACGAGCCAGGTGGACGAAATTATCGTTGACCAGGACGACCCTAGATGCATAGTCCTTGAGTCGGTCGCGAGCAGCTTCCACTGCCCGAATGTCGGCGTCGATTCCAAGGAGTCGCCCGTCCTGGCTCGATCTCTCGACGATGCCGAGGGCGTGGCCACCGCCCCCTAGCGTGCAATCTATGTAGCGGCCGCCAGGTCTGGGAGAAAGAACCTCCAGAACCTCATCGTAAAGGACCGGAACGTGAACAGCTTGCCCGTGCACGATCAGGCAACACCCTTGGCGGCGTCTTGCGGGGGCAACCACGTCCGCCTTGGCGCACCCCTACGTCCCGATGATTGCGTCTGCGAGCGCACTATATTCCCAGTCCGGCCAGTTGCTCGGCGATGAAGCTGCTCTCCTCTTCCACCTTGCCTCGGATTTCCTGCCAGCGGTTCTGGGACCATATCTCCAGGCGTGTGTTTACCCCGATGATCACGGCCTCTTGGCCGATGTCGCCATAGCTGCGCAAGTAGCTGGGCAAAACAATACGCCCCTGGTGATCGAGCTGACATTCCGTGGCCCCCGAGAACATCATCCGTTGAAACGAGCGCGCGTCGCTCTTCGCCAGGGGGAGCTTACCGATCTTGTCAGCCAACTGAGCCCACTCAGAGGCGGTATAAACAAAGAGGCAACCGTCGAGACCACGCGTGATGACGACGCCATCCCCTACTTTGCCACGAAACTTGGCTGGGATGGCAATGCGGCCCTTCTCGTCGACCGTGTGCTCGAACTCGCCCATGAACATCGAACGATATCAGGCCTCTTGGCCAGCCTCCTTGTGCCTGACGTTCATTAGGACGAGGAACCC